>DATMOG010000053.1:0-9030 GCA_035568375.1 Candidatus Sulfotelmatobacter sp.
AGTTTTTCAGAAGTTAAAGATCTCAGTATTTGGCATGCCCACTCAATATTGAGATAATATTTAGCCTAAAATAGGCGGTCGCGATATTGAGGGTCGATGCCATCAAGGATATAATTTATAGCAAAACGATGATTTTCTTCCGAAATACCTCGAAGACGAGGATGTGTAATAAAATGAGCAAATTGGTAAGCGGGATCTTGCCAAGCAAAATGTTCAAAATCAATAAAATTAGCTTTCCCATCATCCGAGAAAATAGTATTATGCGGTCCTACATCAAATGGACATAGCCGTAAATCAGCTTATTGTAATGGAGGCAGGCAATTTTGAACGATATCATGATCAAGAAAATCATAACTACCAAAATCAATCCTCTACTGTTTGGTAAATGCTGTCACTTTATCAAGAGGCGACCGGGTCTGTCTTATGTGCAATTTTTGCTTGTTGTAGACGTGTAAAAGCACCATAGATATAGTCATTACCTGAATAATAAGGATTTGATGCAGTTAAAGCAAAATGACCAAACATTGCTTCCGTCTTTGGACGTTTATATGTTTGTAGTTTCAGCATAAAGTCAATCATTGCTTTGAGATCTTCTTGTGTCAATTCTTCAGCAGTTTTTGTTGTACCTTCAATAAATGAATAGAATGCAAAAGTACCTGGATAATTTCGATGGAAGGCGACGAGAATTTCATCAAAACCTTGTTGATTCATAAAACGAATCCAATTGAATTCTCGAAAAAGATATTCTGCGTTATTTTGTGTAGCCCATGGATGTAGACCTACTGCTTCAATCTCTTGCTGCAGTGGAGTATTTAAATAAAACCTGCTTTTGCTTGGAATATAAGAAAAATGTTCTGTTTGATTTGTGTCATTATCATAATATTCTAAATGACTTTGACTATTGGTATAAAATTTTGTTATAAATGGCCAGCCGTCGTTTGAATCAAATTGTGGCGTAATTTTTAAGAGGATATTCTTAAATAAATGCTTGATAGATATTTTTCCTATGTGGACTCTATGAGCACCTATCGGTTTAAATCTCGAATAGTCTCTCCAAAACAAGTCTGATCGTTCTGGGTTAATGCCAACGAGTATATACGCAAAATCTTCCTTAGGAGCTCTCGAAAGATACTCTGTCATAGATTCTGTTTACTCTAGATCTTGCGCTTTGTCAATCTATAAAGATTGCGAGATCATATATACTAATCTTAAATGAGTTTGCGAAATTAGAAGTTTTATCTATTTTTCTAATGAAAAATAGATAAGTCCAGAATATAGCATTCAATAATCTACTGAAAAAATGAAATTTGATGGATAAAACTATATAAATATCCCAATTAAGTTGTTCATTTAGGTTAAATGAGTTTCTTTATGTTTAAGAAGCTTCAAAGTACTCCCGGAGGGATTCGAACCCCCAACCGACTCGTTAGAACCGAGCTGCTCTATCCATTGAGCTACGGGAGCAGTATTATTATTGTTCTATTTTACCAACTACAAGCATAACTTGCAATTTATATTCTAGCTTCATTGACAAGCACATTTTTTTCCAATATAGTTAAGTTGGACTATGTTACAACGATTTTATGAATATCTTTTAAAAAATCAAGTTATTTTTGCGCTCTGCATTATTTTTTTTGGTTGGTTTATCTTTCAGATACGGGACATTATTCTGTCGCTTTTTCTTTCATATATCATAATGGCAACAATACTTCCAATTGTGACTTACCTTCGTAAGAGACATGTTCCGAAATTGATTGCAGTATTAGTTCCATACTTTTCTATTCTTATTTTACTATTTGCGTTAATTATTCCTTTGATCCCTTTTGTTATACAGCAATTGGGATTATTAATTTCAGGTTTTCCGAAATACCTGCATCAATCAGCAGATGTTTTTCATCTTAATATTAACATTAATCAACTACAGGGTTACCTTAATAATCAATTTGCTACATTGAGTTCAAATGCATTAGAAGTAACAACAACCCTATTTGGGGGATTATTCTCAATTATTACTGTTTTTATTGTAAGCTTATATCTCCTTTTATATAACGATTCCTTTAAGAAAACTTTTGCCCGCCTATTTCATAGAAACCAACATGAAAAGGTTCTCACAATCCTTAGTCATGTTAATGAAAAATTAGGAGCATGGTTTCAAGGACAAATTTTACTAAGCCTTACCATTGGACTTTTGACATGGATTGCTCTCATGCTCCTTGGTATTCCTTTTGCTTTACCATTAGCGTTATTGGCAGGAATTTTGGAAATTGTTCCTACCTTGGGACCAACATTATCTGCAATTCCTGCAGTAATTGTTGCCTTAACAATATCTCCCACAATGGCACTCGTTATGGTTGTTACTTATATACTAATTCAAATGCTTGAAAATCAACTTATTGTTCCAAAGATCATGGAACGAGCAGTAGGACTCAATCCAGTCATTGTAATCTTAGGTGTAACTATAGGTGCTAATTTAATGGGAATGGTAGGGGCATTGCTTTCTATTCCGTTTATCTCCTTTGTAATCGTTGTCTATAAAAGTCTTGAAGCACAAAAGTAACTATTTCTGTGCAGTAATCATTGTCCAGGGGAGGGGAGTTTTAACGTCCTTTATTATACATTGTTTTGCTATAAATTTTTCAAATGCTCCTTGAGTCCAGTGTTGAATATGCTCAGGATGTGCTCCAAGCCTTAAAATATTTTTTCCTCTCAAAATTCTTTGGAGTGTAAATAGCGGTTCATTAGGAACCGAAAGTATGAGGTACTTTTTTGCAACTCTCTTTAATTCAATAAGAGCTTTTTCTGGATATTCAAGATGCTCCAAAACTTCAGTACAAATAATAATATCAAATGAATCTGTTTTATAGGGTAATTTATATATATTGCCCTTTTTTATTTTAACATGTGGATGAAGCTTTTTTGCAAGATTTAACGCCTCATCCATATATTCAATACCTTCAAGTTTTTTTATGATATGTTTTTGACGAAACATTTCCAATATAAATCCTTCACCAGCTCCAACATCAAGTATAGACTCTGGTTTCAATTGATTTGTCTGTTCTAGAAGGAGTTGTTTAAAATTATTCAGAAAAAATTGACTGATAGGGTTTTGTGTTGTATGCTTTTCGAGATTTGTTGTTTGCATAGGATATCTTTGTATAAGATACGACAATAATGAGCGGGTGAAGGGAATCGAACCCTCGTATACAGATTGGAAATCTGTTGTTCTACCATTGAACTACACCCGCGTATCTTTGAGTATACCAAAAACGCTCTAAGACCTCAAGCTTATGCAATGACAGACAAATTATTTAAGATTCATTATAGTGTATAATATATGATTATTCATAGACTATGAGAAAATTTGTTAATAAACATAGACAAAAGAGAAAATATATAAAAAAAAGTGAAATAATTTCATCATATCAAATTTCAAAAACTGCTTATAGATTACTCCCTATACTAATAATGCTAATTATTTTCATAGCTACTCTCAGTATATCAATACCTCTTCGTGTTTCATTATCACATATTAAGATATGGCTTCCGAAATTTTCATTAAATAGTGCCATAGAATATATTAAATCATTCGATTCTGCTTTTACGCAAATCTATATCATAATTGGGTTAATAGTAAGAGAATTGCTTATTTTAATTACTTATATATCAATAATTTTATGGTATTTTTTTCAACAAATAATAAATTATTTTGATCTACGATTACATGTTATCTTTACTGGAAGTTACTTAATCATATTCGGAAATAATTTGTGGCAATTCTTAGAGTTTATTTTTAAAGAAGTGACATTATTATATGAGAATGTCATAAACAGTTTATATCTAATCTTAGCTATAATTCAAATAAAATTTGAAATAATCATTTTGGTTATTAGTCATTTTACTGTGATAATAGGACAATCAATAATTACATCTATTTTTTCAGTTGCTCAAACTTTTAACTCAATTGTAATTATTTTTGTTACTTATATGATAGCTTTATTTCTAGCCGTTGCACATGCATTTCTATCTATAGGAATAATTGTCTGGACCTGGTTGTATGCAGCCATTGATAGTATTTTTTCTGCAATTAATATTTTTTTAACTTCAATCTTTCATATCATAAAAATCCCTTTTAGTAAACTTTGTATATTTTACTTACAAATCAAACCTTATCTAAACGTTTTAGAACGCCATATGCAAATGACTAGAGGAGATTTCATAAATAGTTTTATAAATCTCAACAAATTGTCTTCTACATTAATCTCCACGAAATAAAAATGTAAAAAGTGAAAAAATATAATATTGTTAATTAGCCTTGTATAATTCGTCTATTTTAAGTACAATATACTATATATAAGCCGCGGTGGTGGAATGGCAGACACGGAGGCCTTAAGAGCCTTTGTCCGCAAGGACGTGAGAGTTCGACTCTCTCTCGCGGCACAGTAATATATATATAATTACGGGGAATAGCTCAGTTGGCTAGAGCGCGCGGTTTGGGACCGTGAGGTCGGAGGTTCAAGTCCTCTTTCCCCGACCAGATAACAACTCCCTCTGTTTCAAGAGGGTAGCAAATGGTTCTTTAGCTTGATAAGACAGTGCTTTTTAACTATCAACCGTAAGGTTCAAAAAGATTAAACGATATATTGCATCTTTTATCTCTGCATTCGCTGATTGGACTATAACACCAGCATTTTTTGATAGGTTCAAAAATTTCTCCAAGCTTAAATTTGCTTCTTCGGGTGTAATAATTTCTTGTTTTAAGTCTTTACTCTTTTGCTCTAATTCAACTTTTTCTCTACTTAACTCATTTATCCTATTTTCATTTATCTTCCAAGATTCTGAGCTTTTTTAAGTTTAATTATCCCTAACGATCTCTCCTTTAACTCAGCATCTATTCTTTTTCATACTTGTTGATCGGTCTAGATTAAATTTTTCTTAATTTTTTTTTCTTGGAAGGTTTTAAATAAAAAATATAACTTTCGTTTCATACTCCAAATAAAAAACTCAATAATAATTATAAATGTCAAGCAAATATCTGTTTTGAAAGGTATTATTTTTAATGCATTATAACTTCTTATGAAAGAAAGATTAGTTTTATCAAACAGAATTAATCAAAAAATAGTTGGTGTAGTTAATCAACCAGAAGGCTCTAAAGGGTTAGCAGTTGTTATGCATGGGTTAGGAGGAACAAAAGAAGATCCTATCGTAACTAGTATTGCACAATCTTTCTTATCACAAGGCATTACAGTTGTGCGGTTCGATACGACGAACACTTTTGGCGAAAGTGACGGAAACTATGCTGATGCGACAACAACAAACTTTGTACATGATTTAGAAGATGTCATAGAACAGCTCAAAGATACACCATGGTATACTTACCCTTTTTATCTTGCCGGGCATAGTTTGGGTGGATTGGCTGTTACCGTATTCTCAGAAAGAAATCCAAAATTAGTAAAAGGACTTGGTCAAGCAGCTCCTGTAATTTCAGGACAATTAACGGAGGCAGTGCGAGGTTCCGATTATATACGGACTTGGGAAGAAAGAGGGTTTCGACAAGAAGATGATCCTATTCATCCAGGCTTAAAATGGCAACATATGTTAGACCGAAGAAAGTATGATCTATTACAATTTGCTAATAGATTAACAATGCCTGTGTTATTAGTGATAGGAGAAAATGATACACATATACCTGTAGCTCATCAAAAAATACTTTATAGTAAGTTACCCTCTCCGAAAGCAATATATATTATTCCAAATGCATCTCACGAATTAGATAGTGACTCAGCTAGGAAAGACATCTATACTATATTTTCTTCATGGATAAATGCTGTTGAATCTGAATAGAAAAATAATACTTCTAGACGTTATTCTTCTAATAGAAGATTTACTTATTTCTCATATTTACCGTATTATAATTAACTATGTGCATCGAAAATAGAAGAACAGTAGTAATTTATACGGGCGGTAATACCGAATCGATAGATCCACACGAACGAGTAAGAATTGCTGACTTAAGTACTATTATCGCATCAACGACGGATCGTGAATTTGGAGGTGAATTTGATGGATCATTGCAACAAATGCCACTTGGCGGTGAAATCTATTTTGTTCCATGTAAAACAATTATTGGTAAAACTCACGCTGAAAGATTAGGTATTCATACAAAAGATGATCTTTTTGGTGGAGTTGTTGATAAACCTTTTAAAAGTACAAAAGCAATTGCTCATGGACTTGTTACTCAGAGAGCTATACATCCCGAAGGGTGGAATCCCGAATTTACTGAAGCAACAAAAGACGTTGTATTACCAGGAAGTACAGCTTTTTCAGTAGAAGATGCTTATTATGCTTTAGAAGATTTATTACGCAATGGACACGAGGTACGAGTTAAACGTACACTTGCTGCCGGAGGGAGTGGACAAGCAGTTGTACAATCAAAAGAATTACTTAGTGATCAATTACGTTATCTCGCAGATGATGAGCTAAGGAAATTTGGTATTGTACTTGAATCAAATCTTCAACCAGACGGATTAATTATTCGAAGTGTAGGTCAAGCTGAAATTGATGGTACTTTAATTTCATATCATGGGAAACAAAGAGAGACACATGAAAAAGATGGAACTGTACATTATGGTGGATCGGATCTATTTATAGTACGTGGCGATTGGAGTAATCTCCTCTCATATGTAACTGATCCTTTAATTATCCAAGCAATTAACCAAACAAAAGTATTTGATGAAGCTGCTGCGTCACACTTAAACATTATAGCCTCGCGTAGAAATTACGATATTGCTCAAGGTAGAGATAAACAAGGACAATTGCGTTCAGGGGTTCTGGAACAATCATGGCGAATTGGTGGGGCAAGTGGCCCAGAAGTACTTGCTATTGAAGCATTTAGAAAGGATCTTTCGCTTAAAATAATAATGGGCTCCTCGTATAATCAATTTGGAACAAACACCTCTGCTCCGGAAGGTGCAAGAGTACATTTTCAAGGAAGAGATACAAATTATAAAGAACCACTTTTAACATATACGACTTTGACAAAAATAAAATCCTGACTATTCTAGTGTATGGACAGCGCCTAACAATAGGCTTACCTTGATTACTTTAAGAATTTTAAGTTCGCAAACGAAGTGCACCACTCAGATATAATATATGATCTAGGAGGAGGTGTGCAAACGATGCAAAGCACGTTAAAGAACGTGAGCAACTGCACGTAATGCAAGCAGCAAGGATGTCACGTCGAGACATAACTGAAATACTGAAGAGACTCCATACCAGTTTGTCACGAGAACTCAGGAGAAACAAAACAGAACAAAGAAAAAAAAGTCTAGAATTACTGACGTTTTAATACATTCCAAATCGTTCACAACTGAAAGCAGATAAGCGGAACGCTAAGCAGCGATACAAAGCGCCATTAGAAGATATACGTTTAAGAAAATGAAATTCGGCTTTTTAGGCAGTGAATTTAATCAAGTGTAAATCTGTGCCGATAAATTGTCTCAGTCGAGGTTCGTACTGATCATCGTACTGATCAATAGTGTCAAAAAATTGATGAATGTCATGTTTCAATTGTTTATGAAAAGTGGGTGGTGATTCTCATTGTTTCCATATCCAATGCTCCATTGATGTTAAGTCTGCCTCGTCCGATATTCGTCTTGATCTGTTTATCCTCTCCCTTTTTGATCCAGGCTTTTATCTTATGGATATTATGGGTTGGATGAACTCCCTTTCCAAAAAGGATTACTTCATCTTCTTTTTTGTTCTCTTCCAGACCTTTGTATTCTTTCAACCACGCTTCCTGTTTTACCTCATCCAGTTTCCCCGGTATTAATACTACCTGTTTGTACACAAACCCCAACCGGTGCAATAGCTTTGTTACGCCTGTTATTGTATATGCTTTGTCAAATTTTTCTTTGATAAATTTTATCACTTCACGACTGTCTGTTACTGTATGTTTCTCTACAAATCCTTCTATCTCCTTTATCTGCTCTTTGGTTAGTTTACCGTTATATCCTGCCTAGTACTCCTTAAGCCAATCAGAGAAAAACTGCCGTTTCTGATATTTTTTCTTCTACTGGCTTACAGTATCTTCATCTAAAAGCAGACTGTCTGAAACTTCTTTGATGGTATATCCAAGGCAAGGATCACCCGTACTCGTATCGCTCCTTTGACATCTTTGATTTGTTTCCCTAGTCGCACAAGGTTTTTTCGCTCTTTTGGTAGTAAAGAGAATGTTTTCATACTGGGAAGTTAGTGACTATCTCTTAAATTAAGCAAGTGTTGATATTGCCAATCACGTTCTTTAGTAGCAACATTATTTGGGATAGCAGCGCAAGCATAGAGAGCAGCGTAAATAGCATGATTTGCAACATGCGCGGTTGCTGCTGCATGGCCAGCAGATCTGGCAGCAGATTGAGCTTCTGCATCTTGATTAGCAGCACGAGCAGCAGCATGGGCAGCAAATGCAGCCTTGCGTGCATCGGTCATCTTTAAATCCCCATGTATCCATGCACGTCCTGCCTCGATAGCTTTTAGTGGACGATTATCTTCTGGATATTGTTTCTCAAAGCGTGCTAATACATGCTCTGCGCAATCAGCAGCCCAGATAGCTAATGTTTTATGGTCTGTTTTTCTCACAAGCTCTAACATCTCGTCATCTTTATGTGTAGTTGAGAATTTGGATTTTTCCATTTACAAACCTCTTGAATTTAAATAATAGCACAAATTTTGGAGTTCACAAAAATCCTTCTGATGCTTCTTTCAAAAATTGTCAATTTTTACCGAGTTCTATTGTACGAGAGGTATACCTCCTTCAAGTCCCACAAGGCCAGGGCATTTTGCTGTTACATAATTTACAACCTCATCTCCATTTTTTATTACGATGAGCAAGCAACGGTCTATAAACCAGGCACATCCATAATGCCGTGTAAAACTGGTATAGTTGCTAATCTATCTACCATAAAAGATAGATTATAAGACCTATAAAAATATTATCCAGTAAATTAGATAAAGTATTGGAATATCATTCGGATT
>DATMOG010000054.1:0-3688 GCA_035568375.1 Candidatus Sulfotelmatobacter sp.
AATGGAAATCTCAGATCAGGCAACAATTACTGATACTGATGGTTCAACTCTTATCAATCTGTTCCAACAGAACATGGTTGCTCTGAAGATTTGGGGATTAGTTGATATTCAATTGTCCAATCCATCAAAGGCATTTGCTAACTTGGCAACGTCTGCGTCCTAGTGACGATAACTGATGGCTGTAGGGTGAGTGGAAATGTAAGCGAACAAATAAGCAAATCAAATACCACCAGCCAAACAAAAAAAAGGAGGTGAGAGCATTATGCGAAAAGTAATTGTCAATCATAACGGACAATGCGGTGAACACCGCTACGAAGCTGGAGTACCGGTTGAATTGCCGGAAGAAGTTATCGCCGCATTAGGCGATAATGCTACTCCTCTTGAACAAAGGGCTGACGAGAAAAAGGAAGAGCCAAAAGTAGAAAAACAAGAACTGGAAGAAAAAGAAGTTCAAGATCAAGATGTGGAAGACAAAATGATCAAAAAAGCGGAAGTTTTGACTAAGTAATCATTTACCTACTTTTTTGTAAAGCCCTCTTCTGCCTAGAGGGCTTTTTGCTTAAAACAAAAATGTATAAGTCTTGTTAAAAACATCAATATAATTTGCTAGAGATAAAAATATGGAAGACCAAACACAACAAGGACAAGTAACAGAAACACCTACTGAAAACTCAGTTTCAGATACTACTCCTGCAGCTGAGAATGCACAGGTTAACACTGACCAGCCAGCAGCTCCAATCGAAACATCAACGGAAACAACTGCTCCTGTTGAAAATTCCACTCAGGCAGATACAACTGCCAATAATAGCACTCAAACACCTGCGGTACAGGATGTACCATGCGACTGCAAATGTATACATAAATTAGGCTATGTTGAAGTTGAGCTTGCTGATGGAACGAAACAACAAATGACTGTCCAACAGGCACAAGATGAACTCACAAAATATGACAATATAAAAAAAGCATTAGGACTTGAAGGAGGAGCACGAGTAATATGAGCAAAACAACAGAATTAAGACAACAAACATTTACTGCACCTGCAGCAGCCGAAAACACAAGTGTTTTGGCAGCACAAACTCTACCTGCATCTGGTACTACAGTTGTAACTGCTGGTATTACCAACCCAGATGTGCCAAGAACTGTAAGACTAAAAGGAAACCAAGCAACAGTGCAAGGATTACAAGTTATTGTTACTGGAACTGATATTCAAGGGAATGCACTCAGCGAGACAGTAACAATGGGTAATGCTTTTGCAACTCCTACGGACACAGTAAATGCTTTTGCAACTGTTATCTCTGTTACTCTTCCAACAAGAGGCGCATCAGGGGATACAATTTCTTTTGGCAAAGGCGCAGCACTTGGACTTGATAGCTACTGTGATCAATATTCCTTCAGCGGTTTTGGTGGAGTTACCAGCTATACCTACAGTACAACTGTAATTGCAAGAAATACTATTACTCTCAGCGCAACACTTGATGGCGCTACAAATCAAGCAGTCAATTATATACCCAACACATTTCCTACATATGGTAGAGCATGGGGGTAAACTATTATGGAACTACAAGATCAAGCAAAAGCAAATGACATCATAAACACAATGCAGCAAATTTTACTTGCTGAGAAAGGTAAATGGATTGGCGAATTTAAACTTACAAAATATGATTTTACTTCAGCAGATGGTGTTATAAATCACGTAGCGCAAGAAGCGTTTGAAAAAGACTCCAAAGCTGGCATGTCAGACGTAAACCTCAAAAATAAATATGGCAGATTTCTTAAATCTTCAAAAGTAATCGGTAGAAACTTACTTACAAACTATGGTATTAATTCCATAATCTGGCCGGCAGTTGCGGGTGGAACATACACCGCAATGAATAATGCGAATGCCAGGCTTGGCGTTGGCGATTCTACTACCGCAGCAGCAGCTTCACAGACTGACCTACAAGCAGCAACGAACAAAACATATCAAGCAATGGATGCGACATTTCCTACACAAGGGACATCACAACTCATTACATTTAGAGCGACATTTGCCGGTGGTTCTGCAAATTATCATTGGCAAGAATATATCTCTGATAATGGTACTGCAGGTCATGCAATGAATCGGCTTGTCTCCGATCAAGGAACAAAAACCTCAGGACAATCTTGGCAGCTAACACTTACCGTAACGCTTTCATAATATGTCAAAACAAATTTTTTCCGAAGTTTTACCAGTAGATTGGTCAGCAAATGGCGCACAAATTCTAAACTCTACAGCTGAGGCGCTTATTTTCCCAGATTTCACAATTCCCGCTTTTTATATGAATGACGGTAAGTTTTTGCGATACACTGCATGGGGTAGTCTTTCAAATGTAGTTACAACACCAGGCACTTTACAATTTACTCTGCGTATGGGTGGTTTAGCTGGCACAATGATTGCTCAAACTGCTGCGATTTCTTTAAATATAGTTGCTCAAACAAACATTATATGGAACTTGGTTTGTGATATTGTCTCAAGAGGCAATGGTACTGCTTCGCCAATTTTGGCAATAGGTAATGTTATCTTAGCAGCACAACTTGCAGCAAATAATAATCAACCAAATTTCATGTCCGCCGGTGGGGCATCCGCACCTGCAACTGTAAATATTGACACAACTCAAAACCAAGCATTATCCTTAACGGGTAAATTCTCAGTAAGCACTGCAACTACGCAGCTTACAGGATTCACACGAACTATCG
This sequence comes from Candidatus Sulfotelmatobacter sp., assembly GCA_035568375.1. Classification (GTDB taxonomy): domain Bacteria; phylum Patescibacteriota; class Microgenomatia; order Levybacterales; family UBA12049; genus JACDET01. Next base: position 2,716 of record DATMOG010000054.1, read on the forward strand.
AATCATTGACCTAAACATATAAGTCCTCTGTTTCTTCTCAATATAATTAAGCGATATGGCTGATATATTAGACCAAAAAAACTATACTGGCTCAACTGCTATTGGTTTTGGCGACACTGGAAATGGCAGGGATTATATGGTGCAAGGGTTTATACCTATGCTCAATAACATTACTGCAGTTTCCTTTTACGTGAATAGTAAAGATGGCAATACAAACATTGGATATGCTGTATGGATTGATAACGCAGACGCAAGCTCTCATCCTACTGGAACAGTTGCAGTTGGTATTGGTGGATTTACCGAAATATCAAATGCAGCACTCAATACAAGCGGGCTTACAAAATATTCTCTTGCTTCAAAGGTCAATCTAGTTCCAGGCAATAAATACTGTCTATGTTTTGCGCCTTGGGATACAGTAAACCACGTATGGGCTAATTCTTATCACGACTGGCTCTCATCAACTGGTAACCCCTACGCACCTTCTGGTTTTAGTGCTGCAAAACGCTCTCATGGAAATAATCTTTTTGCAAGCTGGTCTGATCCCGACTCAGGTAATGATGACATACTTTTTGAAACGTATGGCGCACCAGCATTTATCACGCCAAAAAGAATAAACAGACCAGCCATGTTTAAACCTTTTGGCTGGAAAAGGTAAAAATATATGGCATTTCCAGCAATACGAACTTACATCATACCCCATCCGCCAGTACAAAATACTGCTAGTACTCCTAAGTCAGTTTCTGATAGCGGGGTTTGCGCTGATGCCATAAGTATTTTGGTAACTACAAGTATTACTGATTCTGGTATTGGAACAGATAATATAAGCCTGTTGGCACAAATTGCTTTATTAGACAAAATTATATTAGATAATTTTGATGAGAACTATACCAATAAGAGTTTCTGGACAACCTACGGAGGGGATGCACAGGTAAAGATACAGAATAACGAACTGGAAATATCAACGATTGCAAAT
>DATMOG010000055.1:0-5614 GCA_035568375.1 Candidatus Sulfotelmatobacter sp.
TGGCTTTATCATCCACTTCCAAGTTTCAATTTATTCAGTATTTTCTTATCAATTTTCTCCACTTGACTTTTCATAGCTAGTCTTTCAATAATGCTATTCTACCCGATCGAACATATTCTTTAATACCGAACGGCTTAAGCATTGCATAGAGTGAATCAATAGCTTCTTCAGAGCCAGTTTTTTCAATTACGAGAAACTCTTTACTGACTGCAATCACTTCTGCTTTTGCCAATCGCGCAATATCTTCAACATTTCGTCTCTTATCAACATCATTTGTTACCACTTTAATGAATGCCAATTCTTTATAAATTAATTCTTCATCAATTTTTTCGAGGACTTTAACAACCTCAATAATCTTATATAATTGCTTAGTGATTTTTTCGATTGTACGTTTTGTTCCTTTAACACGGATAGTAAATCGCGACATCCCTTGTGCTTCAATTTCTGACACGGTCAAACTCTCAATGTTAATTTTTCGCTTAAGAAATGTATCTGCTATACGGTATAGCACACCTGGTTTATTCTCGGTAAAAATAATGATTGTATATAATTTTGTTTCTTCCATATTACTCCAACCGTATTTCTTCAACTGACGCGCCAGACGGCACCATCGGAAAGATATTTCCTTCCTTTTTTACCACTACCTCAAGCAATGTTGGTTTTGAAGAAGCCAATAATCTATCAAGTGCTTTAGAAAGATGTTTTCTTTCATCTACTTTTTCTGCCTTAACAAAAAATCCTTTAGCAACAGCGACAAAGTCTGGATTTTTCAGATCAACAAATGAATAACGCTTGTCAAAAAATAATTGCTGCCATTGGCGAACCATTCCTAAATAATTATTATTTAAAATAATCATTTTGACTGCAATAGCATCTTGAGCAAGTGTTGCTAACTCTTGAATATTCATCTGGAAACTTCCATCACCAATGATTGCAATAACTTGTCTTTTAGGAAGTGCCACCTTCGCACCCATTGCTGCCGGAAGTGCAAATCCCATCGTTCCAAGTCCTCCTGATGTAATGTAACTATCTGTATTTTTTGGTTCATAATACCGTGCTGCTATCATTTGATGTTGACCGACGTCAGCAACAATAATTGCTTCACCTTTTGTTTTATCAGAAAGCATGGACACAACTTCCGCCATGGTAATCTCTCCTTCTTCAGGATGCATTTCAGGCTCTTTGACTTTCTCGAATTCCTCTTTATCAAATGCTCTAAACTGCTTAATCCATTCAGAATGCTCGTTCTTATTTACTTTTGAAAGAAGTGCCATCAGTGCAACTTTTGCATCAGCAACAATAGGAACATCTGTTCGAACATTTTTATTCAACTCTGCAGGATCAATATCAATATGAATAATTTTTGCTTGTTTGGCATAGTCTGAAAGACGACCGGTCACCCTATCATCAAATCGCATTCCGACAGCAAGGATAACATCCGCCTGATTTGTTAAAACGTTTGGACCATAATTTCCATGCATTCCAAGCATACCAACAAACAATGGATGATCTGTCGGCACCGCAGACAATCCAAGTAATGTCGATCCCACAGGAATTCCAATTTTTTCGACAAGTTCTTTTACTGCTTTTTCAGCTTTTGCAATAAGCACTCCATGCCCGATAAACATAAACGGACGCTCTGCTTTATTCAATAATGAAGCTGCAATCTCTATTTGCCTATCATTTGCAATAGTATTTGGTTGATACCCAACGATCTGCGGAGATCTTTTGTAGGAAAATTCCATCATTTCAACCTGTGCATTTTTTGTAATATCAATCAAAACAGGACCTGGCCTGCCAGTATTGGCAATATAAAATGCTTTTGCAAATACTTCAGGAATTTCAGAAGCTTTTGTTATCTGGTAATTCCATTTAGTAATTGGTGTCGTGATACCCACAACATCTGCTTCTTGAAAAGCATCACTTCCCAAAAGAGCTGCTGAGACTTGACCAGTAATACAAACTATTGGTACCGAATCAAGCATTGCATCGGTTATTGCTGTAACGAGGTTAGTTGCACCGGGACCTGAAGTAACAAGAACTACACCAGGTTTGCCGGTAACACGTGCATATCCTTCAGCCGCATGTCCGGCTCCCTGTTCATGACGAACGAGAATATGTCTAATTTTTTCCTTGTAATCATAAAGAGCATTGTATACGGGCATAATTGCACCACCAGGATAGCCGAAAATTACAGCAACATTTTCTGCTAAAAGAGCCTCCATTACTGCTTGTGCGCCTGTCATACTTTTCATAAAAACAAAAAAACCCACCTTGTCTGGCGGGTTGGTTTTTACTGTTATTCAATAAAACCCGCCATTAGTGGGTAATAAGGATGACAATAAGTTGTACTATTTTAGTATTCATAAGTATTTTTATTTTACAGCTAACCCTATAAAAATACAAGAGGCAACCCCTACGGACATTTCATTGCTGTTCTACATTGATTTCTCATTGCTCCAGATGGAACTTGATCACATTGAGAACATGTTGATTGTTGCTGCTGTGTTGTCATCCCTTGTTGCGGTGGTGTTACTTTTATCTTTTGTATCAATGATGAATAATCTGTAAAAGTCACTCCTTGCGGCAATAGAAACATTGCTGTATCAACAGACCAGGGATTGCAAGAGTAATTTGTCTGTTGATGAAAATTAATATTACCTGACTGAGTCTGTGATTGAGAAATGCTATTTGTTCCTGATGTACCGCTTTGAGGAAGCATATCTTTTATCGTAGCAAGTGTTGTTTTGTATCCATCATTTACTCCATTTGTCCAGACATAAATATATGAACCATCATTAATCATATGTGATTGTGTGATTTTACCACCATCTTGAGATTGGAAATCTCCACGCATCTTGCCACCGCTGACATATACAACTCCTGAACTGTTATTTGTTTTATCAGAAAAAGTACATTTGAGGATCCCAACCATTGTTACTAAATCAAGTAATGATTTCTTACTAGTCGTCATCTGATTTTGAACGTATTTTAATGGATTTTTTGAAGATCTGCTGAGAAGGGAAAATACTCCTCCCCCTAAGACTATTAAGACTAGAACGACTACTATAATGAACATCTTTTTATTCATTAAAGTTAGTATAAAGAATCACCTGACAAGATACAAGAGGTAGCACCAAATATCTCACAAAAATATACTCTTGCAAAAGGGTATCTTATTTCGTTACTCTATATTAAGAGATGGCAAAGAAAACTGCACATAAAGCAAAAAAAATAAACTCAAAGAAAAAAACAGGAAGATACTATCTCACACTTTCTCTCTTTTCTATGGTTTCTTGTCTGGTAGTTTTTGTAGTTGGCAATTATTTTAACAAACCACAATTACCTTGTGCTAATACAAAAACCTGTCAGAGTGATCTTTCACAACATATAGATAATAAGGCTATAGCTACTTTTGAAGGTCATACTATAACCCCACCAAAAATTGATCTTGCGCAAGCTCTTACACCAGCAGTTCTAGGAGCAAATACCACTACAGGCGAAAAACACGTTTATATTGATCTTTCAACACAAAGACTCTATGCCTATCAAGGAGATACAGAATATATGGATACATATATAGCATCTGGGAAATGGAATCCGACACCAGTAGGCAATTTCCATATCTGGGAAAAACTCGTTGCCACCAGGATGGCAGGAGGCGAAGGAGCATCTGCGTATGATCTACCAAACGTTCCTTATGTTATGTATTTCTACCAGGACTATGGATTGCATGGAGCTTATTGGCATAATAATTTCGGTCATATGATGAGTCATGGTTGTGTCAACGAACGCATTGTAGACGCAAAAAAACTCTATGAATGGGCTGATCTGGGAACCCCAGTCTCAGTTTGTAATTCATTCACAACGCCAAATAATTGTATGCAAACTAATCCGATTAATTGATTACTATGATACTAAGAAAATATATAGGACTTGAAGCGTTATTTTTTGTTATTGCTGGTGCCTCTATTGGCCTATACCTCGTTTCTTATGTTAAAACCCAGACGTTACAATTCAATAGTAATGCTGCATTCACACCGGTACAGATGGTAACACCACCAATTACCGCTATACAAAAGCAAACTACACAAGCTGGACAACCGACTCAGAAACCAACACCCATTACAACTATTGTCTCAATGACACCTGTTACAACAAATGCAATTTCACAAATTTCTTCTGATGGCAGCCAAAAAGTCACTATTCAAACAGTACAAAATAAATATGCTACACAGACGGATAACATTTTCACAGTAAATACGACAATTCCTCTTTATTCAAAAACGCTTAGTCAAGGAGAATCCATAAATGTCCCGTTCAATGCATGGTCACCTAATGATAAATATTTCTTTATTCAAGATAACCTATCCTCAGGACAATCAATACTTATTTTTCAGGCAGATGGCCAGCCTTTTACTAATGGACAATCCTATCTCAACCTAACTGATGCTTATACAAAATATGGTGCGAGTGATATATTTGACCAAGCAACGGGCTGGGCAGCAGATAATCTCATTGTAATTAACACCAAGCTTTCTGATGGGTCACAAGGAAAATCCTATTGGTATGAGATTCCAGACGGAGGTATTATTCCTTTAGCAAATAAATTCTAATTAGTATTTCTTCCCTAACTGATAGTGTAATAAAATATTTCCTGAAGCAAAGCTTCTTACTTTAATAAGCTCTAAACTAATTTTCTGTTTAATTCCTTGAAAAAGCGGAGTTCCCTTCCCAATCACAACCGGATTTATCATAAGTCGTAGCTCATCTAGTAATCCCCATTCAAGCAAACTGACACACAAATTATTGCTTCCAGGAAGAAAAATATCTTTGCCTGGTCTATTCTTAAGTTTCTTAATCTCGTCTACAACATTTTCTTTAATCAAGCGAACGTTTTTCCAGTGTTCTGTTTCTGTAACGCGTCCTAAACTTTTTGAAATGACGACCTTTGGAGTCTTATTCATCAATCTTGCAACAACAGGATCTCCTTCGAGTCCAGCTTGACTCGGCCAAAAACTTTCCATCAATTGATATGTTCTCCTGCCAAAAAGAATGGTATCTGCTTCCTGCATTTGCTCTGCAGCAAAATCATTAAATTCAATATCAACGATATGCCAAGAAAGATCATGATCAGGCCCTTCAAAATAGCCATCCAAAGAAACCATCATAAATAAAAATATCTTCCTAACATTACTTTCCAGGTTCATATTTTAGTGCGAGGACACCTGTCTGAAAAGGAGTTGCTTCAATGAGTTTCAATTTTACATGCGCATCTTTAAATAACCGTTTTCCACTTCCTAAAACAATCGGATAAACAAGAAGATGGAACTCATCAACCAATCCCAATTCCAATAAAAAGGTAACTAAGTGCCCACTGCCGGCAACCAAAATATCCTCTCCTTTTTCTTCTTTTAACTTAGCAATCTCAACGGCAATATTATCTTTAATAATATATGAATTGTTCCACTCGGCTTGTTTCAAAGTCTTTGAAACAACATATTTTTTCATACTATTAAATTTATCAGAAAATTCATCACCGCTCCGATTAGGCCACGCTTTGGCAAAACCTTCATAGGTAACCCTTCCCAACAGTTGTGCATCCGCTGTTCGA
>DATMOG010000056.1:0-2782 GCA_035568375.1 Candidatus Sulfotelmatobacter sp.
ATCATCAAGAACTATGTCAAGAATCAGGGAAAAACATATAACCAAATTTATCGAGGACAACTAACCATGTTTGAGGATTTACCCTGAAGGTGGTAATGTAGAAAGGATACTTCGCAGCTCTGCTGCGGAGTAGTTCATTAAGAGGGTGATTATAGAAGAATTTAATTCTACTACTGATTTAGATGATGCAATCATTTGTTATAGAAAGCTGGCAATCAATGGAGTTTCGTTTGAAATTGATGCTTGCACAACGGCTGGTAGCAAAGACGGCATTTCAAGAAAACCCAATGAAGACACGTTTAGTGTTATTAGAATAAAAAATTTAATAATTGCGGCAGTGTTTGATGGTTGCTCAAGCCAGAGGCAAATTTTGTCTTTGAAAGATGAAACAGGTGCTCATTTTGCATCCCACTATTTGAAATCACAATTTGAAAAAATTACAGAGGATATATCAACAACACAAATAATTCGTCAGCTTAATCAAGAACTTTTGAAAAGAAGTATGCAGTTTGAAGGTGCAACTTTAGATGATGTACATACTCTTCCAGCTTCAACTGCAACACAAGCACAAATAAATATACACGAAGACATATTGAATATAAGCCATGTTGGAGATACATTTTGTATTTTACAATTTGTCGATAATCACATGGAGTTTGTTACTATTGACCGTAACAGAAAGTATGATGAAGAAAGATTTGCTCTCATCAAAAGGATTGCAAAGGAAAAGCATATCACACCCAGAGAAGCGAGAAAGGATGAACGAGTAGGTAAAGCTATACATGATATGTTTCAAGAATCGTACAATAAAGCAGATGGTGGTGGTCAAGGTGTAATAAATGGTGACCCAAATGCAGAACAATACTTTCAAGATATATCATTTTCTTTACTAAATATTAAATCAATACTCATTGGTTCTGATGGTCTTATACCTCCTGGTTGGGATGAGCAAAAAGAGAAAGATAGAGAAAAGATATTTAGTGTACTTGAAACGAAAGGAGTAAGGGAATTAATTCGTATTAAACAAAAGATAGAAAATAATGACCCTAATTGGCAATTTGTTCGTTACAAGCATTCAGATGACGCTACGGGAATTTACATAAAGATTAGGCACTAACTGTAATTTGGAATTGGATATTAAAAGTTTGCATCCAGTCATCCCAAGAAAATCAGCTTCAACTAACATTTCATTCTAGCCTCATTTTTTTAAACCATTGTACGGAATTGAAACTGTCATATAGAAATGTCACTCTTCTGAAGATAAACCTTTGCCAAATTTGAACCTTCTCCATGAATGACTCTCTGATGGTTTATAATTTAATTTATGTGCAGGTAGAATAATAGGATTTACCTTATCTCCTTTTGCTTTTCAGGTAGGATGCTTACGTTAAGAAAGTGCACCTTTAACTTAAAATGTACTGATCCATCAATTAATAATTTACTAAATAATTAATTTTAAACTCATATAAAATATTTTATAGATTTTTCATAATATGTATTTAATTTCACATCACATTGTTAAGCAATACTTGCTGCAATAAAGACGACTCTTTTCAAATTTGGTCATACCCACTTAGTTATATGCATATTGTAATAGAGCGTACTCTCACTCTGTTTTACAATTACTCAAAGATATTAATTTGATAAATTGTGTCAACTAATCACTATACAAGAAATTCTTCTTGAAATTTTAGTAATGACTTGGTAGACTCATTTGTATGTTGGCAGAAGATTTTATTCTCCCTGATCAAAATGGGATGCCTCATAAATTATCTGAGTATGGTGGAAAATGGATTGTACTCTATTTTTATCCCAAAGATGACACTGCAGGATGTACCAAAGAAGCATGCAGTTTTCGCGATAATTTCCAAGAATTAGCTTCAAAAAATGTTGTTATTTTGGGTATTTCAGCTGACTCACCTAAATCACATCAACAGTTTATTAATAAATATATATTGAATTTTACTTTACTTTGTGATGAATCAACAAACATTATTAGAAAATATAACGCATGGGGTAAAAAAATAGCCTATGGTAAAAAAGTCGTTGGAGTCCAACGGAAAACCTATATCATTGATCCTGAGAGAAATATCGTAAAATATTATAAAAAGGTTGATACTGAAAATAATAATCATATCAACCAAATTCTTAAAGATTTACAACAATTGCAAAAGAAATAATATTCACGTTTGAATTTTGACTGATTGTTATTGATATCATTAGTAATGAAAAAGATAAAAGCAAAAATCCATGCCGGATGATAGCAAAATTTAATATACTATCTCTTGTAATCATATAATGAGATAAATGATAACTAGTGATTAGTATTTATAGTAAAACTTTTGAGGTCATTAATATCGCAACTGGTGCATTATAATCAAGGATTTCTAAAAAATAATTTATAGTTTTTTTGAGATAACAAGGATTTTTTATTAACTAGGCCGCAACTTAATCCATAATATGGATTACTAATCGAGTGAATACCCACCTGCTGGCGCTTCTGTGGATGCTGACATCTCTGCATACATCTGATTTATTTCAATAGATGAATCCTTATCAAATTGATGTTCTTTATCATCTTCTCCATAACTATTGAGGTGTTGTTTTATCCCATTAAATAATGTTTGTGCAGCAGCTTCTTTATTATCATTAAAGGAATAAAATATTTTTGAACAATATGGACAGGGATATGAATAATACATTGCAATAGTATCGCATAATTTTTTTTATGATGCAATATATGAACATGAATAATGAAAAGAATTAACTATTTTAGGAACTA
>DATMOG010000057.1:0-10673 GCA_035568375.1 Candidatus Sulfotelmatobacter sp.
TCACGAAGCAGACAAGGAGCAACCACTCATGCTATCAATATGAGTGTTCTGCAAACAATGAAAATGAAAAACCAACCGATTTTCCCTACCCTTCAAAAGTATCTCCTCAATGCTCTCTCTAATAACTGAATAGGTACTAAAAAAATCGTTCTGACCTGGAGTATATTGTGTTACAATATATGCATAAGTTTGTGAAGGATTAACAAATACATCAATAGCTGGTTCACCATTACCAAGATTAATACTTTTTGTCTTTATTAGTGAAGAAGGATTTGCAACATTAATGATATCAAGCTGATTTGTTGTGTTTGAGGTAGCTACGTAGGCATTTGTTCCAACAACAATAACTTTATTACCAATACCATCAAGACTGACACTCCCAAGCTGTGGTTGTGATGAAGTGCCAAGAATAGACGATACACTGAAAGAATAGAGTGTGTTTGTAGATTGTGCAGCTGTATACCCAGTTGTTCCTGAAACAAAAATACTTGAGCCAGTTGTGTGACTAATATCAAAATATCCAACATCTGATAAATCACTCGTACGAGCTATTCGAACGGTATGGTTAGGGGTATTATTTTCATTGAAATACACATAATCATTATTGACAAAAATGCCATATGCTTTCGCTTCACTATTGCTTGATGGATTTGTCACTGTTGGAGGAGCAGTACCGTTATCAATAGTTAATCCATCAACAGCATCTCCTGAGGAATTTCCGCCTGTTGTTGTATATGCATATGCATACTGTGTTGCTGAAGAGGTTGCTGAAATATTTTGTACAACTCCTTGGCCTGGTAAATTAAATGTTTGGAGTACTGTATTTTGTGGACTGCACCAATTACCTCCAGCTCCTCCAGCTCCCAATTGCACTTGTCCATCGTTTGATATTTGCGTTCCTGAAGTTGATGCGACAACGGTTCCTGTCAATGTTCCACCAATAAAATCTGTCACAGTTGTATTAGTATGAGTGAAATTTGTTGTACGGGTGAGATATACGGTTGAGGTAATTGATGAAGAATATGGTTGTGTCCATGAAATTGTTATAACAACCTGTTTTGTTGATGGATCAAGTGTTCCTCCCATTGTGACAATTATACCACTGCTATTACGGTGTACATCATTTATTACTGCTTGTTGAGTGAGTCCATTGATAGTAGCTGAGCCAGAAGCTAATGTCCATTCGTTGTTTATGATAACCGGATGAAATATTCCATCAACTGTAATGGTTGTCCAATCATTGTCACGTGCTTGACGTACTGCACTAACGGTTTCTTGTAATAAAGCAGTCGCTTGAAGATTTTGTTCTTGTTGTGGCTTTCCTTCGCGAGATGCAATTAGGCCTGTTAGAAGGGCAGGCAAGATAATTGCCGTAAGACCTATCACCAGAACAAGTTCGATTAACATCTGCCCTTTACTTATATTTTTTGTTATATGTTTGTAAAATAATGTGTAGAACATAGGATATGTTGCATAACTATATTTAGTATAGTAATATCAACTATTTCTTCGCTAGTGACAATTTACAAGTTTGAAAAAATTTCGATACTTGTGAAGTAAACTTAAAATATAAGATCAATGTAAAGGATATAACTATTCAAGGAATAAATTATCTGAATAGTCTTCTAACTGGCAAACATGTTGTAAAATCTTCCCAAAGAATGGGAAAAAGAGTACAATGAAAAATGATCACAGATGGCATTATAAGAAAAAATAACAAAGAGTATCTTATGGAAAGACAAAAGAAACATTATCCAGAACATATTTTTGGAGAAAAAGAACGAATAGGAAAATTATCACAAATTCGAGAGCTAGTATTTGGCGCACAAGACGGATTACTTGTACCTCTTGGTGTTATATCATCAGTTGCAGGGGCATTTAGCAATAATCATATTATACTTGTCGCTGGAATTTCAGAGGCTTTAGCAGGAGCGTTCTCAATGGCTACTGGTGCATATCTTGCTTCACAAGCAGAACGACAAGTTCATACTGCCGAAATAGCCAAGGAGCATCATTCAATTCAAACTTACCCTAAAGATGAGAAAAAAGAAATGAGTTTACTTTTTGAACGAGAAGGGATGGCTATACAAGATGCAGACAAGATTGCTGATATTATGTGGAAGCATAAAAACTCCTTTTTTGTAACCATGGTGCAAAAAGAACTTGGCATTGAGCCTGAGCCTCCAAGTACACCAATAGGGGATGCATTATTTGTGGGTCTTTCATACCTTGTTGCAGCTGGAATTCCTTTATTTCCTTATTTTTTTCTCCATGGAACTATTGCAATTATTACATCCATACTTGCGACATTTATCGCACTATTCTGTATTGGAGTTCTTAAAGCAAAATTTGCTCTATTACCATATTTGAAAAGCGGATTGCAAGTCTTATTTGTTGGTGCAGGATCTGGTATTGGAGGCTATTTCTTAGGAACAATATTACCTCATCTTTTGGGAATTAAATAATGTTAAAAAAAAGAAATTATCTTAATCAAAATTATGTCTAAAGAAGGAGCTTCAAGGTTTAATTAAATTATGTAAGGTAAATTTCGGCCTCTTATATTTTCCTAAGGGATATACTGTAATTTTTGAAGGCATATATGAACTTTTTTGGAATGTTATAAACGGTAGATTTAGGCGATGGAATTAAACTTTTGATTGTGTATTTCTAGTAAAGGAGTATTATTTTGTTTGGTCTTTTGTATTATTTTTATTCCATTTACGCCATACTAAGCGGTGAATTGGGATGAGATAAGGGATATCACGTAATCCTGGCAGGAATGGAACTGACAAAAGAAGAATTGTTCCTAAGGACGTGAGATAAATCGCAATCAGATCAACATTTGGAGACGTTGAAATCATGGTAGTTGGTACCAAAGCGTATATAGCCAAAGCCATCAGGATAACGACCTGTTTCATTCATTACTCCCCATTGATTACCACTTAAATTTTGAGTTTTAGCCTGAGCAGCGAAATAACTCCCATCTTCCAGAAACATTAATGGTTTCGTATAATTAGTTCCAAAGAAAGGTTGTTGAACAAGAAGATCTGCATCAAGTGCTCCTGAAAGTAAGTTCTGTAGCAATTAAAGTAGGCACTGGACCATTCTGATAGTAGTATGGGTATACTTGAATTAAAGGTGACTTTAGCTACGCATTTTGATAAGCCCGATACCAAGATTGTTGTTGTGTAGCACTTGCATTTTGGTAAATCTCTAATGCTTTTGAAAGAGAAGCATCAGTTGGTGCAATTTTTGATAGGAGAAAAGCACAAATGTTTGTCCAGTATTAATAGGCTCATGTACTCCTGAGAGTTTTGTACCAAGAGAGACCAATTCCTTGAACATTTGAGGAGCCATTATTATATGGAGGTCCATAGGTAGCCGTCGTACTTGAACCTGCTAATTCATTAGCAGCAGTAGCCATTCTTCTCGTAATAGTTCAGGAATTGGCAGAGGAGGTTTAATAATCGCAGTAAGCAGTATTAATATACTATTTATATATTTCTTGGATTCCAGTCCATAAATATGTTTGAAATGTAGTGAGAAATGGCACAAGTTTTGTACATGATGCAGTTTGAGAGAGAAGGCATTCAGGTAACGTTTGAAGATATAAAAATAATTGGATAGTGGTCGAGAGGCCGAATCTTGAAATAGCAAATGCTAGCCTCATTTCTGTTTGATCATGTATCAAAGTTCAGTTTTCAACATCTGTAGAGTTCAATCATAATATGACTCCCCTTTTATGTGAGCATTTAGTATATATATAGTACCTAATATAGAAATTTTTTGTTACACTTCTTTCATGAGAGATTTAATCAGAGATATTATTGTCTCAATAGACCCTTTTGACCAACTTGAAGCAGAACAGTTACAGGATGTAGCTCAATGGATTGCAAGTGGCGCTAGTCTATTTAGAATACAAAAACCAGATATTCCTCCAAAACACTTAGTATCTTATTTTATTTTGTTTGACGAGCAAACGAGACAGGTGCTTTTAGTTGATCATATTAAGGCAGGTTTATGGTTGCCTCCTGGAGGCCATGTCAAAAAGAATGAAGATCCTAAGAAAACTGTCATGCGGGAAATGAAGGAAGAGATATTTATTCAAGCTGAATTTATACAGAATACACCATTTTTTCTTACAGTAACAAGAACAGTAAATTGTGATGCAGGACATACAGATGTAAGTTTGTGGTACCTTCTTAAGGGTAACTCTTCAAAAAAGTTACAATATGATGCGAGAGAAATTAATGGATATAAATGGTTAACATTAGAAGACGCGACCAGTGCAGATATTGTACAGTTTGATCCTCATTTCCATCGCTTTGTTAAAAAGTTACTTTTACGTTATCCCAAATATGGTAAAGAATACTAATTCTCAACAATGGATGCAGATAAAAATTCGGCGAGCGTAGTTTTTTTTAGGGGAGTAGTTTCTATTTGTAAAAACTATTTTATATTAGTTTTTCTAAGGTGCCTAATGTAATTGTACACAAAAAAAATTTTCTTTGCTACAATACACTGTAATGGAAGGTGATATTACTCTTGAAATAAAAGAAAAAATAGAACAAGTCACAGAGTATGTAAGCTGGAATAAATATCTTGCAATAACAACTGCAATAATAGCAGCTGTTGCAGCTGTTGCCTCGCTTTTATCAGGAAGCTATGCAAATGATTCGTTACTTCAGAAAAATAATGCAGTGTTATATCAGAGTAAAGCATCAGATCAATGGAACTATTATCAAGCAAAAGGAATAAAGAAAAATTTAGCTGAAGCATTTTATGAACAAAATCAAACTGAAACATTGAAAAATGAGGTTAATAAATACGATAAAGAACAGAAAAATATTCAAAAACAAGCTATTGTCTACGAACAGCTATTGAAAGAGGCAAATGACAAGTCCATATTATTATTTAATAAACATCATCAGGAGGCGCTAGCTGTTACATTTTTTCAAATTGCAATTGCTTTATCAGCAATGAGCGCATTATTAAAGAGAAGCTCATTCTGGTTGTTTTCTATCGGACTCGCAATAACTGGTGGAGTATTTCTTGTATTAGGATTTATTTAATATAAATAGGTTTACTTACGTTATCTAGTAGCAATAATCCAAATGAATAGCCATTTCAGAAATCCAGATGCATACAAAGAAGGGGAGATTATTATTTCTGCTGAAGCAATTGATGAAAGGATTAATGAACTTGCTTTACAGCTTGCTAATGTCTACAGAGGAAAGCAGTTGTTAATAATTGGCCTTTTGACTGGCGCTGTGTGGCTTACCGTCGATCTTCTTGAGCGGTTGCATGCTTCAGGAGTGACCGATGCAGAACTTACCTTTATGAAGAGTAGTAGATATCAAAATGGTACTATTGCGACATGTGACCCTCGAATTGAGTATGATATAGTAATCAATCCGCAAGGCAGAAACATTTTACTTGTAGATGATATTGTAGATACCGGCAAGACATTATTTTCAGTGATTGATTTGCTTAAAAGTAAAGATATTGAGACAGTGAAATCAATTGTATTACTTGATAAACCATCACGTCGAGAGGTCGAGTATACACCTGACTATGTTGGTTTTGAAATACCTAATATTTGGGTACAGGGAAGAGGAATGGATTCAGATGGTTATGGGCGCGGAGACCCTGCTATTCGTAAAGGTCCCTATCATTATTAATCTATTCTTTTCTCATGGTTTTCTCATTTTTGTTTGTTATTATGCTTTTCGGGTAAAGTTATGAAAAAGATCATTATATCGGTGGTAGTCATTATCAGTTTTATTAGTTATGCATTATCTATACAGAAGAAGGGTGTTGTCCAGACACCTGGTATGGCTCCTTCTACAATAGGGAAAAGTAAAATAACTGCTGTTCCTATAGACGTTACTCCATCATTAACGACAGTTAAAGCTAAAATGACGGCAATACCACAACCAATTATACCAACAGTTACACACACATCAAACTCTCAATATAAAGATGGTACTTACAAAGGGTCAGTTGCTGATGCTATTTATGGTAATATTCAGGTACAAATTACGATTTTGGGTGGAAAAATTACCGATGTGCAATTTCTTCAATATCCTAATGACCGTGATACTTCAATTTCCATTAATCAACAAGCTGACCCTTTACTTGCTCAAGAAGCGATACAAGCACAGAATATCTCAGTTGATATCGTTTCTGGAGCGACAGATACAAGTCAGGCCTTTATCCAATCACTCCAATCAGCATTAAATCAAGCAAAGATGTAAAAGGAAGACTACAATTTACCCTTAAATTACATTACACTAAAGCTTAATGAACTGAAATAATACTATGCAATTGATAGATAACTTTCTTGACAAAATAACAATGTACCGTTTGGTATTGTATTATTTATTGTTGTTAGTATTTGTAGGCATAGTTTATGGTTTTTTTGGCATTTTGCATATTAATCCCTTTTTATTACTCTTTTCGACAGTCTTTTTAGTTGTCGTGGCGTGGACAACTAATAAACTCTTCGCGGGAGCATTTGGTGCGTCAACGAATGTTGAATCTGTCTATATTTCAGCACTCATACTCGCGCTTATTATTACACCTGCACAATCAATTACTGATATTATCTTTCTTTTTTGGGCAGGAGTATTAACAATAGCATCAAAATATATTCTGGCAATCAGGAAAAAACATATATTTAATCCAGTTGCGATAGCGATCGGGATTACAGCACTAGTTGGGGTCGGTTCTGCAAGCTGGTGGATTGGGACATTACCAATGATTCCATTTGCATTACTAGGTTTATTAATTGTGCGGAAAATAGGACGATATGATTTGGTTTTTTACTTTTTTACTGCAGCTTTTGTCACAATGTTCATTTTTACCTTATTACACGGAGGCGATTTATTGCGAATAGTACAAGCAGCATTTGGGTCATCAGCTCTTTTCTTTTTTGCATTCGTAATGTTGACTGAGCCGCTCACAACACCACCTACCAAGTCATTGCAATGTATCTATGGGGCAGTGGTTGGTACACTTTTCGTACCGCAATTGCATATTGGGATGTTCTTTACCACACCGGAGATAGCATTAGTTATCGGCAATATTTTTTCCTACGTTGTGAGTCCGAAGGTGAAAATTATCGCACCACTTTTGGAAAAGCGACAAATAAGTTCAGATATTGTTGATTTTCTTTTTGCACCAGGAAAACGATTACCATTTTTCCCGGGACAATATATGGAATGGACATTGCAACATCCCAAGACAGACAGCAGAGGGAATAGGCGTTATTTCACAATTGCTTCATCACCGACAGAAAATACTGTGCGGCTCGGTATCCGGTTTTATAAAGAAGGAAGCAGTTTTAAAAATGCGATGCTTGCGATGCAATCTAACAGTCAGATTGTTGGCGCTCAGATTAGTGGCGATTTTACATTGCCAAAAGATAAGAATAAGAAATTGGTCTTTATTGCTGGTGGCATCGGTGTGACGCCATTTCGTAGTATGATTAAATATTTAATTGATACAAATGAATTACGACCAATCGTTATGTTTTATGCTAACAAGCGTGCCGATGAAATTGTATATTCTGATATTTTTAACCAGGCAGAAAAGCAATTAGGAATAAAAATGGTCTATACGTTGACCGATCAGATAAATGTCCCAGTCAATTGGCAAGGAAGAGTTGGTAGAATAGATACTACCCTCATTCAGCAAGAAGTTCCTGATTATATGGAAAGAACGTTTTATCTTTCAGGTCCCCATTCGATGGTGGTCGCCTATGAAGAAGTACTTCGGGGTATGGGCATTCCTAAAAAACAAATTAAGAAAGATTTCTTTCCAGGTTTTGTTTAATGCTTCAGAGGGAATAAAAGGTTTATTAGTGTCCCTTTGTTTATCTTAGATTCCACTGCGATTGTTCCCTTATGTGCATCCACAATCTCCTTGGCAATCGATAATCCAAGTCCATAACCTTCTGTGAACCTTGATTTATCAGCACGGTAGAACCTGTCAAATATTTTTTCCTGATGCGCGTTTAGTATACCAATACCAGTGTCTGCTATCTGTATTAATACTGTTTCTTTTACTTTCGTGACTGTTATTGTAATATTTCCTTTAGAAGTATATTTAATGGCGTTGTCGACAAGATTGGTAATTAGGCGTTTAAGTAATTGTAAATTA
This sequence comes from Candidatus Sulfotelmatobacter sp., assembly GCA_035568375.1. Classification (GTDB taxonomy): domain Bacteria; phylum Patescibacteriota; class Microgenomatia; order Levybacterales; family UBA12049; genus JACDET01. The sequence continues at coordinate 8,164 of DATMOG010000057.1, forward strand.
CCTTGAATAGTAAGTGCTGTCTTTGGTAGATTCATTGTAATATGTAATTGTTTTTGTTTTGCTTTTTGTTGAAAGAATGCTACACGTTCAGCAATCACGTCAGTAATATCTATTTGTTCGTTAATAGGGCTGCTATGTTTTGTTTGTTCACGGCTGAGAAAGAGCAAATTTTCTACTAAACTAATGAGCTCATAAATTTCTTCTTTATTTGATTGGATAATATGTTGATATTCAAAAGCTGTTCGTTTCCTCTTTAAAGCAACCTCCATTTCTACTTGGAGAATTGAAAGTGGAGTTCGTAGTTCGTGAGAAGCATCAGTTAAAAATTGTTGTTCACGTTTTTGTGCTTTTTGTACCGGCTCAAGTGTGTTATCAGTCAGAAACCATGTAATTGCTGGTATCGTCATTAACAGGATAAAATCAATCATCAGTAGAATGTTACGTAAATTATCCATGACAATATCGTTTTGTGATTCTTTTTGAGGTATTGCAGTTCCTGTATGACCGTTTTGGTATGTTTGCATAATGTGGATTTTGTCACCATAAAATTGATTCATCCAGGCGTAAATACCAAAGCTTAAAATCCAAAAAAGCACTAGAAAGATCGTTGAATAGAGGAGTGTTAATTTGATTTTTGCTTGCAGTATCATCTTATTCTTTCATCGTATATCCAAGTCCACGAAAGGTATGAATTAGTTCTTTTGCCTCGGGGGATATTTTTAGTTTCTTTCTGAGATACTTAACATAGGTTTCTACGATATTAGAAACACCTTCATAATGATAATCCCAGACATGTTCGAGAAGCTGAGATTTAGAAAGAATGGTGATGGGATTACGCATGAAATATTCTAGAAGGGTATATTCTCTCGCTGTTAATAAAAGCGTTTGTGATCCTCGAGTAACATGTTTTGTTACAGGATCAAGTTTCACATCAGCAACGGAAAGGATAACAGGATCTGCCTTATTGCCTCGACGTAAAAGTGCGCGAATTCGGGCGGAAATTTCTTCGATAGAAAATGGTTTGGTAACGTAATCATCAGCTCCAGCATCAAGACCCATGATCTTATCACTCAAGGCATCCTTTGCGGTCAAAATGAGAATAGGGATATTCTTATTTATTACCCTAATTTTTTTGCACAATGTTATTCCATTAATTTTAGGAATCATCAGATCCAAAAGGATGCAGTCATAATCATTCATAGAGGTTCTATACAATCCTTCCTCGCCATCTAGGGCAATATCGACACTATAGAGATCTTCCTCAAGACCTTTTTTTACTGCTACTGCTATTTTTTTCTCATCCTCAATAATAAGTATCTGCATAGCTTTATTATATCATTATTAGTGAGAATGATATGAAAACTTAAGTTTTTTTCTTGCTTGGATGTTTCAGGAGTTCTATCTTATTTTTTTTGAAAGAGTTTATTTTGCTACGTAGCTTGTGAATTCTTCAGCGCAGTTATTGCCGGAACATGCGACACAACTGTAAGTCGCATTACTTACTATAGCAGCATGGTGAATAGGGTCATTAATCCACCAATTAAATGCTGCCTCTTCAGAATTCATCGAGATAATATTTTCAGTGTTCCAGTAGGGGAGGTTCAGTGTTTTTAATCCTGCATGCATATCTCCTGCCGCAATTTCTTCTCCAACTTGTGGAGCTCGTTGTGTTGCCAAATTGCAAGTTTTTGTATCCTGTTGGAGAGTAGGTAATCCCTGAGATTGGCGATAGGAATTTACCATAATAAATAACTTACTTGCATTAAGACCGCCAGAATTCGATCCTGGTACAGGTGTATAATTGAGGGGTGTGGGTACTGTTGATTGTATTATTTGATGAGGTGTTGGTGTTGCAGTTGGTTCGGGCGTTTCACTGATACTTTTTGTAGGTTGGAGAAAAATTGTTGGAGTCGGTTGTATACTATTGAGGGGAGAAGTGCTTACCATTGCTGTAAGCGTAGGAGTGAGACCAATTGTTTCTAACTGTTGTTTTTCATTATTTTGATTAATCAGAATTTTATTCTGAGAAATAAAGGTGATTGCAGCTGTTGGTTCAGCTATTGGGTGATTAAAAGTAAGTGAAGTAGAAAAGGTAAGACCTGGATAGGAAAACTGTTGTGGAGGAGTAAACGTATTTGCTTGAGCGGTTATAGTAGCACAAAAAAATACGCCAGTGGCGATAAAAAAAATTACACATTGATGGAGTAGTGTTTGCTTCATCAAGCTTGTACTAAATATAGTATATCAGCTAATGGTTTAGCGAGCAAATATTGAGGCTAAGAGCGAAATGAGTATTACGTAGTTCTTACGAATTTGCATAAGTATTTCTTACAAGATTATTTTATTCTAATGAAGATTATTGAGACAGAGAGATTTATGATATGCAGAGCGATAGATAGGCAAACCCGCCTACTCATTTCTAAGGCAGCGAGAAACAGCAATAGGCGGGATTTGTCTTTTAGGGATACCTCAAGAAATAATTTCGCTTTGAGCTTAATTAAATTTTATTA
>DATMOG010000058.1:0-25551 GCA_035568375.1 Candidatus Sulfotelmatobacter sp.
TGAAGAGTTATTACAAGAGTATGGTCAGTTTGCTGCAGAAAAGCGTGTTTCCATTTTTCATAGAATTGAACAATTACGAAGTGCCCCCCAAACAGAAGTAGAAAATAGTATCGGATATGTCCCTGAATGGATGAGCCACTGGACAGTTGATGGGCAAACTGCTTCAGATTTAAGGAAAATGGCAAAACTTGCTAAAAAACAGCTTGATATGAAAAAGGGTATTATTAATTTAGAAGGACATGCAGGAACAGGAAAAGATGTGCTCATTAAAATGTTTTGTCATATGACGAACCGATCGTATTTTGCATTTGATTGTTCAAAATGGACGGTTGAGGAAGATCTGTCAGAGACGCTTACGCTCGAAAAGGGCAGTGTATTAAAAATTCCTTCTGCTGTTTTGCAGGCAATTAGGACACCAGGTGCAGTACTATATTTTAATGAATTTAATGCCATGCCTGAAGCGACACAAATTTTTCTTCATTCACTTCTTGACGAAAAGCGTTCTTTAACACTTAAATCAAGTGGCGGTGTTACTGTGAAAGCTGATCCTTCTGTATTATTTTTTAGCTCAATGAATCCTGGTTATCCAGGAACATTTGAGCCACAGTTTGCGACGAGAAGCAGAATGAATTATTTGCCAATTGCATATGCACCTCTTGAAGATCCTCAGAGAGCTGGAAAGTTTAATGTTGCAGAAGCATTACGTCTTGCTCGGGAAGTAGAATCGTTAACTGAGTATACTTATGATATTGATCTTCCGCATAATGAATTTGTGCAGATTTGGAATAATTATATTAACGGAGAAACAGGGAATGGTGCATCTCCTATTAGAGATGAGCAACTATTTGACTTGAGGACTATTCTTGCTTTGGTGCAGTTTACTGATAAATTACGAAAAGCATTTATGCTGAAATTTGATAAGAGAAGAGATAGAAATGCGTTAACAATAAGTCAGCCTATGACAGGACGTGAACTGGCTGATTGCGCGTATGATTTGAGCCATCTTGCCGAAACAGAAAAAATAAATCCTGGTGGTAGTGGGCCGTTGCTTTTTGCACGGAGATTAATTATTGAAAATTATTTGCCTAAGATTTCTGACACTCTGGAACGAGAAAAAATCGAACAGGAAATGAGTACATGGACAATTGCAGCACATCCTTAATCTTATGGCAGAAGGAGGAATTGAAAATACAGGAGTTAGTGGAGAAGCAAAAGATAATACCCAAAGAACAAATTTACCTCGCATATTACAGCAACCTGAACAAGCAGGGGCAAGCGGGCATTTTTTAGAATGGGTTCGTGGGCTATTTCGTCGTAAAGGAGATAAATCAATAACCCCAAATCGCGCTCAAGAGCCAAGAATAGATGCGGAAAAAAGACAGGAGCAAAAAACGATAACCCCTTTTGATCGGACCCAATCACGGGATATTGATTCATTGGCAGAAATGGGAGCTCCAGAGTTTAAAGTAGTCCCAGGTAATCACTGGGCGATGCATTATCTCGATGGTCAGAATGGAAAAAATGAAGCTATACAGCATTTATTTGCCGGTATAGCGGATCCCATGGCAGAAGTTGCACGAGTTACACCTGATGCATTAATCTACGATACTAATGATATTACAGCAAAGGGGAAAGAATCTGTTAGCAATAGAATACAAGATATCGTGACCGGATTTAAACATTATGATTATCAGAAGTTTACCCAATTTATTGCCGAAATGTCCGGTACACAAATGAATGCTGAGATTGCTGAAAGATTTTATAATGCAATTGCCAATGACAAAATACGACATTCGATGCTTGATGAATATCACTCCTCTGATCTGAATAGAATAATTCAAACCATCAAGCAAGAGGTATCCGTAGTTGTTGCTAATCGGCATATCCTGCGCGGCATGGATAAAATTCTTGCTGCTGCAAGAATTAATGTTATAAATGCAAGACAGTTAACCACACCTGATCACTTGTCTGCAATTGCGCAACTGTTAACTGCAAAGGAAAAGGAAATATATGATCTCATAAAGAATCCCTATATGCAGTATATTGAGCGAGGCGATCTCTCTTCATATGCAATGGTTGTTCAGGTAATTAAAGATTTTCATACTGTAGATCAACAACAAGAGCAACAAAATCAGGAAAAGTCAGAAGAACCGAGAAATCAAGATCAAGGCAAAATGATTGAACCGCCTGATGCTTCAGATACCTACGATCCGCCAAAGGAGTCTAAACAACATGTTAACTGGTATTATCAAATTGAGCCGACTGGGACAAGCATACAACCTCTTCTTGGCTATTATGCACAACGAAAAGATAGTTTGTTTGATGTTGCAAGGAAAACTTGGTCTACACCGACAACGGTAATCGCTTATAATCACACACTTTCAGGTTCTGAAAGACAAAAAATAACAGGCATTGTCAGTACTAGTATTAAATCAATTCCCGTTCCTAAGGGCTATGCAGTTGATAGGGCTTCATTGAATGCACAAGGAGTAAATGCAACGGTAACTCGAGATCAAAATGGCTGCTTTTATATACAAGCTGATGGGCAAAGCACGTTTTCAATAGACTTTATCAAAGAAGAGCTACCTTTCAATAAACAACCTATCCCGCAGGATAATGAAATAATTCAGGGTAGTACACTTTCTTATGAAGGAGAAACCTTTTTATCCAGCTTACAAGGAAATGCTGTAGAAAAAGCACAAAAAATTAAAGCATATATTCATAGTAAACATGTTTATCCAGATGATGCAGAAGATGCAGCACGAGTACAAGATGCAATAAAAAATAATTCAACTCCTGATACCTATATCCAAAATCTTGAAAAATCTGAAAAACTCGAATGTTATTCTTCAAATACGCTTTTTATTGCAATGCTGCGAAAAGCAGGTATTTCTGCACGGCTTGTATTGGGTCATTATGTAACAAAGAGCAAAGATAATGCAGCTGTAGTTGATCAATCCACAGCTCATGCATGGGTAGAAATATGGGATGGAAGAAGATGGATTACCTCTGATGCAACACCTCCAATGCGTCAGAGTGGTCAATCAACTGATGAGGGAGATCCTCAACAAACGGGAGATGAGTTAGGAAATCAGTCTCAGCAGAAAAGTGAAGAAGAGATGCCACATGATGTGGCAAATGATCAGGAAAAGCAGCAGGGAGAACAAAATGTTGATGCAGCACGCCAAGCAATAAATGAAGCAGAAGCTCGCAAACAGGAGATAAATGAGCAGATGGATCAGGTAGATTCTTTTCAGGAGATGGAACGTTTGAAGAAGGAATTACGGAGAGATCCACAATTATTGAACGATATGATGGCAGAATTGGAGAAAAGAGCTGAGGCACTCGAGAGGAAAATGAAAGATGAATTGCGAGAAGAAATAGATAATATGATGGATGATGGTTTTTTGGATGAGAAGCAAAATAGGCAATATCAGGAAATGGTCGATAACGCTGATTCAAAAAAGCTTGATAAATTGAATGAACAATTATTTCGTGACACTAAAGAGTATCGGGAATATCTGGAACTGAAGGAAGAAGTAATGCCACTTGTTGATTACTACTATGATTATTTTGTTGAGAAGCTTCCTCATATTGATGTTGTACAAATGGATGAAGAAACAATGGGTAAAAAAGGGAAGCTTGATGTGAGAGGATATGCTAAGCCTGTTAATCAACTGTACGGCAGGGCATATCATCCCCGCGTTATAAAGCCTGAAGTTCGACCACTACTAGCACAAACATATGTCGTTGATGTTAGTAAATCGATGGTACTGGATAAAACTTTAAGACATCATGATCCGACAAAATTGAATAATGCAAAAAAGTTATTGGTATTCTATAATGAATTTTTTTCAAGAATACATAACGAATTTGGTTATATCAAATTTTCCATTTATTCATTTTCTGACAGTATTAATGTTATTAAACGATTCGATCAAGATTACGATTCGCATGAGGCATATGATTATCCTGACGGCAAACGTGCAACAGTCAAAGTACGTATGATGCAAAAGATGAAGCCTCAATGGGGGACTGATATATTACAAGCTGTAACGACAGCAGCGACAGATCTTAATAATGCAGTGCAATCGTATCCTGAGTATATGTCCAGTATGCAATTTATTGGAGATGGGGGAGATCAGCATGGAAATGCTGCAAATGTCAAACGGTTTCTCCAGACGAGTAGCGAAAAAGGCGGATTTGGCCAAGAACATCGATTTCATGCGACCATGTTAGGTGATGAATCTCAACGGCGTGTACTGGCAGATATTTTTGGAGAAGAGCATACAACAGTTGCGCCTGATTTTGAAACATTAATCGAAGAGAGTTTAGCTCAATTCGAAAGTGATGTGGAGATTTGCTTTTCTTAATTACTCTTTTTGGATTGGTGTATTTTGGATTTTTTAACTGTACGGATTTCTTGTATGATTTGCTCCATTGCTTGTCGTGCTGCTGCGAGATCAACAGATTCAGAAGATTTATCAAACTGTATGGTCAAATCTTGAGCAGTTTTCTTTTCTACTTCTGCAAAGAAAGCTTTGCCAAATTGTCCTTTACCTTCTGCTACTTCTTCAAGCTGCTGGGTGATATTTGTTTGGGCTTTTTGATGATACATATAAAAATATGTTTTCCATGCAATTCGTTGCACAGTACGCTTCTGATCAGGTTCCATAAAATCATAGACGTTTAGCAATTGTGTTTTAAGCTTTTCATCCATGGGTAGTAGTTTGATTGCATTTTTTGTTGTCATAGATTTAGTATAGCATTATGTTATTGCTACTGGTTTATTTGCTAAATAATTATAAATTACCTCTTCAGAATGGAGCTCTGCAAGACCTACACGCAACTCTTCAGGATTTAAAGCGAGTAAATTGATAACGATTTCATATGCTCTGCCTGTACCTGCTGAAATACCTCCAAGGCCGAATTTTCTAATGACCAACTCTTCATAATCGTTTTGAGGAAGTAATTCTTTTGCAATGCGCAATGCTGCCTGAGGGCCATGTTCTCCTTGATACGAGGCATTGAGATTATTTTTCCAGCTAAATATATTTTCGTATACTTTGTCCATAAATTTGCCAAAGTCGATATCCCCAACCTTAGGGGTACTCGTTCTAAATGTATTTAGTCTATTCTCGGCAATTCCAAAGAGTCTTCCGATTGAGATATCATCTGGCAAAAAATTTTTCATATTCATATTAATTTTGTCATACTGTTCTTTTGCACGAAGAATGCCATCTAGTAAAGGAGTTGGTAGCCCTTCACTGTCTATTTTTTTCAGGTCAGCATCGAGTATTTTATATCGGTGAGTTGTATCTCCCTCCACTTGTACTAACATGTTCTGCCTTGCAACAAGTCTTTTTGCAGCTTCTGAACGAATGCCGTCTATGTCTGTATCCGAAGGAATGGGACGTCCTATTGCGCTACTTCTTGCTCTCATGCGTTCAGCAATCTGTTGAGTTGATAGAGTAATAAGATCAATATCATGTAATCCCCATATAGTTTCATTTACTGCATTTTGGAAATTTGTTGAAGGACTGCCGATGGCAGGTTCTATCTCAGCAGCTCTAGCCTCTGCTATTGCATGAAGTAGCATGAGTCGATTCTGCCCAGAAAGATTACTTGTTGTTGGCCACCCCCGGGCAGCATGTGTCGTGTTTTCTGTATTGATGAGCTTGAGAAGGTCATCGTATGTTTTAGATCTGAGATCTGCTTCATTAATACCCCAGCTTACTATTGTACTCATTGCATCTGGCATGGAGGTAAAGATACCAGCTGTTTCAGCAAATTTTTCAGTGGTAGTACTGGAAAGAGCTTTGGTCTCGAGCTCTATTTGTTCTTTATGTTTTTTAATAGCCTCTTGCGTATTTCGGAGTAACTCTTCTTGCCTTTCAATCCCTGCTTGCATCGAGCGTAGTTCATTATCTTTAGGATCTCTTACTAATTCATCGTAATATGCTGTTGCTCTTGTTTGTGCATCATTGAGAGATTTTTCGCTTGCTGTAGTTAATTGTCGTTTTTCTTCAAGCTGTCCGGCATAATAACGCATTGTTGCTTCGGTTACAGCTCCTATTGAAGCTGCATCTCTCAATGTGGTTTCAGCTCTTCTTTCAGCTGCTCTTGCTCTCTTTGCAGCTGTTTCAAGTTTATCAACAGTATTTTTACGGTAATTTCTATAGAGAGTATTGATAGCAGTTTTAAGCTTTTGTCTTTGTGCTTCAAGTGCAGTTATTGGTATTCCGTCAATTGTCACTGTTACTGTGCGATTTTCAGTATTAGCAATAGTCAAAGCCTCTTCAACCGTAGGTGTACGTCGTCTACCACCTGAAAGAGTAATTGTCACTTTTGCTTCTTCAGCTGTTTTGAGCCGTTCTGTTTCTGCAATTTTATCTCTGATCACTTGGATATTTTCCAAAAAGGTACTGATATCAGCTGCCTCTTCTTGAAGTTTTGTCCTATCTGTTTCTAATGCTGCACTCTTTTCTGACATTTTCTTTTTTTCCGAGTCGACATGAGCACTACCAGGCATTGAACCAGCTTTTCTTTCTTGAAATGATTTGAAGGTTTTGTCTTCATAGTCTGTTTTTCCATCAATAAGACTCTGAAATATGACGTTATTTTCTTCTATAAGTACTTGTTCAATTGCTTCATCAGCGCGACGGATATTACTAATAGTATCAAGGTTATTTTCGTCAAAATTAGGATTACGTTCCCATCGCTGAATTCTTTTGCTTGAAGAATCAGTCATATATGGACCAGGTGCCCAATGTTCGGGGATAAGTCTTCCAGCCTGTATAGTACTTCCTTCAAAGAAACGTTGGAATCCCTGAAATTCATGGTCAGCAAGCATACCTGGTCTCATCACTCTTCTTGCAGGAAAATAAACTCCTGCAGCATTAGTAAATTCAGGAATAACTGTTCCAACAGGAACAGGATCGCCAATAGAGAAGATTTTTGGTTCATCAAAGGCGAGTTGAGCTGTTTCACCTGACGCTGTCACTTCATGAGCAGGAACAAAGATTCCAGTAGTTGGATTAACGTATTCAGGAACGTATGTACCTATCGGGAGGGGATCACCTGCATTATAATGATGAATGGGTGGAAGAGGGGCGTCAACGTCATGGTCTGCGATTCTGTCAGTTGTTAGTGTCTCTCTCGGAATAATTACATCAGGTTCCCTGAGGTATGTTTGGCGATCATGAGTATTACCATTCATATCTTGTCTGCCATATTGGTCAGGTCTGAATTTTGCAAAAAATTTTTGTTCAAGAGGTGTTCCTTGTTGTGGACGATTTACGGTTCCTCCATATATCCAAGTAAAGTCTATGACTTCCCGATGCTCTGGAGGTATAAGCTCTGCTGCTTGGAAATCCATAAGTTCTTTCGCAGTACCAAATAATGTTTTAGCCAATTTATCCTTATCGACGCCTGTCATTCCGACAATACCTTCACGGCGTTGTACCTGCCCATTGACATTGGTATAGTCAGTTGGATCAAGATTATAGGCTCTTCTCATCCATTCAATTTTTGCATGGTTAGGTACCCGATTATCTGCATTAGCGGAATTTGGATCACCGATAATACTCATTAATGCATTTGCAGATAATGTTAATTCCTGGTTTACGCCTTTTTTACTAGCTTGCATGAGAAGCGCTGCTCCTTCTGTTCCAACTATACCTAATACAGCTCCAACGAGAGCACCAGCAGGACCTCCTACTGTTCCACCTATACCAGCCCCAAGGCTACCTAAGGTAATGTTTGCTCCCCCTAGAGTCAATGTTAATCTGCCTTTTGTTCCTACAGTAACTCGCAATACTTTATTATCGTATCCTTCTCCTCGATTGCCTGGTTTGCCTCGTTTTTCTTTCCACCAATGTTTCATTCCTCTTGCTGCTTCTCTAAGAGGACCACCTGGCTCTATCGTTGCATTTTGCAGTTCTACCATGCCAGGAAGAGGCGTCTGAGGGTTTTCACCAAAAGCTGCCGCTGCTGCTCGTAGTTGTTCGTTTAATTTTACTTGCCGTATTTTATATATTTGCGCAATACCTCTATCAGTAGAAACAAATTCACCAAATTTATCTTCATCAATTTCAATTAGTCTTCCACTTGTTCCAGCTTTGGGTTTGGTGAGCTTATCAAATTGAGCAATATAATATGCATGTCCTGAATCTTTCAGAAATTGGTGAAATTCCTGTGTTGAAGTATAATCTCTTCGCATATTGATAAGCATGATAAGATCATCATGAAAGTCTTCAGTGAATTTTTTACGGAGCTCTTGTACTTCAGAATTAATTGGTTGTTCGCCTTGTACTTTTTTTTCCTGACCATGTGGAACATCAGGATAGGTTTCTGGATTTTTTCTTCTTCCTAGAGTTGTATCATAGCCATCTATAAGGGCTGATCTTCCTTTACGTCTTGGTTGTGCGGATGGGCTAGCTTCAGTTTGTGTTTTTGGTCCTTCTTGTAATTCAACTGGCATACTATTTCAATGGTACTTGATTGTATTATAGAATTCAACTATGATTGCTCTATATGGCTGGAGAAAATGAAGGCTCGCCAGGAGCTGAGGTGCAACGTACACCTGAATTTAGACGACATGAAGCAGGAAAAGCTGTCCGACAAGTAGTTGCATCAGAAGTTGCAAAACGTGGATCTGAACTTGATACCCCCCAAACATCAGTAGACGGTACCTTACGAGTCTTTCGTAATTTAGCTTCTGGAAATCCTGAGCGCGGAAGGGAATGGAATTTTGGAGGGAGCACAAAATTGGTAATTCCTGCATTGAGTGAGCGTGCTGAAGATGGTAGTGTTAAAAAAATTACAAATGAGCCAGTTGTAGTAACAAAGGTAATTGGAGCACGAGAAGGAAGACTTATTTGTCTCTTTTCAGATCAAGATGGTAATCCCATAACTGATGAATCAACAGGAAAACTCTTAGATATGGATGTTTCACGAGAAACGCTTCTTGATGGGTTAATGCTTGCTGACCGTGATACATTTAAAGGATTCTTTTCAGGTGATAGCGAAACGCTTTTTACGAGCTTTGTTGGTTCACTCCCACAAAACGAGAAACCTGCTGCGCTAGAATCTAATTCAGATCATCTGATTGAGAGCGTTGCTCAATCAGCAAATATATTAAAGCGCAGCGATATCGAGACACTGGTAGCTATGCTTCCAGAAGCTGTTAAAAATTCTCAGGAACTAAATGATCGGCTTAAGAATCTTGATGGACGTATTATTATTTCAGCTGACGATTTAACTGCTTTATTTCAAGGACAGGATACTGGAGTATTGATGATTCAGATGACTGATCCGCTTGAAGCGAAAGTTACTGAATTGAGCAAAATACCTGATGGAGAAGACGATGCTGCTCAGTCTGCTAGAAAGGCTGAATTGGGAGAGATAAAGAAAAAATTAGCAGTGATGGGCCGTGTTTCTGAAACCTTCGCTGAAGCCGAAAAGCAACGTATTTTAGAAGAGCAGCTTGATAGTCTCGAAAATTCTCGTGATGAAGTTGCTGACATAATGGAAGCACAATTTGATAGACTTGAAGAGGAAAAGGATGATCTGGAACAACAGGCAAAAGAGCAAGCTGGAAAGGACCAGACGCCTGAAGATGTTACACAAAGCGATGCATATAAAAAGAAGTTAGCTCTGCAGGCAAGACTTACGGCTGGCATAGAAGCAAAGGGACCCTTGGGTGCAATTACACGAAAAGGAGTACTTGAAGAACTCTCACGAAATAGTGATGTTGATCAAATTGCAGTCAGGAGATTATTGAAACCTGACTCAGCATTTAGTCAGGAGGTTTCAACCTCAGAACAGAAATTGGAAGAATTTTTTCAAGAGAAAAATATTAAACCTGAGGATCGATTAAGATATCGTGAAGCATTACAAGATCCTGCTAAATTTTGCGAACTTATCTTAGATACGAAGGATGGCCAATTTGCACAGATTAGTGAAGAGTTAACAGATGGTATATTTGGCAATTTGACAGAGCAACACCTTACTGATCTCTTTCAAAATTTGTTGAATGCACAATATGATTTTGATCCAGAAACGAGAAGAAACATTGGAAGACTCTTAGCTGATAATAAAGGGAAAATCGGTATACTTGCACTTATTTTGGCTGCAATAGCTGCTGCACCTTTTGCAGCGGCAGTAGTAGCAGGTCCTACTTTTCTTGGCGTAATTTCGAAACAAGCACAATAGACTCAAAGAATCTCAGGTATTTCAACGATCAATATTATTTACCGCTGATGTATAATAATCATAATATGCTTCCCAAAGATGTTTTTATCCGCAATATTGAGGCGACTTCATATCGCGAAAATTTTCTCGTTTCAGCAGTTGTAAGTGTTTTTTTCATCCGTATCTTTCTTCGATTAACGCATTATCCGCAATTGGGTGGCGGTGCCATTCATATCGCTCATATTTTATGGGGAGGATTTTTTATGATGGCTGCAATTCTTATTTTGCTTTCATTTTTGAATGAAAAAACAGCAGTACTCGCATCTATTTTAGGAGGAGTTGGCTTTGGAGCTTTTATTGATGAATTGGGGAAATTTGTCACGTCTGATAATAATTATTTTTTTCAGCCAACAATAGCTCTTATTTATATTGTGTTTGTCTTGCTTTATTTGCTCTCACGTTTTATTCCAAAATATCAGCCATTCTCACAGCAGGAATATTTAGTAAACGCGATTGAGATGTTTAAAGAATCTGCAATTAATGATTTTGATGAGGAGGAAGAGAGGCGTGCTGTTGAATATCTTAAAGAGGCTGATCCTAAGAACTCAATCGTTAAAGCACTCAAACAATTACTTACCAAGCTTGAAGTAGAAGCAAATCCACCTCCGGGATTGTTTACGAAAATTCGTCGAGCATTGCGTAAGCAATATTACCTTATTGCTCGTGCAGGGTTTGTTATCAATGTCGTTATTGTGTTTCTTATTTTGCAAACGATAGTAACTATTACACAGGTTGCAATAATTTCTTTGTACCGGCCAGTTCTCTCTTTCAGTGAATGGGGACAATTATACTCATCAATTCTTGCAGGAACATTTGTATTAATTGGCCTTTTTGCGCTTCGTTTTTCTCGTGTTGAAGCATATCGGTTTTTTAGAATCTCTGTATTGGTTACCATACTCTTAACACAGTTTTTTGTGTTGATACATGTGGCCTGGTATACCATTGTTGGTTTGGGAGTAAATATTTTTACCTTATTTGTTATCAATTACGCGATGGTACGCGATAGTAAAAAAGCTAAATTTTTAACAACATAACCTGTTGTAAATAGAATAGATTTATGCTTTAATAATACAATTAACAATGCAGAGTTACCTTTTTACTTCAGAATCAGTTTGTGCCGGTCATCCCGATAAGATTTGTGATCAAATCAGTGATGCTATTGTTGATGCTGCACTTAGTCAAGATCCTCATTCACGTACCGGTATTGAGACAGTTGCAGGAGCGAACCAGATCTCTTTATTTGGTGAGATTAAAACAAAAGCAGTTATTGATTATGAACAAGTTGTTCGAGAAACCGTGCAAGAACTTGGTTATAGCGTTCCGGCATGGGGGTTCGGTCAAGAATCAACCTTTAGTAATTCTATTCATGAACAATCACCTGAGATTGCTATGGGAGTTGATCAGGATGGAGCAGGTGATCAAGGTATGATGTTTGGATACGCTTGCACAGAAACACCCGAGTTGATGCCTTTACCTATTATACTTGCACATGCTTTGACAAAAAAAATTGATGAAATGCGGGAGAAAGGCAAATTGAAATGGCTTCGCCCTGATGGAAAAGCTCAGGTAACCATCCGTTATGCAGATGGGAAACCTGTCGCAATTGAAAAATTGGTTGCCGCTGTTGCTCATGATGAATCAGTAACGCATAAAGAAGTTCGTGAGGGTGTTATTGCAAAGATTTTTAAGCCTGTTTTGAAAAAATACCACTTGGCTTTGCCAAAGGATAAAGATATTGTGGTTAATGGTACAGGATTGTGGTTCATACCAGGACCGGAATCTGATGCAGGGCTTACCGGACGGAAGATTGTTGTTGATACCTATGGAGGATATGCTCGTGTTGGTGGTGGTGCTTTCAGTGGTAAAGATCCGAGTAAGGTTGATAGAAGCGGTGCATATGCTGCTCGTTATATAGCAAAAAATATTGTTGCAGCAGGTTTGGCAACCAAATGTGAAGTTGGATTTGCATATGTTATCGGTCAGCCTCGTCCTTTGATGCAGACAATAGAAACTTTCGGAACGGCAACAGTGAGTGAAAAAGCGCTTCATAATTTTAAAGATAAATTAATTGATACCTCTGTAAAAGGTATTATCACAACCCTTAATCTTGCTCGTCCAATCTATCGGCAGACAGCAGCGTATGGTCACTTCGGAAGAGATTCCTTCCCCTGGGAAAAAATCGTGAATGTGTAGCTTAATTTTTTATAGCTCTTGAACGTTGTGAACCTTCTGGAATTTCTTTTAGTAGTTCCCCAGCGAAGTTGTATCCCCAGTAAAGAGAGAGTTTGACATAATCCCAGAATTTGCGTTTGTTCATCCTATGACCTTTGAGTATAAATTCATGCAAATCCATTTGTGTAGTAATATTCTCTATAATAATTGCGATGATATTATCGGCAAGAGGTGTTGCAATAAGGTTACCTTTTGAAGTGCGGGTAAGAGTAGTTTTTTGTGCTTTTTTTACTATCTTTTTATCGTAAGGTAGGATATAGGGAGCAGAATTTGTACGCAGAGAACGTTCTTTTAAGTAGATATTGAATCCATAGGTCATGAGAGCATATAAAAATGAGAGGAGTGTTGCATCAACTGTTTGTTCAGCATCAAGTGCTGGTGTATAGACAACTGAAGTAAAGCCAGCGGTTAATCCATAACAGGTTGATGCAATCTCATCAGTAAGGAAAAATTTCGAAACATGGCTATCATTGGTATATTCATTGATCAGGTTAAATATTTCATTAGCGATTAATAGAGCTTGATCTTCAAGTTGAATTTTTGCTTCTTGTTTTTTTTTGGTCATTTGAGTAAGCAAGTATAGCTTATTTTTTATAAACCCACAATGTCCTTGTCGAGCCTTGCTTAATAATTTCAGCATTTTTTAACTGTTCACGAAGCCATTCAAGATATGTAATTGGTACATAGGAGTATGTAAGAAAGTTTATATTTGGATCAACAAACCGTTCAATAATAAGTGCCAGCTCCGGTGTTATTTGTAAAAAACTTCCTGGATAGCCACCATAGTAATACATCAAGGCAAGTGCTTTTTCGACTTCAGCTACTTGTACAGGAAAGAGGATATTTACCCTGTCTTCCTGCTTTTCTTTATCTGTATCAGAAAAACGTAATCCTTGCATCAGCACCAATCCAAGATTTCTTCCTGTGCTGACACGAATAATGGTATTATTCTCGCTTTCTTCAAGTTCCCATTGATTTACAAGTTTTTTCAGTGTATATATCTGCTTGCCATTAAGTTCGTACCCATAGCTTTCCGCTTTGCCATTATGGATATGGCTATTTTCAACTCGATCACAAAATGCAATCACTTCAGGAAATTTTTCTGTTGAGAAATGGTTACTATTAAAGAGTTTAGGGTGGGAGTTCATGACCTTTTATGATTATACTGAATATTACTGTATTTGCAAAAGTGTATATTTCATGGGTTAACATGAGCATTATGAAGCATGCGGCAAGAATCTATAAAATAGTCGGAGTTCTCGTTTTGTCCTCTTTTTATTTCGCAAAGAGCAGTAGTGTTGTTAGGAAATCATATAGAGGTCTTGGTTATAGCCACTGACACCTATAAGTTCTGCTTCTTGATTGATAATTTTTTCAAATGGTTTGCAGGCGAAACAACCGCCCTTTTTACACTGATACTCTCGTTTGAGTCTAGCTTCTTTTACTTTTTTTGCTGTTTGTAATACTTTTTCATAAGCTTCTTCAGGAGAGGGAAGTTGTATTAATACCGGTTCGTTATCACGATCAAGGTACCAGTAACTCGCTTTGCTCACTTTTCGGCTCTGGAGTTTATTCACCAATAACAGATAGATCGGCAGTTGGAGTGAAAAGGCAGATTCATCATTTTTGCCGGTTTTAAAGTCAATAATATGGACTGAGTTATCTTCAGGTATATATTCAAGCCAGTCAATTTTGCCACAGAGAATAATATTTTCTTCTTCTGATAAATAATAATTAGGGAGCTCCTGATTAATTTTGATTGCTTTGTTTTTTAAAGGTCCTGGGTTGTCAATTACCTTTTGGAGCATCTGTAAACCTCGCTCTTTGATTATTTGTTCTTCCTGTTTATTGGTGAAGCCACCGAGTTTCCCATGTACTTTTTCCCAAACAATATCGTAGGTTGTAAGTAGTGATGTCTCAAATCGTTTTGCAACCGGAATAGTTGAAAGTGCTTCCAAAACTTCATGGACTGTTTGTCCAAGGGCAAGCGAAGGATTGATGATATTAATTTTATGGCGTGTGACAGGATCTTTATAGACATTGCGGAGGTAGTAGAGTCGAGGACAATTGAGAAAATCGTTTATTGAAGAATTGGATACCCAAACTGCTGAATATTTATCTTGAGTCATAGAAAATATTATACATTAGTTATCTTCTATTGTGTTTGCTGTATTCATTGGTGTTTATTTGAGTATCCTTTTTGATTAGTATCAAAGTAAAAGAACATTTTTAATTACAAAATATTTACAAAACGTTACTGATTTATTGTGTTATAATAAATATGTGAGTGATGCAAAATTAAAAATTGAAGATATCAAAGTTGGGACTGGTGAAGCAGTAAAAGATGGTGATCATATTGTAATCCATTATATTGGTTGGCTGGAAGAAACAGCGGGATCAGGAAAACCGGGAAAGAAATTTGATAGTTCACATGATCGTAGTGAACCGTTTGAGACACCGATTGGTGTCGGTTATGTTATAAAAGGTTGGGATCAGGGTGTTGTTGGTATGAAGGTTGGTGGAAAGAGACGTCTTATTATTCCTCATGAGCTTGGCTATGGTAAATATGGTGTAGAGCCTGATATTCCTGGTTTTGCAACCCTTATTTTCGATGTCGAGCTCCTCAAAATAAAATAACTATGGTGAAGTATAAACAACAGGTTATTGATATGTTTACTGTTCATGAGTTCCTCTTTAAAGAATTCAAAAAAATTCATGATGCATATGTTATAGATCCTCATAAATGGCAAGAGGCTTTTAATGAAAAAGGGCGAGAGATTATTCCTGTACTTGCTCGGTGGGAAAATAGTTTGTGTTCTAAATCTGAATCAGGAAAATATGGTAAATTTTCAAGTACACTTGCTGATAAATTCCGTAATGAGGTAAAAGTGCATTTCCCAAAGATTGACCATATTGGAATGAAAGTTAAATAGGTTGTACGTTCTGTTAAAGAACCTTCGATTCGATGTTTGCTTTTAAGAAAGATCTTTGCAGCATAGTTGAGATAGCTATACAACATGTTCATTACAGAGGGATACCGTTGTATCTGTCAGCTTATATAGAAATTTTTAAGTGAGTGTCCGTGTTACAATTTTTTCTTAAGATCCAAAGCATACTATATCTAGTAATTTCTTATGATCATTTTTCACTCTTTACAGTTTTATATAGGTGAGAATGAATATTTCGTAAGAGAAAATATGAATGGAGAAGTAATAGGTTAGGCGATGATTTCAAGCAGATCAATACCTTGCTCTTCAGCACGTTCAAGTGCTTCATTTTCGTATCCAGCATGATAAGCTTCTCGTAATTCCTGAATGAACTCTTCAGGAAAATCTACACATTTTTCTCGGTCGTTTAAATCTTCGTAATTACCCATAAGATTGTGATCTTACTATAAGCTTTAATATTTGTCAACAGTTAATTTGATTTTGTTATATACTAAAAATATGCAACAACTCGTTTTTGTTATTCATAAACACCGCGCTACGTCATTGCATTATGACTTTCGTTTAGAGATTAATGGAGTGATGCCTTCCTGGTCTATTCCTAAAGGTCCATCGCTCGATAATGCAGTCAAGAGGCTTGCCTTGCCGACAACTGATCATGATATGGAATATCGGCATTTTGAAGGCAGTATTCCTGAGGGGCATTATGGCGCAGGGCCGGTAATGATTTGGGATGAAGGATACTATATCCCGGAAATTGAAGTCGAGAAGGGAGTGCGGAAAGAAATTACTGATCGTGAAGAAGGTGAAAAAGTCATGCTATCAAGTCTCAAAAAAGGTGAGATAAAATTTGTTCTGTATGGTAAGAAATTACACGGTTCATTTGCTTTGATAAAAACGAAAGGCTGGGGGCCAAAGAATAGCTGGCTTCTTATCAAGCACAATGACAAATTTGTGCAATATGATTATGATATCAATGAATATGATTTTTCGGCTGTGAGTAAAAAATCGATTGATGAAATTGCAGGGAAGTAGTATAAAACATCTCAACTGTTGTGCTGATGATGCTCAGCTCATACATTGATTACAACTGGCATATTGAGGAATTCTCCAAAGCGTTTTACTTGCTGTTTTAGTGTATGTTGTTGTGTATTAGTAATCTTTTCAAATAATTTTATCGTTACCATAACATTCTTACTATTGAGCACTCGTTTCCATTCTCCTACCATTTTGCCATTGATGACAATGGCGCCATTGAACATACCACCTCCGTGATTGAGGTATTTGGCATACTTGCTGTCCAAAATATCACTACGATCTTTATATGCAATAAAGTATTCATCAAATCCAGGTACGAGAAAGCCATCCTGTTTTTGTTCTGTGTTATTTTTTATAGTAACAAACCAGTACTTTTTTTTATTGTGTTCTTCTGTTTGAAAGATATGCTTGTTGAGCTCGATACCTTTTTGCGCATCGTTGAGGGTCAATCCAGACCACCAGGAAAAATCTTGCGCTTGTGCTGGCCCGTGACTTTGAAAATAACGTTTGGTCAATTCTGCCAATGCTTCCTCATGAGTAAATTGTTTGCTGTGTGGTGCACGTTCATCAAGAAGCATATAAGTAAATTGTTTTCCACGTCGTGGGCCACTGCAGATGATCCCGTCCAACTCTGCTTGCATAATAGTGTAGGAAAGTCCTAAATTCTTTGTTGGGATTTTCGCTTCGTCAAGGTAGATATGTAATTCATTGCGTGTTAGTTGTTTACCTTTCTGTAGCGCTTTTTTGATAACTTCATTACTTTTTTCAAAAATAGTTTTATCAAGCCCTGATTGACGGTAATAATAACCGTTAAATCGATGTACTCGCGGTGAGGTGAGTGCAAGAATCCAACGGATGTCAGACGGTGTGACAAAATGCCATGTAGGACGCATAATATGAGTACGAAGGATTTTTCCGTCATTAAATGCCTGTTCGATACTCGAATCAGTTTCATCGTCGATGCGTAGTGAGAGTGCCCATTTTGCTGCAGCGAAATCTTGTGCTTGCACCGCGCCAAACCATGCAACAAGATCTTCAGGTTTTTCAAATGTTTGAGATGTGAGCTGTTGATTGTGCAGACGCGTGTGAATAATGTCCAAAGTCATTTGGATTTAGTATACCATTTTGTTATGTAAGAATACGGAGAAGTCAAATAATGTAGTATAATATATCTTTATGAAATCGTTTTGGCAGACATTGCCTAGACCCTTTACTGTCCTTGCGCCACTTGATGGTGTGACTGATGTTGTTTTTCGTCAGATTATAACTGAAATTGGTAAACCTGACGTGCTTTTTACCGAGTTTACCATGTGTGAGGGATTGCTATCAAAGGGCAGAGAGCGGGTTTTTGAAAATTTGTTGCATAAGGTTGATCAGCATCCGATTGTTGCACAAATTTGGGGGACCAAGCCCGAGTCGTTTTATAAAGTGGCACAAGAATTGCGAGGACAAGGATTTGCTGGTATTGATATCAATATGGGTTGTCCTGTTAGAACTGTGATTCGAGATGGTGCATGTTCTGCTTTGATTCATACGCCAGAACTTGCTGCTGAGATTATTCAGGCAACCAAAGAGGGTGCTGGAGAGCTGCCTGTCAGTGTGAAGACTCGGATTGGTTTTAGTTCAATTATTATTGATGAATGGATTAGTTTTTTGCTCAAGCAGGATATTGCAGCATTGACAGTGCATCTGCGGACAGTGAATGAACTTTCCAAAGTGCCTGCACATTGGGAGTTAATGCCAGCAGTAAAGAAACTTCGCGATACGCTCTCTCCTCAAACCGTGCTTATTGGTAATGGTGATATAGCATCGCTTACAGAAGTGCAGGGTAAATATTATGAATATGGCTGTGACGGGTTTATGATTGGCCGGGGAATTTTTGCCAATCCTTGGATATTCAATACAACTGTTACTGTTGAGACGGTGAGTGTTAAAGAGAAGGTCAATCTGTATCTATATCATATTGCATTATTCGAGAAGCAGTGGCAGGGAAGAAAAAATTTTGCCTTGCTCAAGAAATTTGCCAAAACATATATTAACAATTTTCCTGATGCCTCTGCCTTCAGAGAAAAATTAATGGAAGCAAAGACACTTGAAGAACTCCGCACGAACTTGCAGAACTATCTGGAGATACCATTATGTGAGGTTGCATCATAAAGAGTACTGCTTTAGCAAAATCAGCACTTGTCATAAATTATAGTAATCTATACAATAACGATATGGCAAAAAGCAGGCGTGGTTTTGCCTCAATGTCACAGGCTAAGAGATCAGCTATTGCAAAAGCTGGTGGAATTGCGGCTCATGAGATAGGTAGCGCACATACGTATTCTCATGATGAAGCTGTTGCAGCTGGCAGAAAAGGCGGTAAAAATAGATGGAAAGCTAAAAAGGTTTGATAGGACCTTCTTTCGTTGTACGGACTTATGAATCAAAGATAACGAGGATGATGCCATCAAATAATTTGTAATTTCTTACTTATTTCAGTACACTCTGTAACAAAATAAGCAATATCTTCCTTTGTATGTGATGCATTTATTTGAATTCTAATTTCATCTTTTCCTTTTGCCACTACTGGGTAATTAATATTGGTAACCAAAATGCCAGAGGTATATAGTGTTTCTTTTAATTTTTTTGTTTTTAGGGTATCGCCCACTAAAAGTGGTTGAATTGGATGAATAGAGTTAACAACAAATTGAAATCCAGCTTTTTGTATTTGTTTTTGAAAATAAGAAATATTTTCTGAGAGTTTTGCGAGTAGCGCTTTACCTGGTATCGCATCAATTAGTGAGACAGCCTTTAATGCAGCAGCAGCAACACCTGGTGAGACTGAATTGGAATAAATATATGTTGCAGCAGACTCTCGAAGATAATCAATTAATACTTGATCTCCGACAACATATCCACCATCTGATCCAAATGCTTTTCCAAATGTAGCAACTAGCAAATCCGCTTTTGCTTCTGACACTTCCTCACAACCTCTCCCGGTTTTGCCAAATGCACCAACACCGTGGCTATCATCAATAATTAATAACACTCCTTCTTGGTATACCTTGTCATATTTATCTACAATTTTGCGAAGCTTTTTTATATCTGTAAATTCACCAATCATGCTAAAAACACCATCTGAAATAACAACAGCTCTTTTATATTGTGTTTTATTCTGTTCAAGAACAGCAGAGAGATTGTTATAGTCCATATGTTGATAAATTTGCTTTTGTGGTTTATCAATACTTGCTGCTCGAATACCATCAATAATACTTCGGTGATTGAGAGCATCAGATATAACAACAACATCATTGGAAAGAAGGGAATCTTTACTTTGTTTGTTAAGGAAACAAGCCATAACAGCAATATTTGCAGCAAATGCAGATGAGAAAACAATTGCATCATCTCTTTTATGGAATTTGGCAATTACGTTTTCTAAATCTCTATGAATTTTAAGAGTGCCCGAAATAAATCGTACGGCACCTGGTCCTGTACCAAACTGTTGTGTTGCATGCTCTTCTGCTGCTAGTAATTCTTTATTAAATCGAAGTCCTAAATAGTCATTAGAATTAAAAATCCGATATGCTTTACCTTTAATAATTGCTTTTGGCGATGCTTCTTTAGTAAAATCTTCAATAATATTTTCGTTTCTTTTTGTAACGCCTTCTGAATCAATTCTTTTGATTTCATTAGCAACTTGTGATACAAATTTTTGATTCATATTATTTTTCTAATTTTTTCTTCAATTCTTGTAACATTACTTCTGTCATTCTCGGTAAGTCAAAAGCATGTTTCCATCCCCACTCTTTCCTTGCAACTGAATCATCAATAGATTTCGGCCAAGAATCTGCAATTTTTTGTCTTTGGTCAGGCTTGTATGTGACGGCAACAGTGATGTGTTTATTAATCTCTTCTGCAAGTTGTTTAACGGAGAAACTGATAGCGGCAATATTATAACTGGTTCTGATAGTAAGTTTGGAAGAATCAGTTTGCATCAATTGTATTGTTGCATCGATTGCATCATCCATATACATCATTGGTAAAACTGTATCTTCATTTACGAAACAGGTATATAAACCGCTTTTAATAGCTTCATAAAAAATTGCTACAGCATAATCTGTTGTTCCTCCACCCGGTTCTGCTTTCCAGCTTATAAGACCAGGATATCTGAGACTTCTCACATCAACACCATACTTATGGTAATAATAGTGACATAGGAGCTCGCCGGCAACTTTTGTAACACCATACATAGTTGTTGGTTCAAGAACAGTTTTCTGTGGTGTATTGTCTTGTGGTGTAGTTGGGCCAAATGCTGCAATTGAAGACGGCCAAAAAACCTGAATATTTTTCTCAGCAGCAATATCAAGAATAAGTTTCAATCCGTCCATATTAATGCGCCAGGTTAACGACGGATCATTTTCACCTTTTGCTGAAAGAAGGGAAACAAGATGATAAATAGTAGTTATCTTATATTTTTCAATGAGATTTTTAATATCTTTTGTATTAGTGATATCTATTCTTTCAACAATACCAGTAAAACCTGAAGGAATATGTACATGTCCTAAGGCAACGACACTGTCTTTGCCATATTTTTTTTGGAGAGCTTGAACTAATTCTGAACCAATTTGTCCAAATGCACCCGTTACTAGAATTTTTGTATTACTCATAATGAAGGAATATATTTGAAAATATCATGATAATAGGAAAAAAGCAACGATGAAAGCGGTGGTTAAATAAATAGGTATTGTATGAATATAATCACTGCGCTAATATTGAAGTTGAGAGGAGGTGAGTACTATGGATGATAAAAAAACATATATTTGTCTTGGAACATGCCAAGCTGTTATCACGGAAGAACAATACAAAAATGGTCTAACCAAATGTGGTGCACAAGGGTGCAGTCTTGAAGGACATCCGTTTGTCCCTGGAAAGAAAAATTCTGAGACCGGAAAAAATGAAGCAACAAAGTAACATTAGATTTGTTATGTAAACTCAAACAGACGTTAGATAGTAAAAGTATTTCGAAGTGGAACCCTAGTATTGGATGAAAAGATAGATTTTTTCATGACGAGGTGTATATGGACGTGATACATCTGTATGCTTATGCGTTTTTATTCGATGATTTTTTTCCACAATGAGTTCTTTTTCTATTCCTCAGTTTAGGGCATCTTTAAGTGTTTTTACCTGTAGTTGTAAGAACAAAGATCCTAATAACTATTCTGATAAACTATTCATAGAATTAATGTAATGGAAAGGTATATCCTAGGTGCTATAGTCCGATCTGACCTAGGCATTTCCCACTAACACAAGTGGAATTAATTGGAGTAGAACAACATTGATGAGTCGTTGTGCACGCTTCACCAGGCTGTTTACATGTAATAGGTTGAGTTTGAGCAGGTTTCGGTTGGGTTTTTTGACACGTGCCTATTACATGTCCTGCTGGTACCAGGCAACTATATCCAGAGGAACAGTCAGCATTAAAAGGATTACATGATACGGGTGTGTTGTTCTTACCTGTCTGGTTAGTTCCCGAGCCATTTTGATTGTTCTTACCTGTTTGGTTAGTTCCTGAGCCATTTTGATTGTTTTTGCCACCATTTTGGTTATTGTTTAGGTTAGTATTCGGTTTAGATGTTTTGACACAGGTACCACCTTGTAACGTATACGATGAAGTACATTGAATGCATGTCCCGTCGTCTTGATAACTAGAACAACCGGACATCTTAGTAACGCAAGTTTTTTCTGTGTTCGATATTGTTTTTTTAGGATTGTCACAGATACATTTACTTGTACCATCTGAAGCAGGAGCACCTTTCACACTGCCGCCAAGAGGACAGATTTGGCATGAGCCGCGGTTTGAAGTGTTTGCTGCTCCAGTTATTGGAGCTTTGTATTCTTGATGTGTTTGATCAACGCAGTAGGATTTAGTCCCAGGAATAATTACAAGTGAGGCATAACAAGATCCTGCAGGAGGTAAACAGTACCCTGAATTGACTCCATCACCGTAACAAAAACTGAAACCTTGTTTCTTTTGATTAGTTGAACATTGGCCTAGTGTACCTAAAGAATTTTTAACATTAGGAGAATAAGGATTCCCATTTCCAGGAGTTGCACTAATTGAAGGGTTAGGTGAGACACTTGTAGATGCAGACGGAGAGGCTGATGAAGGAGAAGGACTAAGTGAAGGACAGGGATTTAATACAGGAGTATGATTACCATATTGCTTAAACAGTTGTTGTAATAATTGTAAAAGAAATTGCATTAATTTTTGTATTAATCCCTTTGTATGCTGGTGTTTTTTACCAATATCTTCTTTTTCTTTATGTTTTGTTGTACTTTTTTTACCCGATGAAGAACTCTCTTTATTCGCTGAGTTTGTGCTTTTGATAGCTACAGATTGTTGGAGGCTTTGACAAGGAGAAACGGATGCTGAAGGGCTAGTATCTGGGGAAGCAGATATACTACTTGTTACTGGTGATATCATAAAAAGAGTAGGCGTTGCAGATGGCGTTTGTGATATTTGCGATTGTCCTGAAGTCGGTGCGAGTGTTACGCAAGGTGGTTGAGGATTGTTCCCTATGCAGTAGAATACTGAAGGAATAGGGTGTTGCGCATGCGCAGAGACTGGGTGTACAAAAAAAGAGGATATTATAATAAGCAATAAAAATAAGAGTTTTTTCATAAAAGTAGACTATATTTAGCTTAGTTGATTTTTTAAGATGCTGTCAATCCCTCTAACGAAGGATAGCACGCACAGCGACTAACTTGCTCACTTGTTAAAACATCAGTAAGTTTTTTTATGTTTGTAATATCTTCGTTAATTATTATTCCGCTTATATTATATTTCTGAGGAAAAATTTTCTGATTTTAGTATATTTACTTGAGTAAACACTCGTGAGATTTTATATTTTAAGGATAATACATTTTAAATGTTTTAGAGTAGCCAGTCATGGTTATGCTATTTTCTACTTGACTAAAAAATTATAATCCTTGTATGCTAGAGAGAGAAGGGATTGGAGGTGATTTAATTTTATGAGTCCACAAACAAAAAAATGGATACACATAGTTGCATTTATTCTTGTAGTAATTGGAGCAATCGATCTTGGATTGTTTGGTATTATTCCTGCAAACAGTCAAGGTCAAGGATTTGATATCTTACATGCGATTTTCGGTTTTTCAGCAACTTTGCTTGAAGTTCTTTATGCATTAATTGGTGTTTCAGGGGTATACCTATTGATTACCCATAAGGGGAATTGCACAGTGTGTAAATAGTATCTTAATTATACCTTTTATTGATTAATTCCGACCAGTTCGACTTGGAAATCCAAAGTCGAATTCGGAGGAATTAGGCCAGCTCCTTGATCCCCATACCCGAATGAAGGTGGGATAATCAGTTTCCTTTTTCCGCCGACTTTCATCCCTATAATTCCTTCATCCCACCCTTTGATCACCTGACCGACACCAATTTGCGTAGTGAATGGACCACCGTGATCTGCTGATGCGTCGAATTTAGTACCATTAGCAAGTGTGCCGACGTAGTTGATTTGCACAGTGTCTCCTTTTTTGACGGCAGCGCCTGTTCCTATTTTTTCATTAGTGATTTGTAATTTTTCCGAATCTGTTGTTTGTGGCAGTGATGTTTGTTGTGAGGTGACTGTATGGGCAGAACCATTAAGTCCTAAACTGAAATAGCCAAAGATAATAAGAACAAGGACACCTATGATAGTAGATACGATAAAAGTTTTTGACATAAGAGATAGTATACAATGAGGTTTTGGTTTATTGCAATAAGCTTTGTAATTTTTGGTTTAGTATATACATTTTAATTTTATGTTTTATGCTTTATTGGTCTGAGGAGAAAAATAATAATTGTATCAATTATAAGCGGCATCAATAAAAACATACAGCCGCGTTTAAAAACTTCTAGAAAAAGGGGTTGTGAGAATAATAGATTGGGATTAAAGGTAGGCACACGAATCCCAAGGAAATATAAAATGATAACAATGACAATCAGTGTAGCGAAAAGTTCGAGAGCTCCTTCCATATCTTTTCTGCTAGAAAACATTGTATTGCCAATTTCAAATACAAGATACCCTATGAAGATAACAAAAAGATAATTGGCAAAAAGATGATTCTGTGCTGCGAAGAAAAGAATGCCTAAAAGAATCGTAGTTCCCATGATCAGTGGTGCTGCACCGATGAAAAACCTCCTAAAGGGATCGGTTTGGGCAATTTGCACGCTGCCAAGTTTGATATGGTCACCATCTACTTTTGGAACAAACTCTATTGTTCCTACTCGCACGCCGAGGAGTCCTGCGAAAAGTGCATGAGCTATTTCATGTAATACCGTGCCTGGAAAGAAAAGGAAAGCAATGGCTGAGATGGTAAAGGTTGAGTTTTTGGTAAGTCGATAAAAGAAGTGTGAGAGGACACGAGTGAGGTTTCGTGAGAGAAGAAAAAGCAGTAGAAGCTCAATAAAGAAGAGAGAAAAGTATAGCATGTTCTTATTATATGATTTTTATTTTGGGTCTTGCAAAACCTAAAATGATTGTTCTATTATAGATATACTTTTATGCCAAAAAAGACCCTTGCCCTCATTGCTGGTTTAGTTGTAGTAACTATAGTTCTCTTCATTATTGCACTTCGAGCAGGCCAACAACAACAAGCTCCTTCAATCCCTCAAATAGCAGTACAGCCTACAGTAGCAGTGCCAGCACATTCTGTGCTCAAATTAGGTCCAAATCCATTGACTATTGCACCTGGGCAGCAAGGATCGGTTGATGTTACTATTGATACATCAGATAATAATGTAACAGCAGTACAGCTTGAGTTGGGTTATGATCCTAATATTGTCAGCAATGTCAAAGTAACACCAGGACCATTATTTACCAATCCTGTTGTTTTAATCAATAAAAATAATCCACAAACGGGAAGATATACCTATGCATTTGGTATTACTCCAAACGCTCAAGCAGTAAAAGGCACAGGCGTCGTAGCAACTGTGACCTTTACTGCACTTCCAGGAACTCTTGGAAAATCAATGCAAATTGGATTACTCTCAACATCTCTTGTCACTGCACGGGGAATTGCGCAGTCA
>DATMOG010000059.1:0-6741 GCA_035568375.1 Candidatus Sulfotelmatobacter sp.
CTTTTCACCTGCCTTACTGATAGCCTTAATTGTTTTGCCGCTTGAGCATTGCTAATCCTACCCATAATTGCAGATTCGAGAATTGTTGCCTTTTCCTGTTCCTTTGAATTGAAACTTGAGCCCTCCTTCGAGGATCTTTGACCTGCCATCCATACGTGACAAGCATCATATCCTAAGGAAGCGTTTCTGTATAGGTGACATTTCTATTCTTGTTAGGGGTGTCGTTTCTATTATTGTCTGATATTCTCTAATGAACACTTATGCATATTGAGATATAATACCATTATGGATGCCTGTAACAATTTACCAATACAACTACTTGAAAGATGGAAAAAAATATATTCTGAAAAGTATTTCAATCAACTACTTGATGCTTTATCACATCCATATCTCCCTTCTTTTCGAGCAAATACGTTAAAAACTAGCTCAAGAATTTTACAAAAATTATTAGAACAACAAAATTTTATTGTTGAAAAAGTCTATTGGTATCCTGATGCGTTTGTTCTGAAAAATAAATCTATTCGTGAACTAACAGAAACAGCTGAATATAAAAATGGTTTACTTTATATTCAAAATCTTTCTAGTATGATACCCGCTCTTGTGCTGCATCCAAAACCTAATGAAAAAGTCTTGGATATCACTGCTGCTCCAGGGAGTAAAACAACGCAGATTGCTGCAATGATGCACAATACAGGAGAATTAACAGCAAATGATCTTAGCTTTAAACGATTATTCAAACTCAAAGAGAACCTCAATCATATGGGAATAACAAATACTAAAGTATTAAACTTACCCGGTGAATCCTTTTGGAAAAACCTTCCTGAATATTTCGACAAGACGCTTGTTGATGTCCCATGTTCTATGGAAGGACGCATTAAATGCAATGATCCAAAAACGTACAAAGATTGGTCAACAAAAAAAATTAAACAATTATCAAAACTTCAAAAATATCTCCTGCGATCAGCAATATCGGCAACACGAATAGGAGGAATAATTGTTTATTCAACATGTACGCTCTCTCCTGAGGAAAATGAAGAAGTAATTGAATGGATAATGAAAAAAACACCAGAAGCATTGAGAATTGAAAAAATTAATTTGTCTAATATACCGTTACAAAATGGTCTACTGGCATGGAAGAAAAAACAATTTATGCATACCACAAACTGTGCCCGCATCTTTCCAAGCAAAGAAATGGAAGGCTTTTTTATTACAAAGATTTATAAAATCACATCAACATTGCCCTTGCTATAATCTTTAAATTTTTCCTTGCTAGTTTTTCAGACTTAGGTTAAAATGTGAATGATGAAAAAATTACTGATATTTTTCCTTATTATTGGGTTACTTTTCATTACTTATCAAAATAAAACTGTTTCAGCAAAAGTAAATCAGTTTCTTTATCAATCACCTTGTGATGTGCCAAAAACTTTTCGTATTGGCTCAATTGACCCACGATTTAATATCAGCAAAAAAGAATTTCTCCAAGACACCAAAGAGGCAGGAACTGTATGGAAGAATAGTCAAGGTATGGTCTTAATGGAATATGATCCTAATTCGAATATGCCTGTCAATATGATCTATGACCAACGACAGGCACTCAATTCACAAATTAATAATCTTAATAGCCAAGTCACACAACAAAAAAATACCCTCAAACCTGAAATATCTAGTTACGAAAACCAAGTCACAGAATTTAAAAAGAAAAGCGATGCTCTAAATGAGCAAATCCAATACTGGAATAGTAAAGGCGGTGCACCTCAAGATGTGTATAAAGATATTATTACTCAACAACAATCGCTGCAACAACAAGCAACACAACTCCAACAAGAAGCAGACCAGCTTAACCAATCAACCGACCAATATAATCAACAAATCAACCAGCTCAATCAGAACGTGGATAATTATAATAATGTCCTCACCTATAAACCTGAAGAAGGATTATATAACCGAGATGGGATAAACGAAACAATAAATATTTACTTCAATAATTCACATCAGGAGCTAATCCATACTATTGCTCATGAAATGGGACATGCACTTGGACTTGGCCATAATAATAACCTACAATCCATTATGTACCCACAAACCAACCTTGCAATAATACCAACTATTGACGATAAAAATGCGCTAACAATAGTTTGTAAAAAAAGAAGCATTTTTGAAATTGCTAAGGAAAATATTGTAATTTCACTTGGCTCACTTCATCAAAATCTAAATAACATGATGGCACAATACCAATAAATGGTCTCTCTTACTTCTTTCTTATTGACTTATCACGCAACTTTCATGTATACAGACTATTCTAGAGAAGATTTACGCTAGTTCTCCTAATATCATATACAATATTTTCACCTTACGCCGAAAGGAACATTTTCTATGCAAAATGGTATGATCACCAAAGGAAACTGGAATATTTTTCTTACACTCAAAGATGAACAATTGTTGCTTGTTAAACGAAAACATCCATTCGTAGTCTTAGGTCCTGTTCTTATTACTGGCCTGCTTACTCTTTTCTTTATCTCGACAGCATTTGTCATTTTCCAAGATTTTTTTGTTTCCTCATCATTATTCTTTGTTACAACCTTACTTTTAATCAGTATTGCAATTAGTTTATGTACAAAAACTATTGTTGACTGGTATTTCCATATGTATATATTGACAAATCGAAAAATACTTGAATTGCGATATACTCCACTTACTTCATATATTGTTAATGATGTTATGCTCGATAGGGTTAATTGTACAGAAATTGACCTAATGAGTAATGGTTTTTTTAATGAAATAATTGATATGGGAGATATTGTGATTACTTTTGATCGACCAACTCGTCAGGAAGAATTTGTTTTAAAAGATATCCAAGGATCTCATGAACTTACAACCTATTTAACACAACAATTACTGGATGGAGCTCCACAACCTACTTCGTTAATGCAACAAAATACTATCTGGTTTAAACAACATCATGTAAATAGTACAAGTTATTAAAATTAAATATGCTATTTCTTACCATAAATCACATAAAATTCTTGATTCTTCTTTTTTATCTCTTCACAGTCATTATTGTAATCTGTCTTAGTTGGCTCTATTTGATAAGAACAACTAGAGCGACAAAAGCTATTGGATTGCAAGCTCCAGAATATATAAAGATTATGGCACGAATTAGTATAGCAAACGCACTTCTCACAGCCTTTCTTATTACTTTTTTCCTCTCAACACATATTTACTAAAATACCATATTTATTAAAAAAGTCTTGACAAATAATATACATATACGTATAATGCGCATATGAGTAATAAAACAATTTATGTCAGTGAAAAAGATGAACCGCTTTTCGATCGCGCAAAAGAGATTGCAGGTGAAGCTCTCTCTTCAGTAATTGCTCGTGCGCTTGGTGAATATGTCTCACGTCATGAAAAAAAAGAGCGCGACATGAAAGAAATTACTATAAAAGTAGGCAAACATACTTCTCAACGAAAATTACGATTCATAGGACACGAGGTCGGGAAATGGTCAGGATTTTCAGATGATAAAGTATGGTTGATGTCTGCCAAAATTTATCAAACACAAAAAGGTAAGTGGGCAATTTTGATACAAGCAGCAACAAAAGCGACACTTCTCACAAATCCGATAGCATGGAAAAAAAATGCAGACTATCTTGAAAATACAAACGGCGCAGAATTCATTGTTGGAGATAATTTTAATCAACTCAAAAATAAGCTTCCAAAGTCACTTTATGTTACTCTACAAGAAATTGCCAAACAATATGAAAGTCCTATTGAATATTTAGATATTTAAGGAGGTGATTTATATGGATGATAAAGAATTTGATAAAATAGCAAAAATGAAATCTCTTGAGAGTATGAGTAAATGGTATAGTTGGGATTCTCCCATTGGTTTAAGTATTTTTCTCTTAACGGTAGTTCTTAACATAGTTATTCTAAAATGGACATTCTTCTAACACTTTGGACTTTAAAACTGAAGCAGAGATTATCATAATCGTGCACGTTGATTAATGTCTGCTTCAACTGTTGCAACCGACCTCCCATACTTAAGACGTGATAACTCCTTTACTAATTCCGCAACACGTGGATTTTCCATAGCTTTTTCTTTTGTAATATCTTTGGTTGTATCAAGTGAGAAAGGACGTACTGGCTCTCCACCAACAAGTGTACGCATATAACAATTAAATTTATCCACATTAATTAAGTCCTGTTCACTGAAAATTGGTTGAAATTCATGTTGCAGATAATTTGCATCAGTAACACCAACGCGGAATGATGCAACAGTACCAACATTACCAAAAATAGCATTCTTAATTTCTTCTTCCATCTGCCCAATGAACTGATTAGCAACAATAAGATTCAGGCGATACTTTCGAGCCTCTGAAAGAATTTGTGCGAAATCAGGCGTTGCAAAATTCTGAAATTCATCAACGTAGAGGAAGAAATCTTTTCGTTCACTCATTGGCATGTCCTGTCGTGACATCGCAGCAACCAAGATCTTTGGAACAAGTACTAATCCTAAGAAATTGGAATTTTCTTCACCGATAGTACCTTTTGAAAGATTGACCAGTAATATCTTCTGCTCATCCATTACCTTACGAAAACTGAACGCACTGTCGGATTGCCCAATAATATTTCTAATCATTTTATTAGTAACAAACCTTCCAAACTTTGAAGTAATATAATCCAAAACCTCCGATTTATGGAAATCTGAAGTTTGCGCAATCTGATCAGTCCAATAGCGTCTAATAATAGGATCATCTATTTTTGGCAAAACTTCTTGTACATAAGCCGGATCAGTCAAAATACGCATCACTTCAATCAGAGTACTCCCTTTTTCATACATAACGGACAACATTGCATTACGAACTGCATGCTCAAATCGCGGTCCAACAATACCGGTTTTATTTGGATCGAATAATTTGTACATCAATCCAATAATTGAATTCGCAGCAAAATGTTTTGCTTGCTCAGTTTCTGCTTCAAGCATATTAAACCCCATCGGCCTTTCATAATCTGATGGATCAAAAAGGATAACATCTTCAGCACGTTTGGGCGGAATCACTTTTAGAATATCTTCAACTAAATCTCCGTGAGGATCAACAACTGCACAACCTTCACCGTTGTTAATATCCTGAATAATCATACTCTTAAGAAACTCCGTTTTCCCAGTACCAGTCTTTCCGATGATATACATATGACGACGTCTATCATCGCGTTCAATAAATACCGGTCTCGCCAATCCTCTATAAGTACTTCTTCCAAGATATAAACCAGACATTGGGATATTAGAGGGAGCAGCAGAACGCTTTGCATTCAGCCAATGAATCCCTGGTGTCATAATGCTTTTATTAGGAAAATGATAAATAGTTGCCAATTCATCAGAGGTAAGAATCGATGTTTCCCTGACCAAAGGAAAGTAACGATAAATAAAATCAGTCATAAATAATCCTCTTAAAAATTGCCATCGTTTTTTAAAAGCATTCAGGCTATTAAATTGATGAAATGCACCTTTGATATTATTCAAATGTGCATTTGCCTGTTCTTGCGTTTTGGCACATACAACTACACGAATTGTTGTATAAAAACCTGCTTTTTGTAATTTGTTTTCAATTTGCTCCAATTCCTTTGCATCGATTCTGTAACTTGCCTTTTCTGGATTTGACTCATTTTTTTTAACGCCTCCTATATAACTACGGCCAACTTTCTTCCAACTATTTCCTGTTGGTTGTACTAGTATTTGAATCGCCGCACCTTCACCCTCATGCATTTTCCCTAAAATTGATGTAAGCGAAGATAATGGATCAACTGGTAAATCTTTATAGACCTTTATTGGCAGATAATTCGCTTTTTTTAAATTGAGCCACATAAATGCAACTTTTCCATCATCAGAAAAAATGTTGTACTCAGTTCCAATAACCGCTCCGTCACGCTGTTTGGCAGCAGGATCATTTACCGGTAAAATGTCTGCCTCAGGATAGGCACCATTGATTTCTTTTTCGACAAAATCACGAAATTTTGCTGGCACATTTACGTAAAACCGAATATCACCTGTCAGCCCTACAATTTCAAAAGAGAGATGTGGCTGGGGTCGGAAATATTCAAATTTTGTCGACCCATAAAGGGCGTAGAGACTTTCAAAAAGTTGTTCAGCTACATCAATTTTTATTTCGTTTTCTCTCGGAACCGTTACTTGCAACAATACTGAATTCAATGATATAGATTCTCTATCACGATAACGAAGCCATAAAACAAAAATATAAAACAATCCCCAACATACTGTAGCAATAATTGCAAGCCCCGCGACAATAAGGACAAAGGATAATAAAACGCTCAAGATATTTTGTGTTGTTAATAACTGCAATTGCATATTTATACGTAAGACGGTACTTCACTCATTACCTTTTCTTAATCTTCCGGCTCTTCTACTGTTTTAGTTGGTAAAATTGGCTCTTGATCAGCTTGAGTTTTCTTTTCAGTTGATACATTCTTTTCTCCCATCTTTGGATTAAGCTTTCTCCAAATATACATAACCATTGCCATATACCAATGTTTAGAATCATGCAGTTTTGTTCGTTTTTCTTCCTCAATCGCCTGAGGGAATGTCACTGCAGGCATTTTCTTCACTCCAAAATCATTTTGTTCAACATCAATCACTCCTGGACCAGAATGGGTTACTCCTGCATCCTTTACTTCCTGAGGAATTTCCGGTTTTTCCTGATCTGGTGATCTCTCAATAAT
>DATMOG010000060.1:0-18779 GCA_035568375.1 Candidatus Sulfotelmatobacter sp.
GTTATTAAAGTAGGATTTGGCCTGATCGTTATTGTGCCTAATGAAAGAAGTGGGACCGATCCGTTTTGTGTTGGAATCATAATTGAGCCAAGTCCCTGAATTGTTTGTGGATTGATATCTGTTCGAAAGATAATATCCTGATTTTGTGTATTGCCTTGTTCAAGTTTTACTTTACTATCAAGTGTTGTACCACTGGCATATGTCCGCATCCACTGCCCCACTTGATCTTGTGTCACGCCGGCATCTATCATCTTTTGATAATCAGGGACAAAGACGATTTTACTTGTTCCTGTTTTGATTGATTTATCAATATTTGTGACACCTGGCTGTTTCTGTAAATATACCTCAATTTTATTCGCATAATTATCCAGCAGCGTTAAATCATTTCCAAATAATTTGATTTGGACATCAGCCCCTGCTGGTGGTCCGCCGCTTGCTTCAACAACTGAAAATTTTCCTGGTTGATAATTTGCATATCGGTTACGGATTAGTTGTGCGACATCCATTGAAGTCATCTTTTGTTTGCTCGGTTCTGGAAGTACTAAAGTAATTGTTGCAATGTTACTGCCCGATCCACTTGGTCCAAATCCTGTTTCTGCACCTGATCCCATACTGAGTTGCGCTAGTTCTACTTCAGGAAGTGTCCTGACGTCATTGAGAATTTTGATAGCTTCAGTTTGAGTCTGACTAATTGTAGTTCCCGCTGGCAATTCAAGTGCAAGCTGTAATGATTCCTGGGAGCTTGGTGGAAAAAACTCGTTTTTTACAAATCCGAGGGGTAATAACATATAAGAGAACAAAGAAAACATAGCCACCATGGCAAGTGTTTTTCTCCGATTTGTTTTACTCGATAAAATAGCACTGATGACATAACGATATTTTTTACTAATAAAATCAAAACTAATAATGCCCTGATTGAAATACTGCTGGATATTGAGTTGACTTTTATATTGGCTAGATTTTTTTCTTTTAAACTGTTTCACGAAGCGTTCTTTTAAGCGGATAAATAATATATTGCGCACCTGAAAATAAATAAAGATATTGATTATAAATAAGAGAATTGCTGGGATTAAGTATATGCCTTTTGGTGCAATAGTAAAAAAGATTACGATGATGATAAGAAGAATCAGAGATCTGATGAGAAAAACTACACGATAAGGAATGTTCGGTCGCAAAATGATAATAACGATCGGTAAGGTAATAAACATCGCTACTCCAAAGGAGACCAATAAAGAAGCCGAAACAACAATTGGGATGGGCTTGATAAACTCACCGATGATTCCTGTTGATAACAGAAGTGGGACAAATGCCCACACTGTGGTCAGAGTTGTTGTAGCAATAGCAGTTTTAAAATCTCGCCAGACAAGAAGACCTGCCTCCATGGGGGTAAATTTACCTGACCGATAATATGCTGATAAAGCTGAGATCACCACAATAGTGTCATCAACTAATAATCCAAGTGATAGTAATAAAGAAAAAAACGCGATAAAGCTTAAATCGATTCCTGTTCCATGCATCACAATAAATGTGATTAAGAATGTCATCGGGATAGCTGATGCTGCAACAATTGCTTGTCGTGTTCCAAGGAAAATGAGGATTACGAGAAAGACGAGACAAAATGTTAAAATAAGATCACGGACCAATTCATTAAATTGTCTTGTAACCATACTGCCTGAGTCACGCACGGATGATATATTATATTCTCCGACATATTTTCTCATATATTTTGCAACTGCATCATGTGCATCTTGATCAGCGGTTGTGATATTAGATGTACTTTTTTTGAAAACACTAAAGGTTACTGCCTGTATTGCAGAGTGTTTTGAATTTGCAATATATGAATCAGGGATACCAGGTTGCTGTCGTACGGCAATAGTTGCTATGTTTGACAGAAGTGTGCTGGTACCGTTTGGAAGGCTTATTCTGAGATTGCGTAAATCATCCACTGTAGTAATTGTTGGATCGACTGTTAACGAAAATGATGACTTAGCTGTGTCAATATTTCCTGCTGGCTGTGAATTAATTGCAGTAGTAACGGTTTGTGAAAGTGTTTGCGGATTGATACCGTAAGTCGCTATTGCATCAGGCTTGACGGTTACTTGAATTTCCTGGTTGTCTAATCCATCAGCGGCAACTGTATTGATAGATGATATATCCTTAAGAGTGTCTCGTAATCCTCTACTAAACCGTATTAGTGAGGCAGAATCATTGCCGGTGATAGTAAATATCCATACAGGTGTATTTTGGAAATCGAGTTTTTGTACATGGGGAACTGTTGCATTTTTTGGCAAATTACTCACACTTTGAACGGCTGTCTGGACGTCTGTTGTTGCTTTGTCTACATTAACCCCCGAAAGAAATTGAATTGTTACTACTGATGAGGAATTCTGTGATGTTGATGTCATCGTATCGATATTCGCAACATTACTCACGGATTGTTCAATTGGGGTTGTCACTAACGATTCTACATCGCTGGGTCCTGCTCCTGGCAATGAGGTTGAAATAGTGACAATGGCGATATTGATATTGGGATTAAGAACACGAGGCAGACTGATAAAACTCATAATACCGAAGATTGTTGCGATAAGTACGAGAAGCAGAACAAGCCGTGGATCTCGTAAATACGCTGCAATCAGTGATTTATTAAGTTTTGGATCGAATTTGAGTTGATTGAGATATGATGTAATCGTCATACATAAAATAGTTTAATTTATCGTAACTTTATCTCCTGAAACGACGTTTCTGTTCAAAATAATCTGATCACCTGATTTCAAGCCATTGGTAATTTCTATAAAATTGCCAAAAATATTTCCTAGTGTTACTTTTCGCGTTATAGCTTTATTCTTTTCATCAACGAGTAGATAATTTTCGTCCTGTGTTTGATAGATAGCATCGATCGGAACAAATGGAACTGTCGAACCAGTACTAGGTGAACCGACGGGAATATCGGCGTTTACATATTGTCCATCGGTTACTAAATTTGTGTCATCCGTCGGGATGGTATAAAAAATTGAATATAGCATACCGTTAGTGGCATCGGAAGAAACGTAGAATGGCTTGATTTGGTAAGCTTTTCCATTAAGATAGATATCACTTGTTTCAAGTCTTGATACATTTTGCGCAATCTGTTGTGGAACATCAACGATTGCGATTGTTTGTAAATTATCCGATGTTGCTGTAATTGTCGCAAGCTGTGTGCCAGGTGTAACAGATTGTCCTACATGGACAAAAATTCGTTCTATTATCCCATCGACAGGACTAGAAGGTAACATCGAATCTGCATTGACTTCAGCGAGTTGTGTTTGTAATCCGGTTACTTCTTTGTTTAGTTCAAGCGATTTTTCTTGGATAGTGAGTTGTTCAATTGTTAGGTCGTGTTGTGTTTGTGCAATTTGTCCAGGTGCTTTACTACTATCTGTCTGTACTTGTAGATTACTGAGTTGTTGTTTAAGTTGATTCTGTGCACTTTGCAATTGGTTGATTTGTGTTTGTTGCGGAATGGTACTTGATGCTGACGCTCCAGTATTTTGAGCAGTTGTTAATTGTTGGTTAAGCGTGTCAAGGAGAGATTGATTAGTATTAATGAGGTTTATTGTTTGGTTTGCCGATTGGGTTGCGATTGTTTGCTGATCATTGAAGTTATTAAGAGTAAGGTTAGCGATATTTTTTTGTTTATTTATTGTGTCTTGTTGTTGAGAAAAGTTATCTTGGACACTTTTGTATTGCGCTTTGGCGATTTGTGCCTGGACTTCAGTTACATTACCTCCTTGATAATTTGATGAAAGGGTGATGAGCTGTTTTCCCTTGATGACTTTGTCTCCATCAGTGACATTGACATCCTGCACAATTCCTGAAGTTTGTGCAACAATTTTGATAACTCCTGCTTTTTCAATTTTTGCTTGAAAGGTTACTTTGGGTGCCTTGCCGATGCTATAGAGCTCTACCGATTTTGTAGCTGGAGGTGGTGTTAGTTGTTGTTTAGGTTGAGTGAGAGCATGTCCAACTATAATAGTGAGCGAAAGTAATCCGAGTACAATAAAGAAACTACCGAACGGTCTTTCTTTAATGAAAGAAGTTAATCTTTTATAAATTTTTCGATAAGGAAGTTTGGTAAAAATAGATAAATTGTTTAAAAAATATTGTCCTGCCATAGTTTTATCCATAAAAAATGTCTTAAACCCCACCTAAGAAATTTTTTCTAGGAGCCATCTATTATAGGATAATGTCAGGTTTATGTCAAGTTGAAACGATAAGTTTGTTATTGTATAGAAAATAGTTTAATTCATTTGACGTAATTCATAAATTCCTCAATTATTACTTTAATACGTTTTATCCCAATTCAACCATTGTTTTAAGAAGCTCTGCGGACCAACGGTAGATGTTATAGCTTTTGAGTATATTGCGCATACGACGCATTCTTCTTGTCTGTTCTGATCGTCTCATTGTAAGTGCGGTATGGATTGCCTCTGCTGTTTGTTCGCCATTGTATGGATTTACAATCAATGCATCACGCAATTCTCGTGATGCACCGGCAAATTGACTCAGAATCAGTACTCCTTTTTCGTCATCGCGAGCTGCGACAAATTCTTTTGCTACTAGATTCATTCCGTCATGAAGAGATGTTACCAGACAAACATTGGCTACACGATAGAGCGGATAAATTGCTACATGGCTATGATGTTTATGCAAAAAGAGAATCGGTTTCCAATCATTATTTTTTAATTTATTATTGATCCTATTAATTTCTGTCTCTACTTTTGATGCAAAGGTTTTATATTCTGGAATATCAGTACGGCTTGGTGCAGAAATTTGGATAAACGTAAATTTGTTGATATAAGTAGGATATTTTGTAAGGAAGATTTCTATGGCTTGTAAGCGCTCCATAATCCCTTTAGTGTAGTCCAAACGATCAACGCCAATACCCACATATTCTGATTTAACACCTAAACGCTTTAATGCGTCTTTACTTCTCTCGTCTTGAATTTTGTTATTTTCTGATGAGCGTTTGGAAAAAGCGATACTAATAGGAAATGGTTTTACGGTGGTGCCATGATTATTTTTTGTAATGGTGAATTGGTCAAGATCTATTAACGCTTCCAGTTCACGGCTGACGGTGTTAATAAAATTGTTGCAATGGTTTTGTGTATGAAACCCAATTATATCCGCTCCTAGCATGCCATCAAGGATTTCTTTTTTCCATGGACAGATACTAAATGATTCGGCGTTGGGCCATGGAATATGCCAGAACATCCCAATTGTTGCATCGGGGCACTTGTCTTTAATGAGACGGGGTAAAAGCGCGAAATGGAAGTCCTGGACGAGAATAATAGGGCTTGTTTCATTTTTTATTTCTTTGAGAATTGTCTTTGCAAATTTTTCATTCACTTTGATATATTCTTTCCAGTCATCTTTTTTAAAGATCGGTCTTGTATGTGCAATATGACATAGCGGCCAAATCCCTTCGTTGGAAAAACCGTTATAGAACCCTTTGATTTCATCATTAGTAAGCCAGACTCGTTTTAATGTGTAAAGTGGGTCATGTGGTGGGACGCCAATAGTATCATTTTCATCAACAACGAGTTTATCTGCATTTCCACTTCCATGAGCAATCCACATCCCTCCAGTTGCTTGCATAATCGGCTCGATTGCAGTTACCATACCACTTGCGGGGAAATGATAATCAATCGTATTGCCTTCTTTGGTGTGGATGTAAGGTTCTCTATTTGAAACGATAAAAATTTTACGATCTTTTAAGATATCAGTAACGAATGCTTTTAGTCGCTCTGTTGTCCAAGGAGAATCAAATTTTTTTAGTCGGAGACGTGCTTCTTCACTTGCGGCGATCCGGGCTTCAATTAGATTTTGCTGAATATTCCCCACTTCTTTTATAAGAGGTCCTAGAAAAGGATTATTAAATACTTTATTGATGTTTTTATTTCTATTTCCTTTTCGTGTCAATTGAAGCGACTCAACGAGATTGCGAATGGGTGCAATGATAATCCATCTTAGAAGAATCAAAATAGCTAGAGAAAGTAATAATGCCTGGATAAAAAGTTTCTCAAGATCACTTTTCCAGATATCATTTAACTGTGAATCAATATAGCCAGCATTTTGAATGACAAGAAGCGAGCCTACGACGCTTTTTTTATCATGCAGGGGAGATGCGTAAATGTATAACTTTTTATTGTTTATTGTTACAAAGTTACCAATATCCTGATCACCGTCCATAGCATCTGTTACTATTTGATTTGTTTGACGTAATTGTGTCACACCATTTGGGAGTGTTGCTGATGAAACGATATATTTTCCTGTGTTATTGACGATTGAGACACCTGCTAATCTTTGTTTGTCTGTGAATTTTTCAACGACTGTTTGCAAATAAGTATTTGATTTATTGATAAAATTTGGCTCAACGGATTCTTTCAAGTTATCATCAACAAGATATGAACGATATTGGATATCTCCCTTAAGCCTTTTTGCTTCTGAATCTACATGTGTCCAGGTGAAATAAACGGCAATAAGACTTATAAGTATGATTATGATGCCAACTGCCGCAAGAAGTTGTTTCATGGAGCAACATTATAACATACTTTGTAAGGCTAAATCAGCCTGATCTATTAGAATTTTGCGTTTATTTTTTGCGATGTTATAATGGATTTCTCTTATGGATAACGTCACAATAGTTCGATCGATAAAACGAAAATCTGTTGGTATTCAGGTTTTATCTGATGCGAGCATAAAAGTAACGATTCCCTATTTTTATCCAAAATGGCATGTTACAAAAATTTTACAGGAAAAATTTGAATGGATTACCACAGCTCAGCAACGGATGCTATTGCGACAAGTGAAACCGCAACAGCAAGGATATTATTTGTATTTAGGGAAAACTTACAAATTAGAGTTGCATCCTGGACAAAAAGAATTAGTCAAAGTTACTGACAAAATCTATATCGCAAGTACTAATGATAAATTTATCAAAACCTATTTGACGAGCTGGTATAAACAACAAGCGAGAAAAATTATTGTTGAAAGAGTCAATAATTATGCAAGAATTGCAGGATTGTCGTTTCGATCTGTTGCAATTACCACTGCTGAAACTCGTTGGGGTTCATGTAGCAGCAATAGAACATTGAATTTTAATTGGAAATTAGTTATGGCTCCTATTGAAGTGATTGACTATGTTATCACTCATGAGCTGGCTCATCTGACAGAACTTAATCATTCTCGTGCATTTTGGGAAACAATAAGAAAAATGTATCCATTATATCGCGAATATCGCACTTGGCTTAAAAGGAATGGACACATACTGACTGTTTAATAGGAGATAGACAAATATATAATCAAGGAGATTTCTTCGAAGTTCTGCTTTGAGATATAATTATTTGATCTCAAGTCATATGACCCCTAATTGAAAAGAATGATCCTAGAATACAAGTGTAATTACAAAAAAAGTGTGTTCTAAGAAACCAATATTAGTATTTTTTTACCTTAAGATATTCGTATATGATTTGTTATACTATACAGATTAAATATGAATGAATTATATAAAATCAGCGGTACTGTTATTCATGGAGAAAATCGAGGCAAATCGCTTGGCTTTCCGACGGCAAATATCCGTTTGGATAATAAAGTTTCTGAAGGAATTTATGCAGGAAGTGTGACAATTAATGGAAAAATATATTATACAGCTTCTTTTGTCGGAGCGCCAAAAAC
The DNA here is from genome assembly GCA_035568375.1 of Candidatus Sulfotelmatobacter sp. Taxonomy (GTDB): domain Bacteria; phylum Patescibacteriota; class Microgenomatia; order Levybacterales; family UBA12049; genus JACDET01. The sequence continues at coordinate 7,714 of DATMOG010000060.1, forward strand.
ATTTCACACTACTGATGTTAAATTAGAAAATTTTATTTTTGATTTTGATGGGGATCTGTATGGTAAGTCCATTACGATCCGTTTATATAAAAAAATTCGTGATAATAAAAAATTTATATCAGTTGATGATTTGGTTAAACAAATGCATCATGATGTTGAGGAAATAAAAGTGTTTTTTGCAAGTAATAGTTAGTTACTGTCTATTCTTAGTAAAATCTTCGTCTTTGAGCGTAAAATGGTTGCCTATCTCGTGTCAAACTGTGTTTTTTATATTTTCTTTTGTTTCTTCTTCATTTTTTGAAATTAGTAAGAGCGGTTGTTTATAAATAGTTATTTTATCAGGAAGAGCAAAATAGCTATATCTTTTTGTTTTAGGAATATCATCATACTGTCCTTGAAGTGGTAGATTATGTGGTGGATTTTCCTCAATGACGATTTTGACATTATCCAACTGAGTTAATAATTTTTTCGGGAGATATTGAATGGTGTGTCTGATAAATTGTTCAAATTCCTCAATGGTCATAGTTTATCTATTGTAAGGAATAATAGGACATGAATAAACGACACTTTTATTTTAGCTCACTGGAGCTGTCTAAAGAATGCATTATTATTTTCTTGTCCTAGCGTAGCATGGATATTATCATCAAAAATTTTACCAATCGTCGAAATTTCAAGAGGCTCGTTATATTCCGTTAATACTCTTTTTTTGTATCATTTTTATCTATATTGCTTACACAACACGAATTTTTCCTCTAATTTAGGTAAGAGTCTCTGACTTAATGTCATTTTACTGAAGTATTTTTATAATTTTTGCAATAACTTCTTCCCTGTTGTCACTTCGACTTTTATTATGAGGATAGTATATAATTCTCTTTATGTTTTTCAAGTATAGTTATTTTTCCATTTCTAACTCAAACGTATCAAAGCGCTCGATAGCACGAATCCATGGCATAATACTGAAAAGATACCGTAGGAGTACTAATTGTTGTACTATCCAGCCAGAAAAACCAACCAGATGAATATTATATACAAGTTCTGCAACAGCATAATAGCCTTTGAGTGGTACAATATATCCCCAATGTCGATAGTGATAGGGTTTTATTGATTCGTTTTTTATCATAGCAGCAATATTTTCTCCTGCTATTTGTCCTTGTTCTTCTGCTATTTGAGCGACGTTGGGTGCTGAATTTTGCGTTTTTGGATCGATATAAGCTGTGATATCTCCCGCTGCAAAAATATTATCAAATCCTTTAACTTGCATATAATTATTGACTATTAATCCACCTCTATGTGTGATTGGGAGATTGTTTATTTTTGCAAGAGTATTTGGCTTCACTCCACCTGTCCAGATAAGAATTTCATAGGGAAATGATTTTCCGTTATCAGTGAGAACATGTGTCTTAGTAACTTCTTTAATATGTCCTCCAAATGCAAAGTGGACATTAGGTTGGCTAAGCCGTTTTTCTCCTATTTTTGAAACATGAGGATCAAGTTCTTTTAGTAATTTGTCGCTTCCTTGAATGATTGTTAGTTCAAGACAATTCATGTCTAATCCATTCTGTACAGCAATACGGTCTTTATAAGTAAGCAGTTCTGCTGCAAGTTCGGTTCCTGCAAATCCCCCACCGCCAATAACTGCCTGTACTTTTCGGTTGCATTTTCCATCTTTGCAGCAAAGATTTCTGATTTTCTTTTTAATGCTTAAAGCATCGTGCAATGTCTTGAAGCTAGTACCATATTTTTCAAGTCCAGGTATATCCATGAATGCTGGTTGGCTACCAGCTGCGATAAGTAAATAGTCATAGGTCAGTGTTTCATTACTCTCAAGGGTTAGAGTGTTGGTTGTTGGATCTATTTTCTTTACAATGTCGTGAATGAATTCTACACCATTCGTAAAAATCTTGGATAGCGGAATAGCGACATTTTTTCGTGGCTCTTCAGATGTTGCTACTTCGTAGAGTGACGGGGTAAATAAATGATAGGTGTGTTTGTTAATTAACGTGATTTTTATTGGAGTACCATATAATTTTTTACGTAATCGAAGCGTTGCAGCAACACCTGCAAATCCTCCTCCGATGATAACGACATGTTTAGGTGATTCTTCAGTAGTTTTTGAAGATTTTTTAACAAACAGATAGTAGCTAATTAATAGTAGGATAACATAGAAAAAAATATGTGCAGGAGTTAAAAATGCGGGCAGCAGATGTATCATAGTAAAAGTATATACTATTTTATTTTTTTCTTCCAATAAGAGATTCTGCAAATTGTGTTAGGAGTTCCTTTTTATTATTATCGTTTGAGAGATGAGGAATAATTGTTATTGCCTTTGTAATAAATGCTGCGGCTTTTTTTTGTGAATAAGTTAATGAGTCAGTATCCCTAAAAATTTTTTTAACAATTTCTTGTTGTACTTTTGTAATTCCTTTTTTGCCATAATATGTTTCTAAATATTTTTTCTGTTCTTTTGTTGCGTGTTGTAAACCGTAAGTTAACAGTAACGTGCTTTTATTTTCTTCAATGTCTGACGTGGTTGATTTCCCAATTTCAGTTTCATTGCCAAAAACTCCCAAAATGTCATCTTGGATTTGATAGGCAATACCAAGATTTTCACCAAATAGTTTTATATCATTTAGTAATTCATCTGATGCACCTCCTAAAAGCGCACCGAGTGATAATGTTCCGACAAAGGTATATTGCGCAGTTTTCATTCGATGTATGGATATTACCTGTTCTTCGGAACGATTTTGAGAGTATGATGATTCTAAGTCTAGCATTTGGCCTAGGATGGTATCGATAATCATTTGCAAAAAATAGCTGAGTGCTTTGTGTCTATTTTCAATGGGAAAATCACTTTCTGCAATGAGTTTATTTGCAAAAGTGATGCCGAGATCTCCTAGACAAATTGCCTGAGAAATACCATGATGAACATTTTTGTTTCGCGTATGTATGGATGGCTTTCCACGTCTCATTGGACTTTGGTCAATAATGTCGTCATGGATAATCAGTGATGTATGTATTATCTCATAGGCAATTGCTGGCTTCATAATTGCTTTTGTTTGTTTTTCGTTCACCAAGTTGTAACCAAGCGTAACGAGTGTCCCTCGTAGCATTTTCCCTCCTAAAAAACTGTTTGTAAAGTGTTGGTTTAGTTCTTCTAACTCTGAAAAATCAGGTTTGATATGATTATTCCAGTCTTTTGAAAATTTGATAAGCTCATTTTTAATCTTTTTGGAAGTTATTTGGAGATATGTTCTGAAATCATTTTGTGATTTATCATGATTCATTAACACATTATACATATCTAATATAGAAAATTCTATTTCGGAATATAATAATGATATTTGCAATATCTCTACTGTGAATTATATACTGAACTAAGAAGATCTATGATAGGATTGCTGTTTAAAATTATTATTTTTTTGTTTGTCGTAACTGATGCGTTTTTGATAGGTAAAATTTTACTTGTTGGAAAGAATATCCAAATATTAAATCCTAAAGGCATTATTGCATTTCAAGAAAAAGATTTGTTGCTACTAGCCATTTCTCTTATGCTACTTGTTGTTATACCTGTCTTTATTTGGGCTTTTTATGTTGCGACGAAATATCATGCAAATAATTCAAAGGCAACCTATGCACCTGATTGGGATCATAGTACGAAATTGCAACTTTTTTTGTGGGGATTCCCCTCGTTAATTATTGTTATTCTTTGTGTTATAAATTGGGCTGCCGCACATAAGCTAGATCCACATAATGCCTTACCTTCAACGGTAAGACCAATAACTATTCAGGTTGTTGCTTTGCAATGGAAATGGCTTTTTATTTATCCTGAGCAAAGAATCGCGACGGTAAACTATGTTGAATTTCCAGATAAAACGCCGATTATATTTGAAGTGACTTCATCAGATGCTCCTATGAATTCATTTTGGATTCCTCAACTCGGTGGCCAAATATATGCAATGTCAGGAATGGCAACTCAAACTCATCTTATGGCAGATGGGCCTGGTGAATATCGTGGTTCGAGTGCAGAAATAAGTGGTGCAGGATTTGCAGGCATGACATTTATTGCAAAATCTACTTCATTAAAGGATTTTAATACCTGGGTTGCAAGAGTAAAACAACCCTCTAATATTTTGAATATTAAGGAATTTAATGTATTAGCTAAACCTAGTGAGGATGTTCCAGTAACATACTACTCATCGACAGAGAATAATCTCTATACTACAATAGTAACGAAATATATGGCACATCCAACGATTGTTCCTAGAAAAGATCATTCATCAGGCTCGCAACAAAATATGCAGAATATGCAAATGTAGATGCCGAACGGTTTTTTAATACTTATATTATGAATGTTGAGCAATTTATTTTTGGAAAACTTACATGGAATGATTTACCACACGAATGGTTTACCATTGGTGGAACTTGTGCTTTTATAGCTTTAGGGATAGCATTTATAGTACTTGTAACCTATTTCAAACGCTGGAGATGGCTTTGGAATGAATGGTTGACCTCAACTGATCCAAAGAAGATTGGCATCATGTATATTGTTGTTGCATTCTTAATGTTTCTGCGAGGAGGACTTGATGCATTTATGATTTGGGCACAACAAGTACTTGGTTCGGGTAATACTTTTGCCTTTTTAGGAGCATCCCATGGATATCTCAGCGCTGATCATTTACAACAGATATTTACTGCACACGGGGATATAATGGTTTTTTTTGTTACCATGGGATTTCTTTTTGGTCTTATCAATTTGATTGTGCCGCTGCAAATTGGTGCTCGTGATCTTGCGTTTCCATTCTTAAATTCTCTTGGTATTTGGTTGTATTTTGCAGGAGTTGTCCTCATTAATATGTTTTTTGTTCTCGGTGGAGAATTTGCAGCGACAGGTTGGCTTGCTGTTGCACCTCTTTCCGAACTACAATTTCATCCAGGTGTCGGTGTTGATTATTGGATATGGAGTTTGCAGGTCTCAGGACTTGGTACATTAATCGGAGGAATTAATTTTGTTGTGACTATACTAAAAATGCGTGCGCCTGGAATGTCTCTTATGCGTATGCCGATGTTCACATGGACTTCTCTGATGAGTATGATACTGGTAATTTCAATTTTTCCGATTCTTGCTATGACTATGGCACTCTTGACAATGGATCGCTTTTTTGGAATGCATTTTTTTACGTTGGATAATGGAGGGAATCAGATGATGTATTGGAATCTTATCTGGATGTGGGGACATCCTGAAGTATATGTTTTGATCATTCCTGCATTTGGCATTTATTCAGAAATAGTATCTACTTTTGCACAAAAGAAAATTTTTGGATATACATCATTAGTAATTGCAGCCGCAGCAATTACTATTCTTTCTTTTTCAGTATGGTTGCACCATTTCTTTACAATGGGTGCAGGAGCTGATGTTAACGCCTTTTTCGGCATTATGACAATGTTTATTGCAATTCCGACAGGTGTGCAAGTAATAAATTGGCTTTTTACTATGTTTCGAGGACGGATTAAGTTCGTTACTCCTATTTACTGGTTTTTTGGTTTTATAAGCACTTTTACTTTCGGCGGTATGGCCGGAGTTTTGATGGCACTTCCTCCAGTTGATTATCAAGTTCATAATAGTCTCTTTTTAGTCGCTCATTTTCATACAATGATTGTTGGCGGGGCTCTTTTTGGTATCTTTGCTGGTTTTAGTTATTGGTTCCCTAAGTTTACAGGTTTTAAACTCAATGAACGTCTCGGTAAATATGCTTTTTGGACATGGCTTGTTGGTTTTTTTGTTTCTTTTGTACCTCTTTATATTTTAGGGATGATGGGAGCAACAAGAAGGCTCGATCATTATGATGCATCGACAGGATGGCAGCCGTTATTTTTTGTTTCGTTAATAGGTGTTTGTATTATTATGCTTGCTGTTGGTCTCCAAGTACTACAGATTATTGTAAGCATAAAACAACGGAATCAAAATCGAGATATCACTGGTGATCCTTGGAATGGATATACTCTCGAATGGGCAACTACCTCTCCCCCACCTTTTTATAATTACGCTATCATACCACAGGTAACAAGTCGTGATGCATTTTGGGAGATGAAAAAATATGATAAACAGAAAGTATTAGTGAAATACGAAGATATTGAATTACCTAAAAATACTCCAATGGGAATTTATGTTGCTGGATTTGTCTTTCTCTTTGGTGTTGCGATGGTTTTTCATGCAACTTTATTTATTCTGATTGGTTTATTTGGCGCCATCTATTGTGTTATCCTTCGCACGTTTGATGATCATAGCGAGTATGTATTAACTGCTATAGAAGTCGAAAAAATTGAAAACAAGCTCAGAAATAAATGATAATAAAATTATGACAACAACAATTGCATTAGTAAAACAAAAGAAAACTCTGCTGGAAACATTTGTAAATGACAAAGTTGTATTTGGATTTTGGGTATATCTGATGACAGATTTGCTCATGTTTGGAGTGCTTTTTGCCACATATTCTGTACTTCACGGAAATATTTATAACGGTCCAGGATCCAATGAGCTTTTTAATTTGCCGTTTGCTCTTTTGGAAACAATGATTCTTTTGACAAGCAGTTTCACTTGTGGGCTTGCGTTATTGGCTGCCAGTAAGGGGGTAAAAAAATATGTATTGATATGGTTTAGTATAACTTTTTTATTAGGTCTTGCCTTTTTAGGGTTAGAATTAAGCGAATTTACTAAGCTTGTTTCAGAGGGCAATAGTTGGCGACGAAGTGCTTTTCTTTCTTCTTTTTTTACTCTTGTCGGTACCCATGGGATGCATATTACTGTCGGATTATTATGGATGGGTATTTGTATGATAAAATTATGGTCCAAAGATTTAACAGAAAATCTTACGAGAAAATTAATGCTTTTAAGCCTATTCTGGCATTTTTTAGATATTATTTGGATTTTTATATTTACGATTGTATATCTATTAGGAGCACTATAAAATGGAGCATCATAAAGGATTATTAAAATCTTATATTATCGGTTTTATTCTTTCAGTTATTTTGACGCTTTGTGCGTATATTCCTGTTGCATTTTATGTCAGTTCGAAACATACGATATTCTTTCATGAAATTATCATTTGGATTATTTTTATTCTTGCGTTTGTTCAACTCATTGTTCAATTACTTTTTTTTCTGCATATGGGGCAAGAAGCAAAACCCCGTTGGAAACTTGGTGTTTTTATTTCTTTTTTCGGCATTATTCTTATTGTAGTAATAGCATCTATATGGATCATGCAACATCTGAATTATAATATGAGTCTTATACATTTCAATAATGTAATGAAATACGGCGAAGGTTTTTAACTATTTTGATTAAAGTATATTATCTCCTTACCAAACCAGGAATTATTTTCAGTAATGTTCTCACAGCTATTGGCGGTTTTTTTCTTGCCGCTAAGGGACATATTAATCTTCTATTATTATTTCCGATGGCATTTGGGCTAGGCTTGGTTATTGCTTCTGCTTGTGTCTTTAATAATTATATTGATCAAGGGATTGATGCCAAAATGTCACGAACAAAAAAGAGAGCATTTGTAACAAAGACAATTCATGTAATATATGCATTAATATATGCAACTCTCCTGGGTATTATTGGGTTTTCTCTTTTAATTTTTTATACAAATCTTCTTACGACGGATATCGCTTTTGTTGGCTTCTTTTTTTACGTTGTTATATATAGTATATGGAAACGACGGTCTGAATATGGAACGATTGTTGGAAGTGTTTCCGGAGCAGTTCCTCCTGTTGTCGGTTATTGTGCAGTAACAAATCATTTTGATGCTGCTGCATTACTACTTTTTGCAATCCTTGTTTTTTGGCAGATGCCGCATTTTTATGCAATTTCACTTTTTCGTTCTGAAGATTATGCTAGCGCGGCAATCCCTATTCTGCCGTTGAAAAAAGGAGTATTTCAAACAAAATTGCAAATGATATTTTATATACTCGCATTTATTATTGCAGTCGCTTTATTATCAATATTACATTATACGGGTTATACATACCTAGTAATTCTTTTAACTCTTGGTTCTATATGGCTTAGTGTTGGAATAAAGGGCTTTAAGATAAGGGATGAAAGAAAATGGGCACGTTCTATGTTCTTTTTTTCCCTTGTGGTAATAGTAGTTTTTTCTTTACTTTTATCGTTTAATAAAGTCTTATTCTGATATTCATACTCTATACTAATGGTTAATCTTACCGAAAATGGACAATAATATTATGTTACAATTTGATATTTTTGATACATTAAAATTTTTTTCTCTCGTATATATGCTGGAGTCATTTGTTGAAAAATATATTCCTAGTATACTTACTTAGGAAACATGTGTAAGAGCGAGTGGCAATTTCGGCTTAATTTTAGTAAAATGGAGCATGTCGATCATATTCTAGATATACAGTGATATTGTCGAGTCGTCTAACGGTAGGACAACGGACTTTGGATCCGTTTATTCTGGTTCGAATCCAGGCTCGACAGCCAATTTCCATCTTTAGCCCGCGAGGCTACTACCTCAAATCCATTATGGAAGCTAGGAATGACTTTTCCATCGCGGATTTTAAGGTTCGAAAATACAAAATTGATTAACTCTCGTTGTTCATTCATCAACTTAAGGTTTTCATAGACATAACGACCTTTTTGGGCAAGTTCGAAAATGTTGCTACCCAATTTCACATAGTCAATATTTGCCTTAGCGTGTTTTTCTTTTGCTTCAAGTATTTCTTCTATCTGTTTCTCATAATCTTTTTGTTTTTCAAGATATTTTTCCTTAGTAATGAGTCCTTCAATTTTGTCCTCATAGACTGTATCAAGGTTCTTCTTTAGCTGAAGATAACGATTGTCGAGTTCTTTAACAATATCTTCATGAAACTCGCTTTCATCTTTGTGACTCTCTTTTAACGCCTTACTGACCCACTCAAGTACACGTTTATTCTCTATTCTAAGGCCGTCAAATATTATTTTAAGCTGATCGTTAACAGTTTTCTCAGCAATATACTTATTTTGTTTGCAGCTTGTTTGATGTTGAGTACAATGACCGTAGATATGTCCTTTTTGTGTTTCCCATGTTACTGTTCGTTCACATTCGCCACAACTTGTTACCCCTAGACCAAAAAGGTAATTATGCTTTCTATATTTTCCTGCTTTGAGAGATCGCTTGAGCCTATCTTGAACGCGATAAAATAACTCCCTAGAAATAAGTGGTTGATGCTTACCATTTTTATATAATTTCCCTTTCCACATAAATTCACCATTATAAAAAGGATCTGACAATAATATATGAAGCTCACTTATCGAGACTTGCTTTCCGTTTACTTTCCATCCTTGCTCAAAAAGTTCTTTTGCAGTTGTACGAATAGTATAATTACCGCTGTCATATAAAACGAAAGCCATCTCGATAAATTTTGCATCGGAATTATCCTTATTAACAACCCAAATTTTATGACCTAGGTCTCCCATAGTTTTATATCCTTTTTTATGATTGCCAGGATACCACCCTTGAGCGGCTTTTTCATACATACCTTTTCTTGTTTCTTCAGATAGATTATTACTATATTGTCTTGCTAGTGCTAAGTAAATATCCCATTGGAATTTTTCGTGTGAACGAGCGTTTTTATGAATAATAAGGTTTTGTTTCACAAAATGAATTTGGCGAATTTCATCTTCATTTAGCCAGTCATCTAGTTTTACAGCGTCTTTAAAATTACGAGTTATCCTATCTACTTTTTCACAAATAACAATTTTAATATCTTGATGTTCTGTTACATATTTCAGAAGTTCATTAAATAATTTTCTCTCTATTTTGCCACTGGCAGATTCAGGAACAGAAAATTTCTTGATAATATTGAAATCCTGTTTTATTGAATAATCTAATAGAAGTTTTTCCTGTGCAGGTAATGAATAGCCCTCTTCAGCTTGTTCTCTAGTGGATACTCTAGCAAATAATACCGATTTCATTTTCATTTATATTTTTATGTATTCAAAGTGAACTATATCATGCCTATTTAGGTTGTCAATAAGGCTGAATGGATTATTTCCGAACTTTTTCTCGATATGAAACTTTTAATGTTAGATCAAAATATCCGACAAGTGAATATGCCAATTTTTCTAAATCCTTATTGTTCAAATCGAGCGAATATTCTTCTTTAAGAATTATGCCAAGCTCTTCAATTGTTGTTTTTTTTAACTTCATAATTATTTCTTTTCATTTAAAATGTTCATTTTGCCACTTTTCTAATGTTGCGTTATAAGTAGCCCGACACTCACATTCGGCACTAGCGTTTTTCTCTTTAATGTAGATATAGCCATTCTCACATCCATTTTTGTAACAGGGTGAAAATAATGGTTTTATGGGAGGTGGTTCTGGTTTACCGTCACGTTCCCGATCTTGCAATATTAAAGATATAAGTTTAACCGAAACAAAGGAAAGGTCGTCTCTTGAGTGAGCTTCTTTCATAGCATCTATTACTAGATCTGTTGAATATTTCTTACAAAGTTCTTCTAACTGTTTGCGACTATTAAAATGAAGTTTTTTGTGGAAATTTAATTCATATGATTGTAGTACGTAGTCCGTACTACTACCACCATTCTTTATAATTCCATCCTTACTATTGTTAGGCGGAACTTCAGCACCTGATTGAACAGGTTTTGTATTTCCTATTTGAGGGGAACTAGAGTTCCTCTCTGTTTTTTCATTTAGGAAGTACAGTTCCTCATTGAGTTTATAAAGATTGCTCTTTGAGTAGCCTCTTCTTTCCCAAGAGAGAATAAGTTTTTTTTCTTTAAGTACTACCAAGCGTTCTCTTATATATCTTGCTGACACTCCCAAGTTTTTAGCTAGTGTTTCTTGACTAGGAAACGCTGTTTTGTTTTTACCAGCAAAACAGTAGAGTTCAAAAAGGATACACTTATCTATATGAAGTAACGTTGTGTCCCACATAACTTTTTCTCTAAAAGTTTTGATATTTAAGCTCATTTTTTAGATATCTTTTATTAACTGTGATTATCATTAGATTTAATAGGCAGCTTATCTTTATTCGTTTGAACATTT
>DATMOG010000061.1:0-5060 GCA_035568375.1 Candidatus Sulfotelmatobacter sp.
CAGTAAATTCACAAAATAGTGCTGCTAATATATCACAGAATGATGCAACGAGCTCACTTCAAAATGGCTCAACTGATTCACCTCAAGGTGATATGAATTCATCGTTAAGTCATTTGGATTCACGTACTGCACAGGCGTTAACTCATGCTCAGGAGGAAACACGTAGAATCAAACAACAAAATATTGAACCTGAACAATTGCTTTTGGGCCTCTTATATGATCAGCAAGTCTATACCATGCTTAATGAAATGGGAGCAGATGGAGGTCAGATCTCTAAAGAAATCCAAACAGAGGAAAAAATGGGAATATATCAAGGTCAACCTATGCTTAGTAAGCTTTCGCAGGAAGTTTTTGATCAAGCATATCGTGATGCAAAAATGCGCGGTGTCAATTTTATCACTCCAGAAGATGTTTTAATTGTGCTTTTTTCGCCAAATTATAGAACAGCTCAGTATTTACAAAAACATAATCTGAAAAAAGAATCTGTTGTTGAAAAGTTTTCTAAAAATCCAACAACGTCCTATGGTAAGCGGATGTTATTGGATAAATATGGTGTTGATTTGACGGAAGAAGCACGTTCGGGTAAACTGGATCCGATAGCAGGACGTGATAAAGAGATTGACCGTATTATTCATATTTTACTTCGTAGAACAAAAAATAATCCCATAATTATAGGTGAAACAGGCGTCGGTAAGACAGCAATTGTTGAAGGGCTAGCGCAGAAGATTGTCCAAGGTGCTGTACCTAAAGACTTGCAGGATAAAAGAATCTTCCAGTTGGATGTTGCATCACTTATTGCAGGTGCAAGTCATCGAGGAGAATTTGAAGAACGTTTGCGCGGAGTTATCAACGAAGTATTGGGATCTAATAATAATATTATTCTCTTTATCGATGAAATTCATGCCTTAATGGGAACTGGTGACGATGGTGGAATGAATGCTGCAAATATTATTAAACCACATTTGGCTCGTGGTCATTTCCAATTGATTGGTGCAACAACAACGATTGAATATAGGAAGAATTTTGAAAAAGACAAAGCTTTTGAACGAAGATTTCAACCAGTTACTGCTGAAGAACCAAGCGAAGAAAATGCATTTGAAATGTTAAAAGTCATCCGCCCAAAATATGAAAAATTTCATCATACCTCCTTGCCTGATGATGCCTTGAAGGAATGTGTGAAGCTTTCTAAAAAATACATTGGTGAAAGGTATCTTCCTGATAAAGCGGTTGATTTGCTTGATGAAGCTTCATCGGAAGTTAAATTACAGATTGATGCAGGTAATCGTGCAAATAACGATGCTACAGTGAGAAAGGAAGATATTGAAAAGGTAGTGAGTGCTTGGACTGGCATACCGATTACCAAGTTAACTGAAGATGAAAGTGAAAAATTGCTTAAGTTAGAAGATAGAATTCATCAGCGATTAATTGATCAAGAAGAAGCTGTCGTTGCTGTCTCGGAAGCTGTACGTCGAGGAAGAATTGGCCTTGCTGCAGCAAATCGTCCGATCGCTTCTTTCGTTTTTTTAGGACCAACTGGTGTCGGTAAAACTGAGCTCGCTAAGACATTGGCAGAATTATTATTTGGCCGTGATGATGCTATGGCTCGTCTTGATATGTCTGAGTATATGGAAAAGCATGAGGTTGCTAAATTGATTGGTGCACCTCCTGGTTATGTTGGTTACGAAGAAGGTGGTCAATTGACTGAAGCAGTTAGAAAAAAACCATACTCGATTGTACTGATGGATGAAATTGAAAAAGCTCATCCAGACGTCTTTAATATTCTGTTGCAGCTGCTTGAAGATGGAAGGTTGACGGATAACAAGGGTAACACAATTTCTTTTAAGAATACGATTGTTATATGTACCTCAAATATTGGGAGTTCAGTAATCCAGCAACATTTAAGTACTCAAGATCCCAAAGCAAAGAAATCGCCGGAGGAATTTGAAAAGAGCTTTAAAGAATTGCAAGGTATTGTTCGGGATGAATTAACTAAATTTTTCCGACCTGAATTGCTTAATCGTTTTGATGAGGTAGTTATTTTTAAACCACTCCAGCCTGAACATATGGCAGGAATTGCACGATTAGGCATTGCAAAGACAGCAAAGTTATTGAAAGAACAGGGGTTCAATTTACAAATTACTGAGCGAGCAATTACCCAACTTGCACAAGATGGATATGATCCTGTTTATGGTGCACGACCACTTCGAAGATTGGTTCAAACAGCGATAGAAAATCCGATTGCCCTTGCAATTATTTCTAAGAAATTTATTCAGGGAGATACTATTGTTATTGATTTCAGTGATAACACTAATGAGTTCTTTTTTGCCAAATCAGGAGGTATTGCAGAGATTGCTCCGATGACTGATGAGCAATTTCGTACTTTCCTCGTTGAGCTTAACAATCCTGATACTGTTTCTAGTGTTACTGACAGGCAGCGTTTTATGGAAGTGCATGATTTAGTCGTAAAGGGTCGGGCTGAGAATAATAAGATAGCAAATGAGATTTTAGAATCAACGATGGCTACACCATTGACGCGGATCCAAACCATGCGGAAAGAATTGGATATTGCAAAAGGAAAAGGTGAGGTAATGGCACAAGCAATCCTTGATCTTGCATCAAGTGTTGCTCATCAGATCCAGGCAGCAATTCTTTTGAAAAATATTATTCAGGAAATTATTAATCCTGGAGATATTATTCAGCCTGCAAAGAAATTGCGTTTTATGGAACTACATGACAAAGTAACACAAGAAAGTCAGAGACAAAATGCATTGGCGCTTAAAATTATGGCTGTCAATGATACGACTCCCGCTACAGCTATTGATGTGTTAATGGAAGAACTCAAAATAGCTTCTGCGAATGGCGATGATCTCGCAACTGAAATCCTTTCTGCAGTTAATGAAGAAATTGCTGAAGAGGCAGATGCAGTTAATCAAGCTAAACCTGTTATCCAGTTTAAGAAAGTGTTGAAAAAGATTATCAATCCTCTTTACCTTGCTGATCCAGAGGATAAAGCACAATTCTCGCAGCTTTATGAGAAGCTCAAACAAGCAAATAAATCCGGCAGTCCTTTAGCCGCCTCAATTCTTTCTCTTACTGACATGACATCTGATGTCGATATTAAGCAACTAAAAGACCAACTTGAGAAAGCAGAAAGTCAGGGAGATTCTTTTGCTAAAGAAATCATGGATGTTATCAATGAAGCAATTAAGCGTGAGCCGCTGAGACAATTGAAGAAAACATTATTATTGCTTGCAAATCCTGTTAATGCATCAACTCCTCAAGAAAAAGAGCAATATACTGAATTACAAACAAGAATAAATACAGCTGGCCAAACAGGAAACCAGCTTGCATCAGCGGTTCTTAGTGTAAAAGAGGATACGACAGATGAATCGATGAAACAATTGATGGATCAATTGTTAAAGGCAGAAGAGCAGCATGATGAGGTATCTGAGATTATAATGACATTACTTGGTGTTGTACCAACTGTTGCAAAGCCTGACGAAATAGCAACAGAAGAAAAAACAACACAACAAGACGCGCAAATACCATCAGAACAACCGTCATATGTATCTGCTCCCACTGTTCCAGTACCTTCAGGTGCTGCAATACAAACGTCAATAACTCAACAGCCTGTTACTTTCCAAACACCGACAGGTGAAGTAATACCTCCAGTTGTAAATGCATCTTTGTCTCAACCACAAAATAGTACGGGTGTCTTTAATACGCCGGCTCCAACTGCATCTTCGCAAAATGTAGATAGTACACCACCTGCAGATCAGTCTGTTACTGGTAACGGTGCGATGATGCAACCTGCTAATGCCTACAATTTTTCAGGTATTCCAGCTTCAGCACGACCGCTAAATTATGTCTCACCACAAACTCGACAAGAAGAGGTCGAGTAGTTCTTTCAATCTATTTTTAATTTTCAGTTAAAGGGTGCCTTATCAAGAATTCAAATTTTCCCTCTCATTGTAATTTTATATCTCACCTCATATACTAGATATAGCCGCATTGACTGTGGTTATGTTGTTATGAATTATCTTGCCCTACCCGTCATGTTTTTTAAGTTTTGGTTTTTTGAAAGCCCGCTTGCTCTATTGAATTTCTTCATATCGGTAAACAGTGCATTTTTTCAGCTTTTTTCTTTACCTCTTTTACTTAAAACATTTTTTAAACCGCTCAAAAATGAATACCGGCAAGGACTTGTTGGTTTCTCGATTGGGATGGGAATTGTTGTCAAATCATTTTTCATATTGGCTGATTTAGCTATTTTATTTCTTTTACTCTTTGTGGAAATTAGTATTTTTATTGCGTATGTTTTTTTCCCGCTTGCAACAATAGCATTATTATTTTTTTAGAGTATGTTTTTATACGCACGATTTTATCATATTTATCGGACGGCTCTTTTTCGTAGTATTCGGCTGCTTATTTTTTCGTTGTTTTTTGCGTTGATTTTATTCCAGATCACTCAAAATCTGTCTCCTAAATTTGCGGTTTTTCTTTTCAACCTTTTTGTCATGGTTGAAGTATTTTTTCACTATAAAATCAGCAGAATAACGCCAGATGTACTGGTTTTAAAAAATAAGAAGGATAGCATGTATGACTCGTTTACCTTACAGTCACTCCTTGGATTTGTTACTCAATCCAAAACTGAAGGGGTTATCAAAGAACTTATCAAATATCCTCAAGTGAAACTTGTTATGGAAAAGGCAAATATTGCACATAAAGAAATTATCTTTACTGATATTTCTAAAACGCTTTTAGCTGAGAGCGCTTTTGAAACGGCACAGACGTTTAAGGGAAAATATGTTACAACGCTTGACGTTTTTATCGCATATTTATTTTTAATTGAAAAAGATACCAAACTCTTTTTTGCCAAACAGCTTAAAATAGTAGATATTGCCAATATTGTTTATTGGATACGAAGAACAATGCCTGAAGAGGAAAATCCAAAGAAGTGGCGTGTACATTTTTCAGGCGAGGGAGTTGGTGACGCTCTTGTGTCAGGATGGACTCCTGAGACCAAAAAATATACTGCACAATTTACTGCTTATGCGTTA
>DATMOG010000062.1:0-11973 GCA_035568375.1 Candidatus Sulfotelmatobacter sp.
TATAGCCAACGTTTGCGACTGCTGCTGCAATATGTTGTTTATTTACTTTATTCTCGTCATATTTTACTGTTGCTTGTTCTGTTGCAAGATTAACTGAACAATCTATAACACCATCTACTTTTTTGATAGCGCGCTCAATTACTCGAACACATGATGCGCAATGCATTCCTTTAATAGGGTACGTTTTTACTTTTTGTTCCATAGATTATAATGGTGCTTGTTCTGGCCCTCGATCGACATTAGTACTAAAAAATGCGTCTATTATTTTTTCATCAATGGCCTTTAGTTTCATTATCCGTCCCCATGATGTTAATGCAACAGGTACATCCATATTTGTTCTTGAAACCATAATGTCTTTACTTCCTGGAGCTTTGTTATAAATACCTTTCAACTCGTCTATTTGAGCAGAAGAAATTTTTTTAGGGTTATACCAGAGAATGACTGCCCCATGCTCTAAACTATGCACAAGGTTACCATCTGCAGGGGGTGTTGTATAAATACCTGCTTGCTGCGGGTTTGGATAGTGATTTCCTTCTGCGGGAGGATTTGTATCGTACTGTATGGGTGTTCCTTGTGGAAAATGAGTTCTTCCTGTAACTTTTACTTCTTGTCCCATAAGTGGTTTGCTGAGACGCTCATCTTGTTTTGAGAGAAAAAGTACTCCTGCTGTCAAAACAAGAACTGTTGCCAAACCAATACCGATAAATACTTTGTGTTCTGATGTCATATTATTTGATAATAATTTTTCCGTGATACATATTCATGCCACAAGCATAAGTAAATTCTCCGACTTCCTTTGGTTTTAATTCTATTGTTACTTTTTTATTAAGCGGTAAATACTTACGCGTCTTAAAATCTCCAAGAACAACTTCCTCTAAACAACTTGTTGGGTCTTTACGGATAAAATTTAGCTTTGTTGTCTTACCTTTCTGAATCACAACTGTAGCGGGTAAGTATCCACCATCAACAATAATATCTACTGAATCAGTTACAGATACTTCTTTATCTTTCTTCATCAGAAAAAACCAATAGGTAAAAACTATTCCAAATATTCCTGTAATTGTTACAACAAGTTTATCGAGTTCCATTTTATTTTTTTTGAATCAGTTTCCAAAGGTAAACAATCAACAAAACTAAAGCAATAATAACTAAAATCCATGTAAGAAAGCTTAAGAATCCAAAGCCCCATATGCCATTCATCATTCCATAACCCATCATATTGTTCGCCTCCTATGATTTTTTCTTAAAAACAGTCATTATTTCCGTAATTGCTTCTTCTGTTTTACCTTTGCTAATTGCTTCCGCAGCACATGTTTTTAAGTGATTTTCAAGCACCACATTTCCAGTTTCTTTTAAAGCGCTTTCGACTGCTTGTAGTTGATGCAATACATCTATACAGTAGGTATCATCTTCAACCATTTTTATAACTTTTTGGAGATGTCCTTTTGCAATCTTTAACCTATGGAGTATTCGTTCTTGTTCGTCTTTTGGTCGGTATGCCATATATCCCCTTACAAGGGATATAATATTACATCGTGTAACAGGTTGTCAAGGGGTATTTTATCCTTGTGTTTGAGTTTGAATTATTTGCTGATTATTTTTATATTTCAAAAAAGTCCTACTTCCAACATAACTTCCTACGAGAAAAATAAGAGCAATAACTTTATCTTGAGAAAATGAGCAGTTTTGCTGAACAAAAGAAACTAAAATTGTTCCAATACCAGCAATGACTGCGTAAAATTCTGTGGTTTTATATCCAGGTGTCATACTTTCACCCCCTTTTAAAAAAACTTTTGATCCAATAGAGAATACTATTTGTTTGGGCTACTGTTACGTCTGGTTGATTTGCTTGAGGTGGTTGTATTTGGAGTTGTTTTACCTGATCTTGTAATTGTTTAATTGTTTCCTGCATTGTTATAACGACAGTGTGCATATCGTCATCTGTCGCTTGTGGAGTAAGACCAAGTAGGCTTTTGACAAAATTTACATCATTGACTGCTTGATCTCTTTGATGCTGCGCGGTTATTGAGTCATCCACAGCTTGTATATCTTCATCTTTAACCTTTTGAATTGCAGACGCCATATCAGAAATTTGACCCTGAAGTTTTTGAACATCCTGCTGAAGCTGAGTATTGGCATTAGTTAGATCACCAACTTTCTTAATGACATCATCAACTGTCGAATAACCTGCTGCATTAAACGCATCGTACTTTGTCGCTTTGTCTACAAGTTGCGGAAATACATTTGCATCAACTGCAACTGTTGCGCCAACCGGATTGCCTTTATACACAACGACCTTTTGAATTGTTTGTGCGGGATTACTACCATAATGGAGAGAAAAATCATCATCCGTACCATACCAGGGATCATAGATTTTGAAAGTATTGCCGTCATAGTCATGCAGGCAAACAAAATGCGTTTGGATTCCATCAGTTGGATCGTGGTCAAAATCAAGTTCAAGAATGACTGCGAGTGTATCATCAGAGGAGAGTTGTTTTAACAAATTAAGGTCTGCTGGATTGCTACTATAATCATAGATTTGTTGAAACAAAATATCCGGAAATACTTTTGATAAATCACTATCGTGTGCTATTAAATCTCCATTTGCATAGAGCTGCTTGTTGGTAAAAATGTCATCTAAAGCATTCGGTGTTATTTGATGACCAAAATACCCAGCAGTCATGGCAAACGAGGTAATGTAGCATCCATATTGACCAATTGTCGCGCCATCAACTATCCCAAGTCTTTGAGAAGCCCATTGAGGATCTCTTTGAGAATAAATCTGTGGATAGGTTCTCATGTACTATTGTATTGAGGTAAAGAGGAGTTGTTATATATTTTTGGTTTTTTTGTCTTCTTTTTCCCACTGTGCTTGCGCAACATCCGAATGCGTTGAAAAATAGTCTTTTAACGCAAGAATAACAAGCGCTTCAAGATCAGTTTTCTTTGAGATAAGTATTTCAATTGTTTCTTTCATATGTACAATTTGTTTTCCTTGCTCTTGCACCAGTTCTTCAAGGTCTTTTATTTTCTTATCCCTTGCCTCAAGCAGCTGATTTAACGTGTTGTTTAAATCCTTTTCAGCAATATTTTTTGCTCTAGTTGATTGGCTTCTCCAATAGATAAGCCCAGCGATCATTAGACCACCTGTAGCTATGATGTCAAAAACAGCTCGTATATTTTCCCAATTCATATAAAACTCCTTTATTTATGCAATTAAAAACTCAAAAGCACCACCTGCATCGTTTAAAATAGTGTCTAAAATAGGCGTAGTTGAGGGATTTGAGGATACAGATTTTGTTTGTCCATAATACACAGCGATACCACCATTACCTCCATAGCCACCATCTTCATCACCAGCATTTGACCCATTTCTAAATTGATGTGCACCACCTAAAGCAGTAATTGAACCACCAAGATTTATAATTTGTCCTTTGAAAATACCAAATCCAGCTGCACCCGATCCACCAGCACCAGAATGATATTGCACATTTCCTTGACCATTATTGCCATTAAAATTGATTGTGCCATTGTTCGTAATTCTCCGTGAGATAACATCAAGACAGCCTCCTCCATTACCGCCTGAGCCAGAATTACCACCAGAGGATATAACGCCACCTGAACCTCCAGAACCGCCAAAATTACTTGTTACTCCATCAGATGAAGTGGTAGTAATACCCGCTTGACCAGCCCCACCATTTGAATTATTTCCACCGCCTGTTGCAGTACCATTTTCACCGGAAGTTACATTTGAGCCTCCTGCGCCACCATTACCCTGATTCCAAGGGCTATTATTAGAATACCCACCGCCTCCACCACCATTTCCGTTTGGCGTTTGCTGGTTTTGAGTTGATACACCACCTGTTCCTTCTCCTGTGTAACCTTCTGCACTTCCACCAACTGCCTGACCACCCCTGAAACCACGTCCTGAAAAATCAATTGTTCCTTCGTTATCCCAACTATCTCTTGCAAACCAAATAATACGCCCACCCTTACTGCCATCCCAACTAGGTGGGTTAATAGTTACGCCACTATTGATAACAACCGAAGCATAGGGATTACCCGTAATAATCTGTGAGCCAAGACCGCTATAGTTGCAATTAATGGTAAGAGGATATTTGAATGCAGCAACTCCACCGCTAACAGAAATTAAAAAGTTATATTCCCAATTAGGATTTGCGTTTGAGTACTCATTAATTATTTTACAAGGCAGATTATACGTACCATCTGATAAATCTGGGGTATTTGCGGTAGTATTTCCTGCACTTCCAGAAACACGAGAATAATATGCGCCGTCTGATGAATCAATTTGATGGTTTCCGGAATATGTTTTTGCTCCGGCAGAACCATTTGTATATTTGTCAGCCCAGGGAGATGTGTCAGATGTGGTAAATTGTCTTTTCGCCATAAGTCATAGTAATTACAAATTTTGCAATATAGTTGTCCCTTCACTGGTATTTGTCGTGTCATTGGTAACACTGAGAAAATTGATACCAAACTCATCTGATTTACTTGCACCCGTTGAAAGAGTTGGTGTTACAGCATTTGGCCATGAAAGACCACTGAACCATGTAACTGTGCGTCCGCCTGAACCATCTTGTGTAATTCTCACAATAATTGATTTGCAATTGAGGGGAACATTCAGAAGTGCAAACGTTGTGTTTCCTGCGCCCATATTGATCTGAAACTTTTTACCAAGAGATAAATCAAGTGTTGTTGTTCCGCCAACATTGACAGTTGGAGTAACCCAAGCATCCTGATTAAGTACGTCATTTCTAAAAGCAACCTGATTGCGCTTGTCTGTTATTGAGGTTGGCACTGATGCACCCGAATTTACAAGAACATCTGCCAATTTGATGTACGGATTGCCAGCACCAACTGCGCTTTGGATTGTTGATCCAGAAGGTGCGCTTGGTGAACCCGCTGGTGTACCATCAACACTTATAATATGCGCTGTATTGGTGTCATCTGAGTTTGGTGAACCAGCAAGGTCTTGATATAAAACAACTGAGCTTATCCGTGGATTTCCAGAGCTATTTGCAGTTATTGCAAGGTTTGTGATCGATGCATCATTGATAATTGGATAGCCATTACCCCCAGAGGGTGTAAGTAAATAAGCACGTCCTACAGCAATATTTACTGACAAACCCGATCCAGCTGTAACTTGAAATTGTGTGCCGGTAATATCAAAAACGCCGGAGACCTTGAGCAAGTCAGTAATAAACTGCAAGAAACTCGCTTCTGTCATTGCTGTGCCACCTGAACGAATAGAACGTAAAGCCATACAGAAAAATTATAATGAGAAAAGAAGCTAGTCTTATACAAAAATTGTTTTAGGAGAGCGTAACTGCTTTGATTGTACCTGCCTTGTTCCACTTTAATTGATTTGTAGTTGAGTTTATCCAAACCTCATTATTTTTAGGAGTAGCAGGATCAGAAGATACAACTTTTGGCACAAAAGCACCAGTATCATCTGAAGGTATTGTCAAAATTTTTATGACTAATCCTTTCTCAATTTTTTCAAGTCTTGTAGATAAATCTACTAAAAATCTTCGTATCTCATCCATAGTTTTATATTGTCAGCAAGTCTAGCTGCACAATTAATGTGCCAGAGTCATCAATATCCACTGTGCGTTTTTTTACTCTATATTGCGCATAACTTATTTGTTCTTCCGGTACATTAACAATCACAAAATCACCAAGTCCATATGTTGTAATGTCTGTATCTATATCATGCTTAATTGTTATGGCATACAGTGGCAATTGCTCAAGAGCAAGCTTTCTGTCACCCTCATTACTCAAAACTGTTGTGTCAGACGTAGTAGTATCGGAAAGAACATCCTCAAGTAAAGTATATTCGGCAATAATAGCATCCAATGATTGTCTGTTTACTTCTGGCACATCATTATTTATCCCTTGTCCTCTGGCAAAAACTGAGTTGGTCATATTTAAAAGCACCGGAATTTTTACTGCATCTCCTAAAATATTACTGTCATCAAAAACCACATTGGCACGCAAAGAACCTTTAGTTGGATAATAAATGTTAAGTTTTTTTGTGTAATCAATATCAAAATCAAAACTGTTTTTCAGTTTAAAGTTTGATAAATCTGAAATAGATTGCTTAATGTCTGCTCTCTTATAATTCTGCGTAACACTCAAACCAGTTGATGCGGTTACACCAACAGTAATACCTAAGTCTCCATGAGTAAGCAGCTGACTTGTATTTATCAGTGACCAAGGAATTGTGGCAGGATCAACTGCTGTAAAATCAACGCTTGCGCCAGTTCGTCTTTTTTGGAAAATACCAAAATAATCAATTGCTGCAATTTGTAGCTTATTGTTTCCAGAGGCATCTTTAGTACGCGTGTATTCCGTAACAAGACCAAACCACACCTTGATACCTGAATCATTTTCTACCCAGATTTCAGACAATACTGCAGTAAAAAGGTCTTTTGGGTTTGTGCCGTAGGGAATTGCCACCTGTTCATTAATCGTTGCAAAATCAAGGTTAAATGTAGCGCTTGACCCATTATTTAATTCCTCAACATAATTCACCCACTCAAAAGGTAACTCATACTTATCACCAGTCGCAACATGCTTTAAAAAAACTGTAAATGTCATATATTTAAAAATGTGTCTCTAAATGAAACTGTACATTTCCCCATTTCACCTGAACCGGCTGTTAAAGTAATAGTAGATATGCCAATTGGGATAGTCCAAAAAGTACCTGAAATATACTGCCTAGCATTGTTTCCAGAGGTCTGCAACACTGCTGTACGCTGATAAGTATCAACAATTAATGAGTGCGCTGAGTCGGCAAGTGTTTGGGCAACGCTTAAAGTTTTGCCAGTAGTATTATTGGTAATGGTTGGGTTAGTAAGTGTGCCAACAAAAGTGAAAATAGGGTATGCAGCATAGTTACCAACGTTATTAATTGTTACAAGAGTTGAATGGCCAGCGCTCATATCAAAAGGAATGGCAAAGGGAACTGCAAAACCGCCACCATTACTTATAAGAACATCTTGGTTTTTTGGGTTTGACCCCATTAAAAATGGATACTCACCAAGCAAAGTAACTTGTATGAGAGAACTTGTTCCATCATCAACAGAAAGATCACCAGTAACTTCAATTGCTTTAATGTCCAATTGCCTACTTGTGCCATCTGATCGAGTCGAGATAAGCGTTTGTATGCCTTGTGAATGAACCAAACCAAGAATACCTAAAAAGGCATCTCTTTGCAGTGCCAAGTCAGAAAAACTATTACCGACAATCTTTATTTCAAGTACAAATGAGAAACTGGCAAAACTTGGTGTAATTAGTTTGTTCCCTTGATACCCACCTCTTTTACTTCTTGTATAGACAGTGGCGGGAAAAGAGCCATTATTAAATGACTGCAATAACCATTGTGATGATAATAAGGAGTTACCCCCTAATGTTAAACCAGTAATCATATTATCTTGAATTTCTTAAGGCAAACGCTATTTTTTGTCCAAGTAAATTCATATCTATATCTTGATTGACAGTTGCGTAGATAGTTACTGGTGTATTGTTGTTATTGGTGGTTTGATTGGCAATTTGTGATGGTACGTTTGACTGGCCGGAAAGCATTGATTTTGACAAAACAAACTCGCCTTCATGCAAAAGCGCGATACCAGTTTTGGGTACATATCCACCTTGGTCAAATTTTGGAATGTCAGGAATTTTTATAGCACCAAGACCAATTTTGCTACCTACACCATTGATCCCATGAATGAGTCCATTGATATGATCAATGATTGAATTCACCATATTTTTTATGTCAGTAATGATTGCATCAACCACCCCATGAACGGTTTTACCAAGATCAGAGAAAAACTTACCTACTGCATCAAAAACAATTTTCCCTACCTCTTGTACTTGCTTCCAATGAGTGACAAGAAAAACGCCAGTGGCAATAAGCGCAATAATTGCCAAAATGACTAAACCAATAGGTGATGTTAAGAGAAAAATTGCAGCGTTCAAAGCCCATGTAGCAATTGTCAGGACACCCGTTACTATTGCGCCTGCTGCCATTGCGGCAGTGTGAAGTACAAACGCTGCTGTCGCAATACCAAGCTGTACTATTTTCACTATGATTGCTGCAATTGCTTTCCATTCCTCAATGATAAACTTGGCAACTGCTACTGCGTTTTTTATTCCTACTTGTAACTCGTAAGCAATGAAAGCAGGCAAGACGACTGTTGCAATAATTCCGGCAATAATTTCAAGTACCACTCTATTTTTTTCTATCCAATTCACTGTATTCATTACCGCTGGCGCAAGATTATTAGACATGAAATTTGCCACTCTCGTTACATTTGGCAACAATTCATTGCCGAACTTGATTGCCAGCGTTTGTACAACTGTACCTAGCTTTTCAAAAGCAAAATTTGCATCATCTGTTGTTTTTTTCCAAGCATTTTGAAAATCTCCACCTGTTTTCGTAATCTGTTTCAATCTGTCATTAAATTGGTCAGTATGCCCAATAAGCGTAAGCATAGTTGAGCCTTGCCTGCCACCACCAAACGCGTCAAGAAGTAGTTGGGTCTTTTGAGTTGCGTCTAATGCGCCACCTGCATATGCAACCATTGTGCTATTCGCTTTACCAAGTTTCGCCTCATACCCACTAAGCGTTGCCTGTGCAGCTTCCAGTGCATGTGCATGCTTTTCTGTAGCCAGTGCACCTTTTACATGCGTATCATTGAGTATTTGTATTTGTTCTTTTGCTAATTTCACTTTTTCTGTAACAGCTGCCACTTGATCTGCTGACATTTTTGTACCCTTAACAAAAGAGGTTGTTGCAGGCTCTACCGCATTAAGATGTGATTTTATATCTTCAAGAGCAGTGGATAAACCGCCAGAACTTCGCATGTCATCTGCCAGTTGCCTATGCGAAATACCAATAGCAGCAAGTGCTTTTGATGCTTTAGTAGTAGGGTCTTCCATCATGGCAAATGCCATTTTCAATCTTGTTGCTGCTTCTTCTGCTGGCACTCCGTTATTTGTCATGGTAGCAATTGAAGCACCCAAGCCCTGCATTGAAATACCAAGAGCCTGTGCAGTTGGTATAATTCCCGTACTCATTGCGCCCACTAAATCACCCATTTTCATTTTTCCTGCACCCACTGTCGCATTAAGAAGTCCCATTGCGTCAGTGGCATTGTTCACCCCTTTAATATTGGAGTTCATAATTGTGGTTAAAACGTTTGCGGTTTGTCCGAGGTCTGCATGTCCTACTTTTGCACCTTCTGCTGCTAATTTCAAAATATCAAGTGCTTTTGCGCCTCTATATCCTGCTGATTCAATATAAAACAAACCATCTGCAAGCGTTTTTGGTGCGGTTGCTGTTTCCCCAGCCAAATTGAGAATGGCTTTACTCATAGTTTCTACTTCTTTTGATGAAGCACCAGCCTGTGTTTGTACAAGGGTCATTGATGACTGAAAGTCAGAAGCCATTTTGATACTGTATGCAGATGCACCTACAACAGCAACACCCATACCAATCATTGCCCCAGTTACAATGTCAGCTCCAGGTTTTACTTTATCAAGAGAGCTTCTAAGGTTGCCAATTGTGGCACTGGCCTCATCTCTTGCTCGTAAAATGATTTCTAATATTGCTGAATTATCCATATGTTTCTTTTCGGAACTTTGCTACTAAATTATATGTAGTTACCAGCTCATTCTTATATAAAAAGTGAAACTTTGCAGATGTGTTTTCAATCTATTACTTCTTTTGATTAGTATTTTTCTGAAGCGCTACTTCTGCGTTATTTTTTGCAGTTAGATATGCAAGATAGATATTAATAAACCATGCGGGTTGAACATCAAATCCTCCTGCTGTATATAATATTCCTAATTGGTGACATATATGAACAGCCTCTAAATCCTTGTCTCCTTTAAGCTGTGTGTTGTGGTAATACGCCTTAAAAACCGTTGTGGTAATGTAGTCTATTTTTTTTTACTAAAGGCTTGTACTGCGTGGCTGGAAATTTCATCTATTTCCGCTTTTACCTCCATGCAGTCCTCTGGAGGTAAAGGTAAATAGTCTTCTGTAGTATCAACAATGTTACCATCTTTATCCTCAATTTTTTTTATAAGATAGCGCATAAGTTTTTCTTCAACTTCAAAAGAAAGATTTGCGGGAAAAGGCGAGACTTCTTGTACTTCATCCTTTGGATCAATTGTAATATTTGCAGTAAATCCCTTTTGGATCTCAATAAATCTGGGGTAAGAAATCCAGGGTCTTAGGTATACTTTATAATTATTTTGTGTTGTAACAATTTTATCTTCCATATTAATAAGCTGCTAGTAAATTTGTCAGCGTTATACCAATAAGTTTGCTTGTTACAGTATCATAAATGCCTTCAAATGAAACTGATAATAAATTGTGATTATCAGTAATTTTAGACTCAGCTGCAGTATAAAATGCTTTTGGAACTAAAACATCAAATACATAGTTTGCCGCATTTCCAATTGCGCCACCTGTCGCAATAAGCTCAATTGACTCATTCGTGAGTACAAGATAATTAGTAAGTCTTGTAAGTGCTGTATTATCTAAATAAAGATCAAATTTTCCACTTACAGTTGATCCGCCTTCAATGGCATTGAAAGATGGTTCGTTACTCCCAAGTGCATATACCATATTAATACCGCTTTTGTATTCAAGTTCAAAACTTTCAACTTCTGCCAGCACGGAGCCGCCAATTTTAACTTGCAACTGTGCAAAATTAAATGCCGGAACTGTGGTAAATGCGCCTGTAATTTCTGAAGAAGAGGCTTGTGTTTTAGCCATAATATTTGGTGTAAACTCAAGCATTTCACCAACTTTACCTGCAAGCTTAAATCCAGTAATAAAACACCCAGCAAAACGTCTTGTATTAACATCAATTGCTTGTTCAATCGTATATGATGGTTTTGTCGCAGCTTCTGTAAATACATGGTCATAAACAACAGATTCACCGGAATGTGTTGCTGGGGTATCAAGCCCAAGCGCTGAAAGAAGAAAATGACCAATGTAATCCGCGAAAGCATCCATTGTAAAATCACCCTCATATGCGACTTTACCTTTAATTGCAGTATAGTTTTTCTGCAGCTGGCCTTTAATTGCAGGTATTACCTGTACATTCTCTTTTATAAGAATACCGCCAGTTGGTCGAACTGCTACGGATTTATTTGGGGTAACAGCTGTACCCCATGTGGTTTCTTTTGCAAATGATATTTGTGAAAGTATTCCTGCGTTCATGATTTAATTATTTTTTTATTTTCTTGCTTTTCAATTTCTTCCTCAGTTGCACTTGTTACTTCCTGAAAATCTGGATGGTTAATAGGTGTATTTGATTCAACAATCTCACCTTTTTTAGCTGTAATACCCAGCTTTGGTAAATTGACTTCATGGTCTCCGAGATATTTATATTTCTTCATATCGCAACTTATTATATTGAGGTATTTGTATATGCTTATACATTTTTAAAACCTACCTAACAACTCTTGCGCGTGAGGCAACAATGATCTCAAGTAATCGCACTTCTGTTTCTTTAACTACGTTTTTCCAGATTCCACTTGTTGGAATAGACCAATCACAAACACCACCCAATGTAATGTCATGCTCAAGCGCTGCAATAACATCATCTGCAACCGATTCCAATACATCTTCATAATCTTTGTCGTTTTTCTCGTCTGTTCGAAAATAGAGTCTTACAAAATGTTGATAGGTTTTAAGGTTTGCTGTGGTGTCATGGAGTTCAGCAATGTGTTCTTTTGCGGAAACACATGCCGCTGGAAAATCAGCAAGTTCTTTTTCTTCTTTTGGATAGACAACTTTCACACTGCCAACAGTCTGTAAAATTGCGACAATTGCGTCTTTCACTGGTTTATATGCTAGAGTACTCATAGCTCACTTGTTCCTTTCGTTGCTAAATGGCTGACTATTTTTCTTAAAGCTTCTTGCAGGTTATC
>DATMOG010000063.1:0-10747 GCA_035568375.1 Candidatus Sulfotelmatobacter sp.
GCTGTAACTGTGCATTAACAATGCTCAGTTTCCGTTTCTCTTCATCCTTCCCTTTATACAAAAGATAATTTCCCATTGGATATTTATCCTACCTCTATCTGAAGAGAAAATGCAACTTCTCGAATTCAACTGAATAGTTACGCCATTTTAGTTTGCAATGATTCTTTTCTTTTAGTAAAATATATGCCTAATGAGTGCGGAAAAACCTTATCTATTATCTGGAATTGAACGAGGTGGTGAAAAATCTGCTTCAGGTTTAGTAGAAAGACTTCCATCTAAAGCGGAGATATTACTTCTTGTTGCAGAGCCTAAAAAAAATTTGGGAAAATTTGCTCACACTGTACCAGATCCTGAAGGATCGATTTACGCTCAATGGACTGGGCAATCACATGGAGTGGATCCTAAGCGTATTCATACGCATCACTTGGTTAAAAATATGCCACTTCCTGATTTGTCTTCTTTTGCAGTTGTCATGGCTGGAGGGGCAACCTCCTCTGTAAATGATGAATCAGAGTGGATGAATACTTATCTTGCAGGTTTGAAAACAATTGTAGCATCTGGAATTCCTACCTTGGTAAATTGTCATGGTCTGCAGGCATTGATTAAAAGTTTTGGTGGAGAAGTTGGAAACAATGCAGTTAGAGCTAGAAAATTTGGTGTAGGACAGTATAGGTTAACGAAAGCAGGAAGGGAGCATTGGGCTTTTGATGGAATGCCAACGGAATTCCCCGCTTTTAGAAGTCATAAACAAGAGACACTTAGGATGCCACCAGATTGGGATGTATTAGCTCGTGACCAGGAAGACGGGATAGCTGCAGTTGGAATTAAAAATAGTAAAGTTGTGGGGCTCCAATGGCATACAGATTTAACTCATGCTATAATGGTAGCCCTGTCTCGGGGAAGGATACCAGAGATTGAAGATATTGGTACGCCTGACCGTATGTCTTACGAAGAATTTCTTAAAAAATTACAACAAGTAGAGCCAGAAGTAATGGGCTATAATAGGATTATAAGTAGAAACCTTTTTCAGCAAGCAGATAACATGTAGAGGAAAAAGAGTTTCGGTCTTTAGCGCGGAGATTTTATTTTATTACCTCCCCAGTAGTGATAGAGACATCGTATGTCGATGCTGAAGCTGTAGCTTGCGAGTTGACTTGAGTGAATAAGCTTTGCAATGCAGTAACTATTTCTTCTTTTAGCTTATTGTTTACATTATTAGAAAATATAACGATTGTATCTTTTGAATTAATATTTTGTTCGTTACTAATTTGAATGTTGACATAACCAAGTGAAACCAAATGTTGTTTTAGCAAGGTAGCTTGCCCATTAATGCCTGAGCCGTTAACAAGATAGAGTGTTATATTTTTTTTAGCTAATATTTGTTTATCTACAGTAGGAGGAGGAGAAGTGATTTGTATAGTTGGTTTATTACTTTTATTTAAATTTTTCACAGGTATACTATTGGTCTTTTGTTGTTGAAAAGGAAGCAAATTTAAATTTATTGCACCTACTGTAAGTGCGCCAAGTAAAAAGAGTACACTTCCAAAAAGCATAAGATATTGTTTTAAAGTAATAGAATTCGTTGTTATTTTTTCTTGTTTCTCAGAATTTTCTAACTTTTCTTCGTTGAGAAAATTTGCCAAGTTTAGAAATTCTTTATGTTGGATTGCCAGAGAAAGGGTTTTGTAAGAGATTCCTTGTCCTTGTAAATAAGGTATAAATATTGTTATTGGTAATACTTTTTTTATTTCCCATAGACGTTGTTTTGCAACAAGGACAATTGTTTGATATAAATCGCTATTTGTTGCAAAGAGAAAAGTATTTTGTGATGTTTGTATCGTTTTTTTGGCGACTAAATTTTTTGAAAATGGAATAGTTTCATAAAATAATTGCAAATTTTCTAGAGAAACCGTTTGAGGTAATTGTTTTTGGAAAACAATATCTTCAGTAAGAAGAAGCACGCCATCAAACTTTTTAAATTGCGTAAAAAAGTCAGTAAGTAGTTTTTCAAAAAGCCGTTTATCAACAATTTCTTGATGCTTCACAGCCTCAGGTGGAAATATAAGTTGTTGAGGCTCTTGTGATTTTGTCAGGAGCTGCAACCCATTTTTACTTAAGAGCAAAAATGCTTTATTGGATTCAAAAAGAGACATATACTCTTACTATAGCAAATTTACATAGAAATAAATGTCAAGAAAGTGTTTTAGTGGTTTGTAAAAAGAGATTACTGTGAATGAGTCTCATTTGATGTAATTTAAAGAGCAATAAATAATAAAATGTATCAAGAAGAAATTTCGTTCCTTTCAGAAATTGAATGGAAGAGGCTCTTTCGTGATAACGAGTTGGAATTGCTATTTCCCCTATTTCAAAGCCATAACTAATTGCTGCAATTTCCATTTGTTGATCAAATACAAAATCATTTGAGAATCGGAGAAAAGGAACATTGAGAAGTAATCGAGGAGAATATGCCCGAAGGCCTGAAAAATGTTCACTAAAAGTGACACCAAGAAGCTTATTTTCAATCCAACAGACGATTCGATTGATGTAAAATTTAATAGTTGGCATGCCACCCTTTCTCGCATCAGTTTTATTTTGCATGCGACTACCAAACATAAAGTCATACTTGCCGTTAAGGATTGGTTGGATTAAGTCAGGTATTTTGCTCCCGTCGTATTGATAATCTGGATGAAGCATAACTATAACATCTGGTTTATATTTAAGCGCTTCCCAGTAGCACGTTTTTTGACTCCCTCCATAACCAAGATTTTGAGGATGGATAAATGTTTGCATACCAAGTTTTTTGGCAATATTTACACTATTATCTGAGCTATTATTATCAACAAAAATGATATGTTTGCGAAATTGTAGAGGAATTTCACTATATGTATCTTTAATCGTTCTTGCGACATTAAAACCAGGCATTACAATAACTACTCGTGAAGTTCTTTTTTTCTTCATACTGTATTTTACTTATGATAGATAGTATTTATAAAGAATTCAAGAAGTATAAATTATTTTTTAACGTGAAGAAGAAATATTGTTTGTTCCTTCTGTTCCGCAAGCTCGAATTGTAACAATTCCGTTTGAATCTTGTACAGCATCATACCCTGTTATTCCTGCTGTACCAGTTTTCGGATCAAGAGGAATTGATTTTAAATATTTTACTAATGGTGTTGTTAGATCAAGACAAGCAACCGCTGTTACTGTGCATCCTCCAGTTGCAATGGCACATCCTGTTGTTGCTGTACCTAGTTGTTGTTCAACGGTTGAAAGACCTGCCGGTGCTGTCCCCTTATTGTCAACTATGGATGCATGTATAGCAGTTAACATCGTATCAACATCTGCAGTTCTTCGAGCGTCACGGGCATTACTTAATCGGCCAGCTGGATTTAAAGCTACAAAGACGGTTATCGCAAGTGCTGCTATTATAGTAATAACAACTAAAAGTTCAATTAATGTAAATCCTTTTTCCTTTGAGGAGAGATATTGTTTGTGAGCAGTTTTCATTTTTTTGTTTCTCTATAATTAAGAGTAAAAGTTTCCTGTGTTGTTGTCAAGTACCAATAATATTACCCCAACGATAACTATTTTTGTTTCTGCACACATTCTTGCGCATAAGCAGACTGTGAAAGAGCAATTTGGTAGGAGAGAGACATTTGATCCATTTCAGTTTCCATATGAAGAACAGCGTAGATGGATACAAATGATAAGAGTAATGCAAGAACAAGAAGCAATTTTGTAAAAGAATGTGATTTGTGTGGAGCAATTTTTTTACTCATAGTATTAGAATATGCGTCAAGAATCCTTTTGTCAATAAGAAGATTTTGTTTGTTGAATTGCTTTTAGCAGTTTGGGATCATTATGGGAAAGTATTAGTGCTTTCTTAAATGCTCTTTCAGCTTCTATTCGGTTACCTGTTTGGTAAAGTTCTTTTGCATAGAGAACAGCAATTTTTAAATCTGAAGGATAAATTTTTGTAAGTTTTTGTGTGTATGGCAGTGCCTTTGTAGGTTCGTTTTTTTGCTCATATAAATTAATGAGTAAAGGATACGTGTATAAAAAATTTGGGTCTAAAGCAAGGCTTTTGAGATATTCTTGTTCTGCTAAATCTGTTCTGCCATAATGCAAATATACTGCTGCTAAATTATAGTGAGTTTGTGGATAACTGTCGGCTATTTTGACAGCTCGTTGTAAGTGATACAATGCCTTAGTATAGTTACCTACTCCAATATATGCATTCCCAAGATTTAGATGAAGACGTGCAGTATCTACAAATTGTAAGTTATGCTCGAAATAGGCAATTCTGTTACGCCAGTTATAGTTTTGTTGTATTGTCATTATGATAAATATGCTGCAAAGAAGTATAAGAATGAAAGAAAATATTTGACTATGTTTTTTAATAAAGTGTAAAAAAAATATTGAACTAGTGGTAAATATGATCATATAGAATCCAATCATAGGCATATATAACCAGTTTTCTCGAAGCAGTCCAGTTTGAGGAATGACGCCAGAAACTGAAAGAAGATTTGAAAAAATAAGAATCAGTGCAAAAAAAATCCAAACTGTTTTTTGTCGGCGAAGTTCAAGAAATCCTAGTGTGAGTGTTCCAAGGAGAATGATAAGACTGGTAATAACAATGGGATTTATGAGTGTTGTAACAATTGTTGTTGTTCGTTCAAGATACAAGGGATAAGGTATAAGCAGTAGTCTGATATATATGGGAATTGTTTTTAAAAAGGTTATAAGTCGAACCGCAAGGTGTGTACCATAGATACTTTGGTCTCCGCTGTAATTAAGACTATTAGTAAAATTAAGAACAGTTAGTCGTAGAATAAAATAAATTATTGTTATAAGAATCAAAAGTAAAAGTACAAGTATATGATTTTTATAGTATTCGTGTACTTTTTTTACTGAGAGCTTTTTTTGGATTGCAAATACAAGTAAAATACCGGCATACATAGGAACTGTTGTGAGTGCGCCTTCTTTAGAAAGAATACTTAGCGGAAAAAGAAGTAAAGAAATAACAAGTAGTACATTTTTTGAGATTGAATATTTTTTTTGAAAAATGGTTAAGGTTGTGTGTTTATTATAGAGTCCAAGCGTGAATAAATATAAAGATAGTAACAAAAAAAATGTATAGAAAACATCACCACGAGAGCTTAAATATGTGACAGCTTCTGTTTGAATCGGATGAATCAGAAAAAGCAAACTGATAAGAAAAGAAGCTATTTTATTATAACGAAGCTTTAGAAGTAAAAGAAATAAGAGGATACCATTTGCAATGTGAAAAAATGTATTTGTCAGATGTAATCCAAATGGTTGCCATCCCCAAATAGCATGATCCAGTGCAAAAGAAAATGTTGTTAGTGGTCTGTAATAGTTACTCTCAACGCCTGCACCAGCTGTTGTATTTGAAAGAAAAATATCTATACTATGAAAAAGGTTTTGTGTAAGGATATTTTGGTAAAAAAAATGATCATCATCCCAAACAAATTGATTGGTGAACGAGGATACATACGTTAGAAATCCAACTATCACTAGTATGAGAAAAAGTTTTTTTACTTTTGTACGTTTTATTAGTAAAAACATAGATATTCTATTATATTTCACTCCAGCTTGATATAGTATCTCCATAACCATCTTGTGTAATGACTACTTGAATTGTACGAACATAGACTGTCGCTGTTGTGCTAACTGTTAGTGTCCATATGCTTCCGGCTTTTGAGATTGTGACTGTACATGTTCCTTCAGGTCGGGTTATATTACCTCCAGCATAGGACGTATTGGCACGGGCTTTAAGGAGTGCATCTTCAGTACATCCCTCAACAAAGCTCAATGTTGATTCACCATTTGTTAATGTCAGAGCAGATTCTGCTTCTCCAACTGCAAGCAAAGCAACCGTTGTCGAAATAGCAATAACAAGCGCCACCAAGAGAATAACCATTGAGATAGCGATAAATCCATTTTGTTTTTGCATAGTATTAATTACTTCGAACCTCAGCACTTGATTGGATTATTATTGATGAACTAAAATCTCGTCGTGCGCCAGTATATGATTGTTGAGCTGTAAAAAGGAATGAGATATTTTTTGTTGCATTGTCTCCTGACGTATTATTGGTAAAAGTGAAGTTTGAAATATTGGTGTTATTGGAATTGAGTTGTATTGTTGCCCCAGTTCCTTGTTTGATTGTTACGTTTGGAGCTGTCCATGTAATAACAGTAGGGTTTAATGCATTTATTGTTTCAGAAAGAGAGATACTTGATGACGAAACGCTGTTTATCCCGCTTGCATTTCGTATCTGATATTTTATTTGTTCACTGATATAGCGAGCATTTGAACTTATCTCCTGCTCGATGGCACTTTGACTGCCTGTCTCAATAATATCCCATGTGAATGGGATAAGTGCTGTGAGAATAAGAGAAAGTATCGATACATAGAGAATAGCCTCGATAAACGTAAAGCCTTTTTCGGTTAGCTTTTTAGTATTTTGTTGTAATAAGTGATTCATGATCTCTCTTTTAAAATTTATCCCACGCAAAGTCGTACCAAAAATTTGCAGTTGCAACGCCATGTGTACCGTGAGCTGTATAGGCTTTAGCTGCAGGGGTTGTATACATTGCATTGCCGGATCCTTGCCAAAAAATACTGTAAAGACTTAGATTCGCATCAGCAAAGAGAATCAGCATATCATCTCCTTGATCTTGAGAGATAATATGTACGGTTTTAAACACACCAGGTGAACCTGTCGTAGTAATTGATGTTGCACTCGAATCCCATGTAGCAGAATTTGCCGTGAATTTTTTGAATTTTGGTATGGTTGTATTATCAGAATAAACATTGAGTAATATATCACCTGTTATATTTTTCCAGCTAATGTCAGAGCTTTTTTGCGTTCCAGTATCTGTAGCTGAAGCAACGGTTACTGGGGCAGCAATTGTTGGAACACTTCCGGAGAATATAATTTTGTAGCAAACAATTGTTGGGGTTGATGCACCGTCTTTATTACACGCATGAAATTCAGCGGCAGTTGGGCGAGCTTTAATACCCATTGCACCAAGGTTATTGGTTTGTGCTGTACCAGCATTGGTCGCAGTACCCCACGTGCCAGTTCCAGAGCCATCAGCTCCACTAGCGACAAACATCCTGACAGTCAAGTTTTTAGCCGTTGTACTGGTTGCATAGATAAGTGCACCGGTAGTTGTTGTATTAGGACTAAAGGCGAAATCAATAATACGCTTTGCAGTTGATGGAGTAAGTGTCGAATGGGTAGTGAAAACGCCCCAATTTGCTGCTGCATAAGTAGCATTTCCGTTATAATAATATGTTTGAGTATTACTACTCGCTGTGAGAAACGCAGCCATAACTTGATTAGTTCCTGGTCGTTGACCAAGGACAATCCAGTTTGGGACTCCTGTTAATGTACTTGAGCCAACGGAAAGTTGTGCACTCCATGCTGATCCATTCCATATTCTAAATTTTGGTGTTGTTGTATTATCAGAGTAGACGACCATAAAATCACCGTTATTTAAATAGGTACCATCGAAATTCAAAAAGTCATTTGCTGAGGTAGCTGACCATGTTGCAAGCGTTTGTTTCGTCCATGTTGACCCGTTCCAAACAGAAGCATATATATTTGTTTGTGTTGTCGAACTATTAGAGTGTCTTGATACAATAATTTTTTCATTGCGCATATTTGATGAATACATATGCATTATCTCTAGCGCATTACTACTTGAAGATGATCCATCGGGAAATAACGTTGACGTACTACTCCAGATATTCGTAGTGGCATTAAATGTTTTTGTAAGAATAGCATTTGCACCTGTAGTCGTATCTGCATAGGCCAACATACCTCCTTTTTTTAGTTTCCAGTTGGTCATATATTCGGATAACACTACTGAATTCTGTCTTGCGCTATTAAAATTCCATGTTGTAGTTGAGGTTACCTTTCTTGTATTAGGGTCACCAAAGGTTGCATAGATTGAAAATGTTACTGAAGCCGTCGTTCCATTACTTACTGTTATTGTTGTCTGCCATGTCCCAAATGATACTCCGGCTTGATAAAAACCTGACCCAACTGGATTATAATAAACATTATTATCAGATGTTGTGAGACCATTTGTGTTATAAAAGAACCAATAGGATGTATTTGGATCAAGGTATGCACTAATCGAGACTGTATTCCATCCATTTGCTGTTAATGTACCGGTAGTTGATTGTGCAATAAAATTACCCGGATTGCCACTATTATCAGTATAAATTGCAAGTTGAAATTGATTATTGGGTGAGCTTGCTACTGGTGGTCCGACATAGACACTCATTGATGTTATTGAGCCCGCAGTCGCGCCGGTTGTATACTTTGATCCGTTTATTGCATTTGCATCTCCATTATCGAGATTACTTCCTTTCGTATTTAAACCTACCGGACTAATACCTGTTGTAATATTTCCACTACTATCACGTTGTGCAGTTGTAATAGCAATTGTTCTCGTAAATCTATTATCAGAAGCAAGTGTGTTGCTTGTCCCATTAAAAGCCCATACTCCACTTCCATTGGTAATTCCGGTATTACCTGTATCTGTTTTACTAATTAGTGTTGTCCATGCTTGATTTTTTATTGATCTTACTGCGTCAAGACCTTCTGATGTATATTGATTTGCAATCGTTTGCTCAGCTCCTAATCGATTAGTATTAATTGCTGAGATAATGGCAACAACTGCACCGGATGCAAAAGTGACAAAAACAGCAGAAGCAATAATAACTTCAATGATAGAAAACCCTTTTTGTAACTCTTTCATCTTGTCGCGACTCCTTGGCTATTTACGGTAATTGTTTTTGTCTCACCGCTTCCACTAACTGAGATAGTGGGTGTAGCACTTGAAGTGCCGGTCATGCGAAAAAAATTTAAATCAGAAAAACCAGTAATGCTTACGCTTGAATTTACACTAAATTTTGTATCAAGCGCTGTCGATCGTGCTGCAAAAGAAGTTCCTTTATACAGTGTTATGGTATTTGATGCATAGTCGATACCCCAATTGCTGTTTTGTTTTCCCATCATAGCGTTCATTTGTGCTTGCCGAATATCGCCAATGAGTTCATCTGTTGTATTGGATACACCATTTTGGGTAAAAAAACGAGCCGCAAATGTTGTTGTCAGTGTACCAAGAAGCATCATAAGAGAAACAACTAAGATAAGTTCAATTAAAGTAAAACCATTACGTTTCATGTTATTGGTGTATACCATTTGTGAGTTGGTAAATTGGTGAAATTATGGCAAACGCAACAAATGCAACAGCAAGACCTACGAATATTAGAATTACCGGTTCTAAAATTGTGGCAAGATTTTTTGAATATTCGTCAATTTCTTCTTCAAAAAAATCGCCTAAATAAATAAGAGATTCGTCAAGGTTTCCCGTTTTTTCACCCACTCCAATCATTTTTATAAGAAGTGATGGAACATACGGGAAATTATTTTTTTGTAGTACATCACTAATAGTTTTTCCTTTTTCAACATCTTCAGCGATTTTTTTAATATATGCTTTAAAGACTACATTTGTAGTTGCTCGATGTTGAGCAAAAAGTGCTGTTGTGATAGTAAGACCACTTTTGAGCATAATACCCACATTACGGCTGAAATAGCCTAATTCAACATCTTGTAAAAAAACACCAAGAACGGGAAGAGATAAAAGAAGACGCGTCCATATGAGATTAATTTTGGGTGTCTTAATAGCTGCTCGTAAACCGATAAAAAGTCCTATAAATCCTGCAATTATGAAATAGCCATATTGTTTCATAACCGTTGCGATAAAAAGAAGAATTTGCGTACTTAAAGGCAGTTTGACGTTCAGTTGGCTAAAGAGGTCAATTAATTTTGGCAAAACAAAAACACTAATTGCTCCTCCTGCAATAAAGGTTATGAGAAGGACGATTTCAGGATATAATAAGGCTCCACGCACCTTTTTTTTAAATTCATAATTTTTTTTCAATTGTACCGCTAAATACTCTAAATTTTTTTCAAGATTACCTGACTCTTCACCAATGCGAATAAGGTTTATATAAAATGAATCGAAAGCTTTTGGATGTTTTTCTAACGCTTTTTCCAGCGATTGACCATTGGTAATATCAGCTGAGACTTGAGTAAGTATCTTTTGAAAAGTAAAATTTTTTGTTTGTTGTTTGATAATATCAATTGCCTCACCTATGGGAATGCCACTTTTAATCATTATTGCCAAGTGTTTGGTAAATAGTACTTTCTCCAAATAGCCAACGCTGCTAAAAAGAGTAATTTGTGTAGACAGATTCATATTATTTTGTAGCACGGAGTATTTCCTCAACAGTTGTTATTCCTTGCTGTACTTTTGATAGACCATCTTCAAACATCGTTGTCATTCCTTCTTCGATTGCTTTTTTCTTAATAGTATCGGAATTGGCTTTATTGGTAATAAGCTCTTTAACAGAATCACTTATTTCTAGAACTTCAAAAACGCCAATTCTACCGACATAACCTGTTTCATGACATACTTTGCATCCTTTTCCTTTATACATGCGAATTTCTTTGGTTTTCCCCATATATTTGTTGATCAATTGTTCCGGGATCTGTTTTAGCAGATCTTTTTTTTCTTGTGTGTATGATACGCGACAACTGTCACAGATTTTTCGAACGAGACGTTGTCCGACGATGACATTTGCGGTTGATGCGACTAAAAAAGGCTCTATTTGCATATCAAGGAGCCGAGGCATTGCTGT
>DATMOG010000064.1:0-43471 GCA_035568375.1 Candidatus Sulfotelmatobacter sp.
GTGCTACCTTTTCATTCTCTTTGCTTCAAAAATATATTTCAATACGTATTGCTTATGGTATAGTAAGTATTGCTATTTTGCTCGGGTTTTGGTTTGGGTGGCAACAGGTGCAACCTTATTTTGATATTGATAACCCATCAATTATCGTAGCGGGGAAAGCTATTCAGCAATTGACATCCAAAGATGCAAAGATTATTGCCAACTATAATGGCGACAGTTCATTGCTTTATCAAACTGATAGACAAGGGTGGGCGAGTTTTGACTTTGATGTTGCGACTCTTCACAAAATGGGTGCTAATTATTTAGTCTTAGTTAATCCAACGCAAAAAGATATGAGTTTTGCGAAGCAATATAAAGTAATTGCATATACAAAACAATATCTTATTTTTGATTTGAATAAGAAATAATGCAACGGGTTTTGACCCGACTTTCCTTTATACCTAATTCATTTTAGTGCACAGGCTCTTTTAAGAATATGTGAAGCTTTTTTCAATGAATTGCGTAAGTAGGAAAGCTTCGCCCGTATTATCATAATATGAAAGTACTCATAATTTCTTCATATCTTCCCTACCCTCTTTTTTCTGGAGGCCAGGTTAGATTGTATAATTTGATTAAAGAGCTCTCTGCAAAACATGAAATAACGCTTATTTGTGAAAAACGAGCACATCAAACAAATAGTGATATTACTGAGGTTAAAAAAATTTGTAAGCATGTGATAACTGTCAAAAGGAGAAGACAGTGGAGCATCTCTAATATACTCAAAGCTGGTTTATCACCTCATTCATTTCTCATCACAGGGCATACCAATCAAGTTTTTAAACAAAAGATTCAAGAGACGCTCAATCATAATCATTTTGATGTTATTCATATTGAGACATATTATGTTACACAAAATATGCCTCCGACGACCTTGCCAATTGTTTTGGTTGATCATAATATTGAGTATCAAGTTTATCAAAAATTCATGCAGCGAGCACCAGTTTTCCTTCGACCGTTTTTAAAGATGGATATTAGTAAGATTAAACGGGAAGAAGAATACTTTTGGAAACAAGCAAGTGCATTGATAGCAGTTTCTCGGGAAGATCAAGAAATCATGAAGAAGGTAGGATGTAACCCGTTCCTCGTAGCGAATGGTGTAGATACTGATAAGTTTACGGTTAAAAATTTCAGTAAGAGTAATGATGCAAAGGAGAAAAAGATTTTATTTTTGGGAGATTTTAAATGGATACAAAATAGAGACGCGGCAATTTTTATTATTAAAGAGATTTGGCCTAAGATTAAAGAATCAGGAACTATAAAGCTCTGGATAGTAGGTAGAAAAATCCCTGATTCGATTAAAAGTTTAAACTCTGATGCTAGTGTATTTTTTGATGAAGAAAGCTCACATTTATCTACAGAAAAGATTTTTCAAAAAGCAGATGTTTTGCTTGCCCCAATTCGAATTGGTGGAGGAACAAGCTATAAAATTTTAGAAGCTATGTCTTCTGGTATCCCAGTGGTGACGATGCAAATGAGCGCTGATGCGCTAGGGGCGAAAGACGGAGAGGATATTCAGGTGGGACAAACAACAACAGAACTTGCTGAAAAAACGTTACTTCTTTTAGAAGATGATGAATTATATAGAAAGATTAGTAAAAATGGTCGAGTATTGGTTGAAAAAAATTACACGTGGAAGGAAATAGTGAAGAAGTTAGAAGAAGTCTATACCAAGGCTATGCTATACTAAATGCATGAGGATTGGGATTGATGCAAGACTTTGGAATGAGACTGGTGTTGGACGATACATCAGGAATCTTATTGATGAATTGCAAGTGATTGATAAGAAGAATGACTATGTTCTGTTTGTCAGTAAGGGAATCAAGAATCAAGAATTAAGAATCAAGGAAAATTGGCAAGTTGTTGAGACCGATATTCATTGGCATACGTTTGAAGAACAATTTCGGTTCCCCCAAATTTTAGAAAAAGAGAATCTAGATCTTGTTCATTTTCCATATTTTTCTGTCCCCATTTTCTACAATCGGCCATTTATTATTACGATTCACGATTTAATTATTAATCACTATCCTACTGGCAAAGCTTCAACTCTTCCTTTTTCTCTTTATTATTTCAAGTTGCTCGGATATAAGTATGTCATCAAACAGGCAGCTCAGAAAGCTAAGAAAGTACTTACAGTCTCTCATGCAACGAAACAAGAAATTGTGCAACATTTAGGAGTTTCATCGAATAAAGTTTTAGTTACATATGAAGGAGTGGAAGATAAAATAAAGAAAAAAGCTGAATTCGAAGTAAGAAAATTGCCATTTGAAA
Source organism: Candidatus Sulfotelmatobacter sp. (assembly GCA_035568375.1). GTDB lineage: Bacteria > Patescibacteriota > Microgenomatia > Levybacterales > UBA12049 > JACDET01. Next base: position 2,308 of record DATMOG010000064.1, read on the forward strand.
AGGAAAAATATTTTCTCTATGTCGGCAATGCCTATCCTCATAAGAATTTAGAGAAATTGATTGATGGGTATGCCTTAGTTAGTAAAGATTATCCTAATGTAAAATTAGTTTTTGTCGGCAAGAAAAATTATTTTTATGAACGGCTTGCACAAAAAGTTACTGATATGGAATTGGAAAAGAATATTATATTTATGGGTAGCGTCACTGATGAAGAATTAACATCATTATATCATCATGCAGAAGCACTTATTTTGCCTTCTCTAATGGAAGGATTTGGTCTGCCTGGTTTGGAAGCAATGCAATCAGGTTGTCTTGTTCTTGCATCAGCAATTCCCTCACTGAAAGAAATTTATGGTGATGCAGCGGTTTATTTTGATCCTCTTGCGATTGATACCGTGCATGTTACAATACGGGAAGTTTTAGAGAACAAGAAGAAATTTCAAATTTATGTCGAAAAAGGGAAGAGGCATGTCTTAATCTTTTCTTGGAGAAAGATGGCAGAAGAAACCTTAAAAATATATGAAAGTTGCTTTAGTATACGATCGGATAAATAAATGGGGGGGTGCTGAACGCGTTTTACTCGCGCTTCATAAATTATTCCCTAAAGCTCCAGTTTTTACCTCAGTATATTCTCCGAAACATGCAAATTGGGCAAACGAGTTTGATGTCAATCCGTCTTTTTTGCAAAAATTCTCTCATATCGTTACAAATCATGAGCTCTATCCTTTTCTCATGCCTATAGCATTTGAAAGATTTTCTTTTGCTGAGTATGAATTAGTAATATCTGTGACGAGTGAGGCAGCAAAAGGAATTATCACCAAGCCAGGAACCAAACATATTTGTTATTGTCTTACGCCAACACGATATCTTTGGAGCGGCTATGATGAGTATTTTAAAAATCCTGTATTGAAAATGGTTGCTTCTCCAGCTGTTTCTTATTTAAAAAGCTGGGATCAAATAGCAGCAAAACGTCCCGATAGATTAGTTGCAATATCAAAAGAAGTACAAGACAGGATTAAAAAATACTATGGTCTCGATTCGTTTATCATTTATCCACCTGTGGAGTTAACTTCTAAAAATGAACTTCTAGGGTCTAGCTTAAAAAAAAATAAAAAGGGGAAAGGTTATCTCATCGTATCTCGATTATCCAAGTTTACTAAGTACAAACGGATTGATCTAGCAATACAAGCATGTAATGAACTCAAATTGCCTTTGCAGATTATTGGTGAGGGGAGCTGGAAAAAAGAGCTGGAGCAAATGGCTGGTCCAACGATCGAATTTATAGGGAATGTGGATGATACACAACTTGTCAAATATTATCAGAACTGTCGAGCGTTACTTTTTCCAGCTATTGAAGATTTTGGATTGACGATAGTTGAAGCACAATCATTCGGTAAGCCTGTTATTGCATTTCGTGGTGGAGGTGCTTTAGAAACAGTTAAAGAGGGGAAAACTGGCATTTTTTTTGATAAACAAACAAAGGATTCATTGATACATGCATTATTAACTTTTGAGAATATGCATTTTGATCCTGCCGTAAGTAAAAAAAATGCCCGACAGTTCAGTCAGAACAGTTTTAAAACAGCATTTTTAAAACTTGTACATCAATTAGTTTAATACTATAATAATAGTAGAGTCCCTATGAAGATTGTATTATTTGCAGGAGGCGTTGGAAGCCGTTTATGGCCACTTTCCAGGAAGAATGCACCGAAACAATTCGGTAAAATTATTGCAGATAGATCCATGGTGCAAATAGCTGTTCATAAGTTATTTCCAGAATTTAACTGGAAGGATATATATATATCAACCGGTAAGCAATACGCTTCACTTATTTCCGAACAACTTCCCGAACTTCCAACAGATAATGTCATTGTCGAACCAGAAATGCGGGATGTCGGACCCGCTGTAGGTTTAGTAGTTGCGCAAATGGTGAAAATTAATCCTGATGAGCCCTTAGTACTATTGTGGGGAAGTGACCATCTGGTTAAAAAAGAAGCATTATTTAGAAAAATGCTCAGGACAGCTGAAAAGTTGATTCAAAGAGATCCAAACCGGATTGTTTTTATCGGCCAGAAACCGCGTTTTGCTAATCAGAATTTGGGTTATATTGAATTTGGTAAACAAACTGAAATTATTGATAATCTCCCTATTCATGAATTTACCAGCTTTCAATATCGTCCGCCTCTTGAAAAAGCACAAGAATGGTTAAATGATGGCAAACATGCATGGAATTTAGGGTATTTTGCGACAACACCACGTTTTCTCTGGAAATTGTTTGAAGAATTTTCTCCAGAGTTATATACAAAATTGAAGAAGATTCAAGATGTATTTGGAACAACTGATTATGAAAAAGTACTTGCTGAAGTTTATCCAACACTCGAAAAGATTTCCTTTGATAACGCAATTCTTGAAAAAATAGATCCAAAAGTTGGTCTTGTTATTTCTGCGGATATTGAATGGAGCGATATTGGGGCATGGGAGGCATTGAAGGAAGCATTAAGTGATAAGGTAGAAGCAAATGTAACGAAGGGGAAAATCCTTTTGGAAGACTGTCGGGATTCGATTCTCCATAATGAAACAAAGCAACTTATTGTCGGGATAGACTTAGAAGGTCTAGTGGTCGTGAGTATGGATGATGTTATTTTAATTTGTCCGAAAGATTCAGTGCCAAAAATTAAGAAATTTGTACAAAGTCTTAATGGTACTGACTACGAGCACCTGGCTTAAAACATGGCTCAGATAATAAAAAAAAGCATATTTTATATTTGTACCAAAAGACTTATTGATATCGTCTCTTCCGTTTTCCTTTTAATTATTTTTTCACCAATAATTTTTTCGGTTGCGGTTGCAATTAAGCTTGATTCTAGTGGTTCTATTTTGGCAGATACACCAAGAAGAGTTGGAAAGAATAACAGATATTTTTATCCTTATAAATTTCGATCTATGATTGTGCATGCATATTATTTGTTGAAGACTGACCCGAAATTTAAGGCTGCATATGAAGAACAACAGCAAGGTGGCAATTATAAGATTAAGAACGATCCTCGAATTACGCGCGTTGGGAAATTTATTCGCAAGTATTCACTTGATGAAATTCCTCAACTTTTGAATGTATTGAAAGGTGAAATGAGTTTGGTTGGACCACGTCCGTATTATCCAGAAGAATTGGAAAAACAACAGAAAATTTATCCCCAAACACAAGAATTAGTAAAGGAAGTGTTATCTGTTAAACCTGGTATTACCGGTTATTGGCAGGTCAGTGGCAGAAGCGAAGTGAAATTTGATAAACGAATTCAAATGGATGCAAACTATGCTAGAAAAGAATCAATCTTTTTAGATCTCTGGATCATTTTTAAAACACCATGGGCAATGATTTCAGGTAAAGGAGCATTATAGTCTTGTCAGTTTGACAAATAATAGGTAACTTGGCTATTATATATATTGCACAATGTCAGGATTTGATAAAATTGAATTTAATGATAAGAAGAGTTCTAATCTAAATGCGGAAGCAGCAGTAAGTACTAGTATAAAAAGCACGCCGGATTTCGCAAAAAGTAATAGTACGATAGTTATGCCAAAAAGAAAAAAAAAGATTAACGCTAATTTTAAAATCTCACGAAGGCATCTTATTACGCTTGGAGTAGTTGTTCTGCTTGTTGTTCTTATAAGTATTCCTGCATATGCAGCATATAAGTCTGGTTTGGCAACATATCGTGAAGCAAAGCTTATTGCCACTGCCGTTAAACAGCAAAATGTCAGTTTGGCATCAGACGAGATCACAAAGACACAAACCCTACTTAATAAGACAAAGACAAATTTTCATTTTCTTTTACCATTGAAACTTATTCCGATTGTCAATTGGTATTACAGCGATGCTGATCATTTAATGAATGCAGCATCAAGTGGATTAGATAGCGCACAAATTATTACTGCCTCTTTGAAACCTTATGCCGATGTCTTAGGGTTAAAAGGAACAGGTAATCCTGCAGGAGTTTCGACATCTGATAGAATTAAGACTGCTGTCTTAAGTTTAGGAAAAATTACGCCACAGATTGACAAGATTCAAATATCTCTTGATGTTATGAAGAAGGAAATGGATCAGGTAGATCCTAACCATTATCCAACGTTTCTCTTTGGAAAAACAGTTAAGACTCAGTTGATTGGATTGAAGACATTTACAGATGAAAGTGCCGTTGGGGTGACTGATGCCAAACCGTTGATTAAGACATTACCAAATCTTCTTGGATCTAACCAACCGAAATACTATCTTATTCTTTTCCAAAACGATAAAGAACTTCGTCCAACGGGAGGATTTATTACAGCATATGCCATAGTTAAAATTGATCAAGGAAGCATTTCTATAGAAAAATCTGAAAATATTTATACACTTGATGATTCCATTCCAAATAAACCACCAGCACCAGCGCCTATTTTGAAATACTTTCCAGGTGTATACGAATATAACCTGCGGGATAGTAATTTGTCTCCTGATTTTATGGTCTCTATGAAAACATTTAGGTCAATGTATGACAAAGCTGGTTTGAAACAAGATGTCAATGGTATCATTGCGATTGATACCAATGTGCTTGTCTCAACTATTAAGATTCTTGATAATCAAGTTCAGGCGGATGGTCAAACATTCACAACTGATAAGGATCCACATTGTGATTGTCCACAAGTTATCTACCAATTAGAAAATAATATTTCTCGTCCTGTAGGGTATGTCAAAACAGAACGAAAGAGTTTGATTGGAGATCTTATGTCAGCAATTATGGTGAAGTCATTAACATCCTCACCAAAGAAATATTGGGGGCCACTTCTTCAAACAATGATTATGCAGACAAGCCAAAAGGATATTCTTTATGATCTCTATGATGATCAGGCACAACAGGGAATTGAAGCACTCAATGCTGCAGGACGTATCAAGCCTTTTGATGGAGACTATTTACATATTAATGATACGAATTTTTCAGGAGCAAAAGTTAATATTTTTATGCAAGAGTCTGTAGATAACGCATATAGTTTAGCAAATGATGGAACGATTACAAAAACGGTGACGATTCATTATAAAAATCCCTATCCTCCTTCGGATTGTAGTCTTAAATCAGGAGGGCTTTGTTTAAATGCAGAATATCGTGATTGGTTGCGCGTATATGTTCCTGAAGGAAGTCAGTTGACGAGCAGTACTGGATCACAAGTAAAGATTTCAACCCACAATGATCTTGGTAAGACCGTCTTTGAAGGATTTGTTACTGTGAGAACAGAAGGCTTCAACACAGTTACACTTACTTATACATTGCCATTTAAGTTAAAATCAGGTTCACCGCTTCCTGTTATGATTCAGAAACAACCTGGTGCTACCAATAATCAATATAATATGATGGTAAACGGTAATACAGTCGATACTTTCACTCTCACCACTGATAAAACGACACAGGTTAAGTTTTAAAATAGCTTAATAAAACTTTTCTTTCTATGAGAAACTTTAGGACTGAAGGAATCGTTATCAAACGTCGCAATTTTAACGAAGCAGATCGCATTATTACAGTGATGACTCGTGATTACGGCAAAATCCAAATAAGAGCTGCTGGCGTACGAAAAATTACCAGCCGTCGTGCTGCACATATCGAACTACTTAATCATACAGTATTGCATCTTTATAAGGGTAATACTTTTGCTATTTTGACGGAAGCAAAAATGATTGATGATTTCTCGTCAATTAAAGAGAATTTTGAAAAAATTGGATTAGCTTATCATTTGTGTGAGCTGGTTGATGGACTCTGTCCTGATAATCAGGAAAATGGTAAGGTATTTGAGCTTTTGCAAAAGACGTTAAGAGAATTATCACAACAAAATGAAGTTTATAGGCCCCACTACGCAACACAAGAAATAGATGATTATACTTTGGGGACATTTGGTATTGAGGTAGTTGATTCACCTCGATTAGCTACTCATAAAAGTGGGATATTGGAATATTTTGAATCATCGATTCTTTCAGACCTTGGTTATTGGGATAAAAATGATACGGTTGTCAATCAATTTAATACCCATGACATGATTGAAAATATTCTTGAACGCAAGCTCAAAAGCCGTTCCATTTTTGCCAAACTGCAATAATCTAATAAGTTTTATCTTCATTTTTTTCTGCTATAATACTTTTATGGCTGAGACTGCAACTATTATGGATAAAATTGTTTCCCTCGCAAAGCGTCGTGGATTTATTTACCCAGGGTCTGAATTATATGGTGGATTAGCAAACACTTATGATTATGGTCCTGTCGGTGCAGAATTGCTTAGGAACATCAAAAATCTTTGGTGGAAGTATTTTGTGCAAACCCGTCCTGATATGGTAGGACTTGATGGAAGTATTATTTCCCATCACAAGATTTGGGAAGCATCAGGTCACGTCTCAGGTTTTGTTGATGCCATGGTGGACTGTAAGAATTGCCATGCTCGAATGCGGGCAGATCATTTAATTGAGAATTATTTAGAAAGTATACCTCATGAAAAACAGTCGTTTGCATCTCAACCAGCAATTTCTGATGACGAATTAAAAAAAGTACAGGCAACAGGTAAAGTTGAAGGATTAAGTGACGAAAAACTTACCTCTCTGATTGAAGGATTTAATATTATATGTCCAAGTTGTGGAAAGCATAATTGGACGAAAGTCCGTAAATTTAATTTACTATTCCCTATACAACTTGGCATCGTTGAAGGAGAAGGTGGGATGGGATATCTGCGTGGAGAGACAGCTCAGTTAATTTTTACTAATTTTCATAATGTTATTAATTCAACTCGTGTCCGATTGCCTTTTGGTATTGCTCAGCTTGGAAAAAGTTTCCGTAATGAAATAACACCAGGAAATTCTATTTTTCGGACAATTGAATTTGAGCAAGGTGAAATTGAATACTTTTTTGATCCTGATGAGACGAAATGGGAATCGCTTTATGAACAATGGAAAGGAGCAATGGATAACTTTGTCACGAAAGAATTGGGTATTAAAAAAGAAAACTTACGATGGCGTGCACATCCTGATGAGGAACGATCATTTTATAGCAAGCGGACAGAGGATTTGGAATACAAATTCCCTTTTGGATTTAAAGAATTGTGGGGATTGGCATACCGGACCAATTATGATTTGACTAAACATCAGGAAGCATCAATGAAAGATCTTACGATTGTCGATCCAAAAACAGGAAAGAAAGTACTTCCTCATGTGATTGAGCCAGCAGTTGGGATTAACCGTCTATTATTAATGGTACTGGCGGATGCGTACACTGAGGAAGAAAAACGCATTGTATTGAAAATTGCTCCCAAGCTAGCTCCGTATAAAATTGCAGTTTTTCCGTTGCTTGCAAATAAAGAAGAATTAGTTTCTAAAGCACAAGAGGTATTCGCTTTACTTAGCCCTGAATTTATGACTGCATTTGATGATCGTGGAAATATTGGGAAACGTTATCTCTCACAAGATGAGATCGGGACGCCTTGGTGTGTGACAATTGATTTTGAGACACTTGATAATGAAACTGTTACAGTGCGAGATCGAGATACTATGCAACAGGAACGAATCACTATTAACGATTTAACTACATACTTTACAAAAAAGTTGGTATAAATATCGTTAATCTCATCATCCTTTTAGAATCTTGACAGGTAATGTTGTGTTAGGATATGCTAATCAATAGTATGTTTAAAAAACGTAAAGTTCAGATTGCTCTTATTGTTATTCTTCTTGTAATTATTGGTGTTGGAGGCTACTTTATGTTTGCTGCAAATTCAAATAACCAACAAAGCCAAGATCAGACTGTCACCGCTAACACTGTACAAACGGTTTCTCCATCTGCAATTGGACTTAAATTGGAAGATTCGTCTGATAAGAAAAAAGTGAGATTTTTTATCTCAAATGCCTCAGATATCAAAGCAATAGAATATGCGCTGACCTATGACGCTAATTCTACTGCACGCGAGCGAAGTGAAGGAAGCGATGCTACAGTACAACGTGGTATAACTGGTCAGGCAAATATCTCATCTGGGTCTTCAAATTACCAGTCGAGCTGGCTTATTCTTGGAAGCCAGTCGGCCAATATAGTACGGTATGATACTGGTGTTACTTCTGTCAGTATTACTCTTAAAATTACAAAGACAAATAATAAAGTATATCAAGTGCAAGATAAACTGAGCCTCTAACTATTCATTTATTAATCGTCTTTTATAATCCATCTTTTCTTACCATTTTCTTACATATTTAAACACTACATACTGTATGCCTTTTAGTGAGAACACACTAGATAATCATTCCAACCAGTTGACATCTTTTCCCGGAACGTTAAAATAGAATAAGGTAGTAAAAAGTAGGAAAAAGTAGGAGATTTGTTTATAATGATTATATGTTGATCGGGCAGTACGAAAGTAAGATTGGTGAGAAGCATCAAGCAGGGCTACCAAAAAAAATCAGAGATATTCTCGGAGAAAAATTGATTATTACGAAAGGATTTGAGAATTGTTTATTAATCGTCTCTGAAGATAACTGGAAGATATTATTGGAGGGGACTGAGGGCAAGCCGTTTACAAATAAGTCAACGCGTGAATTACAAAGGTTTTTACTTGGGAATGCGTCATATATTGAGTTAGATCAGAAAGGTAGATTTGTTATTCCTGAATATTTGCGAGCTTTTGCCCATATTGATTCGGAAGTGATCTTTTTAGGCATACAGCGATTTGTCGAGCTGTGGGATAAAAAGAGTTGGGAAGAGCATCAACAAGAGTTAGCGAAGAATATTGAATCGATTGCAGATAAATTGAACGAACAGGAATAACCTCTTGCCCATAGAATAATATAATGAATATTTATCATACTAGCGTACTTTTACAAGAAACACTTGAACAACTAAAGGTAAAAACTGGAAAAAGATATATTGACGGCACACTTGGTGGCGGAGGACACACATCTGAAATTTTAAAACGAGGGGGAAGAGTTTTAGGAATCGATGTAGATGAGGATGCATTGGAGTTTGTCAGGAAAGATTTAGGATTGAAGTTTAATGATTTGAAAATTGGAACTGATCTAATTTTAATAAAAGAGAATTTTAAGCATATTGACACGATAGCGAAAGCTAATGGGTTTGAGCAGGTCACAGGAATTTTACTGGATCTTGGTGTCTCAAGTCATCATTTGGATGAGGCTGAAAGAGGATTTAGCTTTCAAAAAGAAGGTCCTTTAGATATGCGAATGGACAAGGAGTTACAAGTCAAAGCAGGAGATTTAGTAAATGTATTAACGAAAAATGAATTATATGACTTATTCACTAAATTTGGTGAAGAATCATTTGCTCGTCTTATAGCTTCTCATATCGTAGAGGCTCGGAAGAAAAAAAGAATTGAGACGACAACGGAACTATCCGACATTATTAGAAAAGCAGTACCTTTTAGTAAAAAGGGAATTAATCCGTCGACAAAGGTATTTCAGGCACTGCGAATTGTTGTTAATGACGAGCTTGATAGTTTAATAGAATTATTACCGAAAGCAGTATCTTTACTTGAGAGCGGTGGAAGATTAATAATTATCTCTTTCCATTCTTTGGAGGATAGGATTGTAAAAAGAGCATTTTTAGAATTTGCTGAAGCAGGGTTGGGGAAAATTATGACGAAGAAACCAATAGTTCCATGTGAGGAGGAAATTGTTACAAATAGTAGAGCGAGGAGCTCAAAATTACGAGTTTTTGAAAAAATATGAAAAAACCATTATTACTCATAAGCTTTTTAGGTATTATCATCGTTGTATTGTTATTGGTGAGAATAAGCATGATAAATAGTATCTCAACAACTGGGATTAAGCTCGTTGATATCCAAAATGAAATTGATTCTTACAATAAACAAAATGAAATTTTAAAGGTAAAATATTTACAAGCAGCTGCATATACGAATATAGCCTCAAAAGCAAAAAAAATAGGATATGTTCCTGTTAAATCTGATATAGACCTCTCAGCTCCCTTACCGTTGGCACTACGATAAAAGTATTTTGATACTACTAATGGGTTTGATACACTTGTTATATGAATTGGCGTTATCGATTTACATTATTCTTTTTTTTACTGCTTTTTGCTTTAATTATAATTAGGCTTTTTTATTGGCAGGTGGTTCGCGCACAAGAATTATCAGCGATTGGACAAGCACAATATGATGAACAAGTTGTATCTCAAGCACAACGGGGCGAAATTAAAACATCTGATGGCTTCACTATAACAGCAAATAAACTTGCCTATCTCGTCTATGCAAATCCTAAGGTTGTAAAAGATAAGGTGAGTGAGTCAGATGTACTTGGGAAATTGCTCGATATTAAAAATGCAACTGTTAGTGCGTTACTTTCTGAGAATAAATTTTGGGTTCCGATTAAATCAGCTATAGATAATAGCGTAAAGGATAAAATTGATGCTCAGAAATTACCTGGTATTGGTTTCGAAGAGCATACTGTTAGATTTTATCCTGAAGCGTCAATGGCTGCACAACTTCTTGGCTTTGTTGGAAAAGATGAAAGCGGTAATGACAAAGGATATTTTGGGCTTGAGGGTTATTATAATCGTTTATTAAGTGGTAAAAATGGATTTGCTATTGTTGTCCATGATGCAGGAGGTCATCCAATTCTTGCAAAAATGAATGACAGCACGGTAAAAGTAGACGGTCGTACTCTCATTTTAAATATTGATCGTAGAATACAATTCATGCTGGATACAGAGTTAAAGAAAGGTATTGAGACGTATGGAGCAAAAAGTGGCATGGCTGCCGTGATGGATCCTAAAACAGGAGGAATTTTAGCAATGTCTTCATTCCCAGAATTTGATCCTGCGCATTATCAAGATTCTCCTGAGTCCTTCTATGCAAATCCTTTTATCACAAGTGCTTATGAGCCGGGATCAACATTTAAACCTCTGATTATGGCAGCTGCTATGAACGAAGGTCTTGTTAAACCTGATACCCGATGTACTATCTGTAGTGGTCCTGTGCAGATCGGTGGCTATGCTATTCATACATGGGACGATCATTATTCTCCTAACACTACAATGACAGATGTTATTGTTCATTCCGATAATACAGGTATGGTATTTATCGGACAAAAATTAGGACTTAATCATATGCTTGATTATTTACAGAGATATGGTATTGGGAATACGACTGGAATTGATTTACAAGGAGAAGAAGCGCCTGCGATTCATCCCAGAAATGAATGGTATCCGATCGATTTGGCAACTGCGACTTTTGGCCAAGGTATAATCGTTACTCCGATTGAACTGCTTGATGCTATCAGTGCTATCGCAAATAATGGTAAACGAATGGAGCCACATATTGTTGCTGCTGTCCAAACACCTGATGGACAAACTATTTCTATTCCTCCAAAAATAATTGATCAACCAATTTCTCAAACAACAGCTCAAGTGATGACGCAAATTATGGTGAATGCTGTGAATAATGGAGAAGCAAAATTTGCTCGGTTAAAAGGATATGATATCGCTGGTAAAACAGGTACTGCTCAGATTCCTGTTGCAGGACATTATGACCCTACAAAAACGATCGCGTCATTTGTAGGATTTGCGCCAGCGAATGATCCAAAGTTTATAATGCTAGTGGTGCTTAATCAGCCATCGGCTTCGATTTATGGAGCAGAGACTGCTGCTCCGATTTTTTTTACAGTGGCAAAGGATATTTTCACATATTATGGAATTCCTCCGAACGAGTAATTATAAAGGGATTCTTTAGAGGACTTTAGCTCCAGATTGTGTTTTTGTTCGTGGTTTGAGTGGTGATGGCTTTTTTCCATCAGCCGCGAGAATCATGCCTTGTGATTCTTCTCCCATCATTTTTCTTGGTGCTAGATTAAAGACAAAAATAAATTGTTTATCTTTAAGATCAGAAGGCTTGTACCATTGTTTAATTCCTGATAGGATATTGCGCGTTCCTTCTTCTCCGAAATCAACAGTAAGACGTAGAAGTTTATCTGACCCTTCTTTTTCTTCACAGTTGATGACTGTACCGACGCGAAGGTCAAGTTTTACAAAATCGTCATAAGTAATAATTGGTTTCATATAGTTAGAGTATAGTATAGCATACTAGTATAACAGTTTTATTTATCTATTATAATTTTATACTCGGAACTCATTGTAGCATCATTTTTCAAGCAATTGCTCTAATTTATTAATAAAAGTTTGTCTCTATTTTTTGTTTTAGTTCTTTCTATTGTACCTGGAGGGAGTTCAAGGACAGTTTCATATTGAGGATTCCAAAGAAAAATCCTATTTGGTTTAATATTTTCTCCCACTGCAACTATTTGTTTATTCTTGTTTAAAATTAGCACATCAATAGGATAATGCATGCCGAAAGTATGAATGCCAAAATGGGTTTGAAGTAACATTGCAACAGGTGTTTTATATTTTAATAATCCAAATGATTGATCAAGTAATTTTTGGGGTATGATAAGTTGTTTGGCAAGTGTAGTGTTTCTTGTTTTGTTCCAAACTTTCATTAGATCATCATATCAGAACTAGTTTAATTCTTGCAAAGTTTGGTATACTAATATTTATATGACAGGTCGGACACACGATATGGCAGCCTTTGCAGCATTGACTACTATTGTTGTTACACAGTCAATTCCACATGTTACTCTAGCAACGGGAATTGTCGCAGTTGTTGCCAATTTAGTGGGTGGTATAGCACCTGATATAGATCAGCCTACGGCGCCTTTTTGGAAAAATTTGCCGATTGGTAAGTATGTAGGGAAAACGTTTGATAAATTTCTAGGTGGCCATCGGTTTTTATCTCATTCTCTTTTAGGAGCTTTTGTTTTTGGTTATATCTTTCATTATATTCTTCAAGTGTTGATGCCTAGTTTTCCTCATTTAAATATGCAAATTATCTGGTGGGCATTCATGATTGGTTTTAGCTCACATTTGATAATGGATACTTTTACAACAGAAGGAGTTCCTTGGCTGTTACCTATTCCATTTAAGTTTGGTATACCGCCAATTAAAGTATTTAGGATTCAAACCGGTGGTGTTGTAGAACGTTTTGGAGTTTTTCCAGGCTTGCTCTTTGTTACTATTTATATAGTGTATATTCATTATGATAAAATCAAGCTTATATTACATAGCTATTTGAAGTAATTGCATTTTTGCGTATAATACATAGATAGATGTGGCAGAAAACCAAAAATATTTATCATCTTCAACAGGCAATTATCGCCAATATTATCTACGGTTTTCCCTCACGAGGAATAAAAATTATCGGTGTTACTGGTACAGACGGAAAAACAACGACAGTAAATCTTATTTATCATCTTTTGCATGAAGCTGGTATAAAGGCTGCAGTTATATCAAGTGTTGGTGCCGTCATTGATGGAAAAAAGTTTGATTTGGCATTTCATGTAACGACCCCTGGTAGTTTTGTTATTCAATCATATATCCGCAAAGCAAAGAAAGCAGGTGTGAAATATATTGTTTTGGAAATGACATCTCATGCTTTAGATCAATATCGTGCTCATGGTGTCCATATTGATGTAGGTGTCGTAACTAATATCTCCCGTGAACATTTAGATTATCATAAGACTTATAAAAATTATGTAAAAGCGAAAGCAAAATTATTAAAAAAAGCGAGAATAGCCATTCTTAATAAAGATGACAAATCATATTTATTGTTAAAAAAACATGAGCTAAGGCATTTTCATAACAAATTACTAACCTATGGACTAAAAAAAGACAGTGATATCAATCCTCATGTTTTTCCTTTTCAAACAAAACTTCTTGGACAGTTTAACAAATATAATTGTCTTGCAGCAATCGCTGTTTTGCAGCAGTTCCATATTCCTGATATATCTATTCGAAAAGGTTTGTTAAGTTTTAAGCCACCAGCTGGTAGGCAGGATGTTATTTACAATAACGATTTTATGGTGATTAATGATTTTGCGCATACACCAAATTCTTTTTCAGTTATATTGCCTGAATTAAGGAAGCTTGCGATTCATCGATTGATTCATGTCTTTGGTTCAGCAGCAAAACGAGATAAGTATAAACGGCCAGAGATGGGGGGAATCTCAGCAAAATATTCTGACATTATAGTCTTGACTAGTGAAGATCAACGTGATGAACCAATTGAATCGATTAATAAGGATATCCTTGTAGGGATAAAAGGATTTGAAGTTATTAAAGATGTCAGTGAAGGTTTAGCAATTCAGAAAATTAAAAAATATGTATTTGTTATACCAGATAGAAAAGAAGCAATACAATTTGCGATTAATTTGGCGCAAAAAGGAGATGTCGTCCTTCTCACAGGAAAAGGACATGAAAAATCTATTAATTATGGTAAAGGTGAAGAACCATGGAATGAGTCGCAATTTGCAAAAGAAGCGATTGCATTTCGTATTGCCAAATGAAAGATGATATCTATCAATTTCAGAAGTTTTTAAAATCCAAAAATGTTATCCATGGTGTTTCGACGAAAGCTTTTGGTTCAATGAAACGGCTAAAAGATCAAACCGATCGGGAATCATTAGAAAAATTTGCCAAAAAAATTGGGATAACTGGTGACATAGTCTGTATGCAACAAATCCACAGCGGTAGTGTTGTAATTATTGAAAATACTAATGAGTTGCGGATTGCAGAAACAGATGGTTTACTCACTAATAAGAAAAATATTTCTTTAGCAGTTTTGACAGCAGATTGCCTGCCTATTTTATTTTATGATCCTCGGAAAGAAGTAATTGGTATTGCACATGCTGGATATAAAGGTTTGTTAAATCACATTATTGAAAATATGATCAGCAATTTCGTTTCATATTTCAAAAGTGATTCAAAAGATATTATTGTCGGCATTGGTCCAAGTATTGAGACAATATGTTATCAAGTTAGTGTTGAATTGCTTGAAAGGTTTCAAGAAGCATTTCCAAGCTTTGAAAATATTTTTGTAGAAAAAGATGAGAAATTTTTTCTCGATTTGAGAGGAATTGCTCAGCAGTGTCTGATGAAAGACGGTATAGTAAAAGAACATATTGAGATTATGGATATTTGTACTAAAAGTGATCCGAATTTTTATTCATATCGTGGAGGGGATAAAAATGATAGATTTGTTAGTATCATAAGTTTGTTATGAAAAAGAAGAAAATTCATTTTGTTGGAATCAAAGGGACCAATATGACCTCTCTGTCTTTGGTGGCAAAAGAGGCAGGATTTGATGTGACAGGTTCTGATGTTAATCAGGAATTTATTACTGATGCAGCTTTAAAAAAAGCAGGTATTATTCCTCAGAATGGGTTTTTATCAGAGCATATTACTGATCAAAGCTTTGTTATTACAACAGGTGCACATGGCGGATTTGAAAATATTGAAGTACAGACAGCAAAAATGAAACATATTCCCGTTATGTCGGCAGGTGAGGCTACTGGGGAATTCATGAATGGGTCACTATTTAAAAGAAAATTTATTGGAATATCGATTGCGGGTACCCATGGAAAAACAACAACTACCGCAATGGTTGCAACAATGCTCAAAGAAAATCGTCTTGATCCTTCCTACATTATTGGCACTGGAGACGTAGGATCGCTTGGTGCACCAGGACATTTTGGAGAAGGAAGATATTTTGTCGCAGAAGCAGATGAATATGCAACTGAACCAAAGTATGATAGACGAGCTAGATTTTTATGGCAGCATCCAACATTTGCCGTTATTACCAATATCGAGCATGATCATCCAGATATTTACCCGACGATATCAGCTGTGAGAGAAGCTTTTCTTTCTTTTGTCAAAAAGTTGCCAGAGAAGGGCTTGCTTATTGCATGCGGTGATGATCCACAGATAAAACTACTATTACAAGAATATGAAGGCAGGGTTATTACCTATGGATTTAGCCTGAGCAATGATTATGTATTAGAACGTGTAACAATTTCAGGTGAACAAACTTTTTTTTGGGTGGAATCACATGGTGTACCTCTGGGAGAATTTGCCATTCGAGTTGCCGGAGAGCATAATGCATTAAATGCATTGGCCGCAATTATTGTCGGAATAGAACTTAGGTTATCAATCGAAAAAATAAAAAAAGGGTTGCTTATATTTCGAGGATCCAAACGTCGTTTAGAATTTATTGGTACTTTACGAACCGGAGCGAAAGTTTATGATGATTATGCTCATCATCCTACAGAAATTAAAACAACATTACAGGCGCTCCGCATACAATATCCTAAGAAAAAAATTATTTGTATTTTCCAACCACATACGTATTCGCGCACTAAGCACTTGTTTAATGAATTTATTATGGCATTTGGTAATGTTGATCAAGTGATTCTTACGGACATTTTTGCCTCTGCTCGAGAAAAAATTGATCCATCAGTTTCTTCCAAACATTTAGCATTTGCTTTGGGTAATCTCCATAAATCGGTTTTATACTTACCTAAACTTACTGATGTGGTACAATATATCAGCGAAAATAGGTTCAGGACTGATACTGTTTTGGTAACCATGGGAGCGGGAGATGTATACACAATTCATTCCGAATTCGCATTTATATAGCGTTTGCTCTTTGTAATATTTCATTTATAGTCTATGACTAACTCTGTAGGAAAATTAGAAACAATCATTGGAAGAAAGATAAGAGTAAATGAGTCGTTAGAAGAGCATACTTTATTAAAAATCCCTGTTTTTGCAGAAATGTATTTCGAAACAGATGCGCAGGATGTGTTGATAAAGACAATCAATGTAGCAAGGAGTTTAAAGATACCTATATATATATTAGGTAGTGGAGCAAGGATAGATGCACATAAAAATCTTAATGGGTTGGTCATTAAAAATTTATGTCGTCGTTTTGATAAAGCCAGCATGAAAGGAACGATCAGAAAAAATGAGATCGGTGTTGAAAATATGCAAGTATATGCACAGGCTGGGGTTTTGATGAATCAATTGGTAAGATTTACTATTGAGGAAGGCTTATCAGGTTTAGAATATCAATTAGGATTGCCTGGAACAGTTGGAGGAGCTGTCTTTACCAACGCAAAATATAAACCTAAATATTTGATGGTAAATAAAGCGTTACAGTCCGTAACATTATTAAATGAAACTGGTGATATACAGACATATAATGGGCAAGTCCCTTATTTTGTGTATACAGGTGAAGAATGGCAGGAATCAAAAGAGGTGATTTTATCAGTAGTTTTCAAATTGACGCCTGCCGATAAAAAATTATTATGGGCGCGAGCTGAAGAAGCTATACAATGGAGAAAACAGCACGAGTATTAAAAATGAATAACACTACGGATAAATTTGTTATAACAGGCGGAAATAAATTGCAGGGGACTGTACAGGTTTCTGGTGCAAAAAATGCTGCCTTGAAGACATTAGTTGCAGCATGTCTTACAAGAGAAAAGGTCACTATTCATAATGTTCCGATGATTGCGGATGTTTTCGTAATGATTGATATTATGAAAGAACTCGGTGCGGATGTTTCAGTACATGATCATACTATTATAGTACAGCTTAAAAAGTTTAATCATTCATCTATTCCGCTTGATAAAGCCGTTCTTGCTCGAACATCATCAATGTTTATTGCACCATTACTTGCTCGAACTGGTGAGGCGATTATTCCTAATCCTGGCGGTTGTCGGTTGGGCGCGCGTCCAATTGATAGAACTGTTGAAGGGATAGAACAGTTGAATGTTACCATTACGTATCATAGTGAAGATGGGTATTTTCATGCACGAACAAAGGGGTTACAAGCAACAATATATCGTTTTCTTAAAAATACACATACAGGTACTGAGACAATGATTCTTGCTGCCGTACTGGCAAAAGGGACAACGATTCTAGAAAATGCTGCTGAAGAACCTGAGATCGATGATACTATTGCTCTTCTTAATGCAATGGGAGGCAATGTGCAGCGTACTGGACAGAGAGAGATTACTATTGTAGGTGTTGATGTCTTGCATGGAGCAGAGTTTACTATTAGTCCAGATAGAATTGAAGTTGCGACATTCGCAATTGCTGCTGTTATTACCGGTGGAGATATCTTTGTTAAAGATGCCCAAAAGGCAGCAATTACAGCATTTTTAGAAAAATATAAAGAGACAGGTGCGGGTTATGAAGTAAAAGATGATGGAATACGGTTTTATGCGAATGGTATGCTTGCTGCCGTAGATGTAACTACAGGACGTTATCCTGAATTTCTTACTGATTGGCAAGCACTTTGGGTAGTGCTTATGACTCAAGCCAAGGGAATTTCAACTATTCACGAGACAGTGTTTGAGAACAAATTTAGATATATTGCTGATTTAAAAAAGATGGGTGCTAGGGCAACACTTTTTAATCCAGAAGTCGCAGATCGTGAAAAGACGTATAATTTTAACCTTGAAGATGATAAGCCTAGTTTTTTTCATGCAGTAAAAATTGTGGGGCCTACAAAGCTTCATAATGCGGTGATGACAACGCTTGATATTCGAGCTGGCGCGGCAGTTGTTCTTGCAGCTCTTGTTGCTAAGGGAGTATCAACAATTTTTAGCATTGAAATATTAGACCGCGGATACGAAAATTTTGAGCAACGGATACGTGCATTAGGTGGTAATATTGAGCGTATTGAAGATGATGGGTTTAAAAATAAGGATTAATTTTTTTGTATATAGTATAATAGATCTATGAGAAAAGAAAGAAAGTTAGGTGCTATTATTTTAGCTGCAGGGCAAGGTAAAAGGATGCAGGTCGATGGTGTTAATAAAGTAACCCTTCATTTAGATAATAAACCGATTATTGCGCATATTGTCGATTTCACGAAGCGGATGGATATTGCTTCGACAGTTGTGGTTATTGGTCATGCCAAGGAGTCTGTGATTCAAATTCTTGAAAAAGAACATGTACTTTTTGCAGAACAGATCGAGAGACTTGGTACAGGCCACGCATTACAAATTGGACTTTCTGTTTTACCTGAGGATATAACTGATGTGCTCGTTGTGTATGGTGATGATGCTGTTTTTTATAACGATAAGCATGTTCCAGTAATGGAAGAGCTTTTTCGAGAGCAACTATCTTCAGATGCTGCATTTACTTTTCTCACAATTGAACAAGATAATCCTGCTGGTTTGGGTAGAATTGTGCGAGATAATAATAAAAGCTTGCTTGCCATTATTGAATCAAAAGACGCAACAGAAGAACAATTAAAAATTAAAGAAATTAATCCAGGCTGTTTTGTTTTCAGTGTCGATTTTTTGCGTAAATATCTTCCAAAAGTCGTACCAAGCCCCGTTACTGGCGAATATTATCTAACGAGTTTGATTGATTTAGCTATCCAAGACCGATTGAAAGTACAAACTGTTAGAGGTGGTACTATGGCCTGGAGAGGTGTAAATACCAAAGAAGAACTGGCTGAAGCGGAGCGATTATTTGAGCAACTGAAAAATAGATGAATACTAACGATTTTGTAATAGAACGTGTAACTACATTCTCTCCCGAGATTTTAGAAGCAATTAGAAACTTAGTAAAACAAATAGGCAACAATTATCAACCGTTAACAGATGAAGAATTGAGAGAATTACTAGATTCTTCCCAAAGTTTTTTATTCATCGCACGACATAACTCCACACAAACGATTGCAGGGATGATCATGGCAATGATTTACCGAATTCCGTATACAAAAAAAGCATACATTGATGATTTGATAGTTGATGAGAACTTTCGTAAGATGGGTATTGCCACAATGTTAATGCATCAAGCAATCGAGACTGCGAAAAAGCATCAAGCAGCATATATTGATTTTACTTCTCGTCCGCAAAGAGCTGCAGGAAACAATCTTTATGAAAAATTGGGTTTTCAAAAACGAGATACTAACGTCTATCGCTTAAGTTTGCATTATGAAGAAGTCTGATATCATTGTATTACTTGATCTCGATGATACATTATTTAACACAGAAAAATTTATCAATTCTGATCTTACAGTTTTAGAGCTCTATGACGAAGTAAAAGATGCGTTGATCAAATTATCACAAATTGCAACGATTGGTTTACTCTCTCAAGGTGAAACTGCATTTCAAGAAAAAAAACTTCGTGAGACCAATATAGACCATTATTTTTTAGAAGAAAACAAACATATTGTTGCGTATAAACTTCGTATTATGGAGCAAGTTTTGAGTAAGTATAGAGGAGCTAAGGTATATTTTATTGAAGACCGACTTGAAAATTTGGAAGCTGCTAAGACAGCGGATCCCTCGGTTTTTACAGTTTGGATGAAACGTGGTAGATATGCAAAAGTGCAATCATCTCATTCAAAATTTATTCCAGATGCAGTTGTTACTAATATGCATGAAGTAATACTTTTGATTAATTAAATTTTTTTTCAATAAAGGTATCTAAATTGATATTTCGCTCACATCGCATACATATTTCAATATGAAATCAAAAAATAAGTTTGTCATATGCTTTTAGAGAGTAGGTAAGATAATTGCTATTTCTCTTCTCTTTAATGTTGCATAGGAGGTTTTATTATTGCATATTGAGATTACGTTTTTCCTATATAGGTAGATTAAATTAATAGCATATGGTGTTTTCTTTCAAACGAAAGCTCTACTATCAATAATAGCTTCGGTATTTATCTTCAGTATAGTATAGAGTATAATATCAGTATGTTACAGCTTCTCGGGCTCATGCTTTCGTCAGCACTTATCACCACGATTCTTCTTGTGCCTTTTATTGATTTTCTTTATAAAATAAAACTCCGCCGTAATAAACAGGTCACAAAGGATATGTTTAATCAAAGGACTCCACTTTTTGATAAATTTAATTCTTGGAAAGTAGGTACTCCTTTTGGAGGGGGACTATTAATTATTTTAGTGGTGGTTTTATCTACTGCGTGGTCATATGGTATATTTAATGTAAAAGTGAACGGATGGGAAGTTTTTGTTATCTTTTTTTCGTTTATTAGTTATGGGGTTCTCGGTTTCTATGACGATTTGAAAAAGCTTGCAGCACCCGGCCAGGAGAAATTTTTCGGTTTACGTTTTCGTCACAAATTTATTATTCAATGGATTTTAGCTTTTATTATTGCTGCAGTTTTTTACTGGCAATTGCATTATGACTTCATTTACATCCATGGAGTTGGGCAGTTGTTTCTTGGAGCACTTTTTATCCCTTTTGCTGCATTTGTGATCGTAGGATTTGTGAACGCCTTTAATATTACTGATGGGTTAGATGGCTTGGCAACAGGCCTTTTAATTATTTGTCTTTTGTCATTTCTTGGGATTAATTCTGTTCAATCTGACCCAATGCTTGGTATTTTTATTGCTGTACTTATCGGTAGTACTGCTGCTTTTCTCTATTTTAATATTTATAAAGCTCGACTTTGGTTGGGTGATGTTGGATCTCTTTCATTGGGAGCAGGATTGGCTGTAACGGGATTGTTGACAGGAAAAGCATTTGCGTTGATGATTATAGGTGGTGTTTTTGTTCTTGAGGTAGGATCATCTCTTATTCAGCTTCTGAGCAAAAAGTATCTTGGAAGGAAGCTACTCCCAGCAGCTCCATTGCATTTGTATTTGTTAAAAAGGGGATGGGAAGAGCCGAAGATAGTTATGCGAGCTTGGCTTGTTGGGTTTCTTCTTGCAGTTCTTGGTGTCTTTATCGCACTTATCTAAATGCTAACTGCCCGATGAAAACAAGATTTCATTTTAAAAAAATTTCCACAGGTAAATTTGATTCTGTACTTTTTGTTTTAGCACTCGCATTAATGCTTTTTGGGCTGATTATGGTGTATGATGCCTCTTCGGTTATCGCGTTTAATTTATTTGGTGACAAATTCGCTTATATTAAAAGCCAGTTGATATGGTCAATAATTGGTTTTATTGCGCTCTTCATTTTTTATCGTATTGATTATCATAAATTATATAATCTTGCATTGCCTTTATTAGTTTCTGCATTGATTTTATTAGTTCTTGTTTTTATTCCACATATTGGCTCTGGTGCCAAAGGTGCAAATAGATGGGTGAATTTTGGATTTGTAACCTTGCAACCTGCTGAATTTGTCAAGCTTGGACTCGCAATTTATCTTGCAGCATGGTTTTCTCATAAAGAAAAAGGGAGATTTTTTTCGTTTCTTTTGTTGATGGCAGCAATTCTATTTCTTGTGATGCTTGAGCCAGATATGGGAACGGCGTCAATTATTTTGAGCGAGTCTGCAATTGTATATTTCCTATCAGGTGGTAGTATTATTCAGTTTTTTGTTGCTGCACCTATTATTGGGATTATAGGTTTTTTCTATATCTTATTTGAGCCATATCGTGCTTCACGTCTAACAAGTTTTCTTAATTTAGGGAGCTCGTTGAGTAATACGTCCTATCATGTCAAACAAATCTTGATTGCTCTTGGTTCAGGAGGAGTTTTAGGTTTGGGCATTGGCAATTCGATCCAAAAATATGCTTATCTGCCGGAGAATGTAACTGATTCGATTTTTCCGATTATTGCAGAAGAACTTGGATTTATTGGGTCGATTATTCTCATTACTGTTTTTATATCACTGATTTGGCGAGGTATTTTTATCGCTGGAAAAGCAAAAGATTCTTTCGGTAAATTACTTGCTGGTGGCATAATTGCTTTTATAGCTATGCAGGTACTTGTTAATCTTGGTGCAATGACAGCACTTTTTCCGCTAACTGGGGTTCCGTTGCCATTTATCTCCTATGGAGGATCAGCACTTGTTATTGATCTTGCATCGATTGGAATTATGCTAAATATTTCCAAACAAGCATCGAAATAATATATGAAGTCTTATAAACAATTTAGTCTAGAATTAGCTGTAAAAGCAGGTGAGATTATGCTGAAAAATTTTGCTTTTGGTATAAAGAAGGAATGGAAAGAGGATAACTCACCAGTAACAGTTTCAGATATCGCAATTAATAAATTAGTGATTGAATCGCTTTTAGAAGAATATCCGGCTCATGGAATTTTAGGCGAGGAAGAAAGTATGCTTAAAGAGAGTGAGTATATTTGGGTTTGTGATCCGCTTGATGGAACAATGCCTTACTCTCATGGTATCCCAACATTCACTTTTTCACTTGCATTGACACAGCAAGGAGTTCCTATTTTTGGTGTTGTTTATGATCCTATTTTGAAGAGAATGTTTACTGCAGAAAAGGGGAAAGGTGCGTACCTAAATAAGGAAAGGATTCACGTTTCTCCAACTGCAATATTTGAAAAGCAACGAATAGGAATTGAAGGCTCTTTTCGTTCATTGTATAATCTTAATGATTTCCGTCTCGTTATGGATAGAAAAGAGGTAAGACCATTTTCCTTAGCATGTTTTACGTATTCAAGTTTATTAGTAGCAAAAGGAGAATTTCTTGCTGCAGTGTATGGAAATATAACCGCATGGGATTGTGCTGCCGTTAAAATTATCATTGATGAAGCCGGTGGTAAAACGACTGATTTGTTTGGTAATGAACAGAGATATGATAAACCGATGAAGGGCTTTATCGGAAGTAATGGTGTTATGCATGATAAACTGCTTGAAATTCTCAATAAAACGCTCAAAGAAAATAAATAGTATTTGTATATATGAAAAAAATAATATTTTTTGTTGAAGGACAAAAGTTGCATGGTATGTTATTTTATCCTGAAAAAATAAAGCAAATAAATCCAGCTATCCTTTTTGTTCATGGATGGAAAAGTAGTGAGCGAAGCTTCGTAAGTATCGCTGAAGCACTTACAAAGCTCGGTTTTATCTGTATGACGGTCAATATGCGAGGTCATAATGGAAGTGATGGAAATATTAATATTTTGACAAGAAAGAATTTTCTTGATGATACCTGTGCAGCATATGATTATCTTACTCAAGTAAAAGAGGTTAATAAAAAGCAAATTAGTGTAATTGGTGCGAGTTTTGGTGGTTATCTGGCAACACTTGTTAGTAAAGAGCGAAATGTTAAAAATATTGTGCTTCGGGTTCCTGCAAATTATCCTAA
The DNA here is from genome assembly GCA_035568375.1 of Candidatus Sulfotelmatobacter sp. Lineage (GTDB taxonomy): Bacteria > Patescibacteriota > Microgenomatia > Levybacterales > UBA12049 > JACDET01. Next base: position 26,270 of record DATMOG010000064.1, read on the forward strand.
CGTGACATTTTATGAACCACAAATACAATTTTCTGGTGATAATAATTCAGATGAGCTGCAATGGCGTTTTAAAATATTAGGAATTCAAGAAACATTTTCTCTAGCAGCTTTGCATCTTTTTAAAGGGAATATACTTATTATTGAATCAGAAAACGATCAACTTGTGCCACATGTGACAATTGAAAACTATCTTCGTGCGGTTCTAGATCCTTCTCAATTGACCTATGTTGTAATGAAAGGAGCAGATCATTCTATTCATAATGAAGAGCAAAGAAATAAATATACAGAAATCCTCACTGATTGGTTTCAAGATAAAATTTAGATATTCATACAATCAAAAGTTTTCACAAGAATGCTATACTTAAGATATGAAGGTTTTAATAGCCGTAGGTGGTGGAGGCCATTTCTCACCTGCGTTGGCAGTTATAGAAAAAATGCCTAAAGATTGGGATATCTTACTTGTGGGTCGAAAGTACGCTTTTGAAGGCGATCAAACACTATCTTTTGAATACCGTACTGCGCATCGTTTGGGTTTACCTTTTGTTTCTCTTACAACTGGAAGGCTGCAACGGAAATTTACTCGATATACATTCGCATCGTTAATAAAAGTACCAGTTGGCTTAACTCAATCAATGAAGATACTGCGAAGATATCAACCTGATATTGTTTTATCATTTGGCGGGTATGTATCATTTCCTGTTGTAATTGCTGCTGCGATATTGCATATTCCTATTGTTATCCATGAACAGATATTGCATGCGGGTCTTGCCAATAAAGTTGCAGCGCGTTTTGCAACCAAAATATGTATCTCTTGGCGTGAATCACAACACTATTTCCCAAAAGGAAAGACTATTCTCACAGGCAATCCTTTACGTAAAGAGTTTTTTAGCGTGAAGAATAAAGACAATGGACAAGAGACTAGAAAATATGATAATAATTTACCTTTAATCTATATTACCGGCGGCAGTGGAGGAGCTCATGGGATTAACCTATTGATTGAGGGATGCTTGGAAAAGTTATTAGAAAATTATACAGTTATTCATCAGACTGGTGATGCAAAAGAATTTGGTGATTATGCTCGTCTAGAAAAATTAAAAAGACACTTGCCAGCTATATTACAAAAACGGTATATACTTCAGAAATTTATTGAGCCTGAACGTATTATGGATATTCTTAATAACGCAGATTTAGTTATTTCCCGGTCAGGAATTAATTCTGTGACTGAGTTATTATATCTTGGTAAACCAAGTTTATTGATTCCCCTTCCTTATGGACAACATAATGAGCAGCTTACTAATGCATTATTTGTAAAAAGTTTTGGTTTAGCAGAAGTAATTGATCAACGTATAGCTACATCAGCAACTGTATTACAAAAGATTACGAATATGATTTCTAATTTAGATTTTTATGCGAGTCATAAACAGGAGACACGAGCGTTAATCAAAATAGACGCAACAGAAAAAATACTAGAGGAGGTGCGAGATGCGAAAGAAAAAAGAATATCCGCGTAAACGTAAACGATTTATTAAACAAATTATCCTTTTATTTATTGTTTTACTAATTTTTGTGATAGTGATAAGTAGCATTGCCTATTATCTCTTTGCAATTAAGTTCAAAAAACCACTTTATGTTAGTCCGTTACCAATAGAAATGCATTATACACAAGTTGATCCGGGAGTAAAATTAGTAGAATTATTGAAAAAAGGTCTTAAAAAAGACCAAATTGAATATACTGCCATAAGCCGCGAGAATGGTTCATTTATTGTTACCTTACAAAATGGAGAGAAAGTGACATTTTCTTCACAAAAAGATATAATGTCACAAATAGCCTCTTTACAATACATCCTTTCTCATCTTACAATGGAAGGTAGACAATTCTCAAGTCTTGACCTAAGGTTTGACAAACCGGTAATTATGATCAAGGGATGAGTTTTAGGGACGCAAAATCAGGCGAAAAAGCTCGGTTGTTGCGCAGTTTTGCGTTATTTCGTACATTATATAAATTATGGAAGGAAGAATTATTGTAGCAATTGATGTTGGAACGTATAAAATCGTTACTGTCATAGCAAAAATTGTAGATAATGTTATTAGTGTTCTGGGTGTCTCAGAAGTAAAGTCACTAGGTATCCGAAAAGGTCAGGTTGTTGATATTGAAGAAGCCGTTAGCGCAATAAATGGCTCACTTGAAGCTGCTGAAAGGATGGCCGGTTATTCAGCTTCTCATGTTCTTGTTTCTCTTGGCGGAAGTCAGATTAGCTGTCAAAATTCACGTGGTGTTGTTGCTGTTGCCACACCAAATGGTGAAATCACTGAGAGTGATTTACAACGCGTTATTGATGCTGCGAAAGCTATTTCAATCCCTTCTACCCGCGATATTATTCATGTACTTCCACGAAATTATATTGTCGATGGACAGGAAGGTATTAAAGATCCTGTTGGGATGTCGGGGACTAGACTTGAAGTGGATACACATATTATCACTGCCAATACTGTTTCCCTACGCAATCTTGAAAAAGCATTTTCAGTAGTTGGCGTAGATGTCGATAGTTTTGCATTTAGTGGGTACGCGAGTTCTCTTGCTGTTTTATCTGACACTGAGAAAGAACTTGGCGTAGTTTTAGTTGATATTGGAGCAGGGACAACTGATATAGCAATATATACTGAAGGATCAATGGCATACTCGTCGGTTCTTGCAATTGGCGCACGACATGTGACGAACGACTTGGCGATTGGACTTCGCATCTCTCTTGAAAGTGCTGAGAAGATCAAACTCTATTTTTCACAGACACAAGGCAAAAGAGTTGTAAGGTCAGAAGAAGGCGAACCAAAAGAGCAAAAGCCATCTGATGAGGTTGATCTTTCTTCTTTAAATTTGTCTGAAGATATCCGCAAAGTTTCTCAAAAAACTCTTGTGGATGGCATTATTCGTCCTCGGCTTAATGAGATTTGTACTATGATTGCACTTGAAATTAAAAAAAGTGGTTTCGCAGCACAAACTCCTGCAGGTGTTGTTTTTACTGGCGGAGGAGCTTTGACTGTCGGACTTCGCGATGCAGCTCGGCGAACCTTGGCAATGCCTGTTCGTATCGGCATGCCGACAGATGTTAAAGGAATTATTGATGAAGTACAACATCCAGCATTTTCGACAGCTATTGGGTTGGTCCGCTATGGTATGAGTTCTACTACAGTTAAAGAGTCATCACTGAGGTTTAATATTCCTGGCGGGAATATTGGGATTTCTAAAATAATTAAGCGGATTATTAATTTAGTAAAAACATTCATCCCTTAAGTATTCTTATTAATACTGTAGTGACAAAAGTATTTAAGCGAAAAGAATACTTATTCGTTAAAAAACATTTCCTTTTACTTTTTTCGGGAAATATTCCCAATAAGTATATATTTTTTCCTTCTGCTGATCATTTATTATTTGTTCAAGAAAGCATATAATGACCGAATCCTATTTTGTTATCAGAAATAGCATAGGACAAGTATCGTGTATGAAAAGGTAAAAAGAATCTATAAGCCATGTGGTACAGAGTATGTTGAAATTTACAAAATTTCCTTATGAAATGCATTCCTCTACTTGCATTTGTTTTTGGCTTCTGGTAGGATTTGTGCAACACTTCACATTATGTTAATTCGACCTCAATCTACAAATTTTGCAAAAATCCGTGTTATGGGTATTGGTGGTGGTGGAAGTAATGCTATCGGTTCTATGATTGCCAGCGGTAATATTCATAGTGTTGATTTTGTCGCAGTGAATACGGATGCACAAGCACTTCTTTTGAATAAAGCTGATACCAAAATCCAAATTGGCGAGCAGTTCACAAAAGGTCTTGGATCAGGTGGTGATCCTGAAATCGGTCGAGAGGCTGCTGAAGAATCGCGGGAAAAAATTAAACATGCACTTGAAGGTTCAGACATGGTATTTTTAACAGCAGGAATGGGTGGTGGTACTGGTACAGGTGCGACACCTATTGTTGCAGAAATTGCAAAGGAGATTGGTGCATTGACCGTTGCTGTAGTTACAAAACCGTTTATGTTTGAAGGAACACGACGGATGGTTTCAGCAGAAGAAGGAATTGATAATCTTAAAGATAAAGTAGATACTCTTATTGTTATTCCCAATCAGCGAATTCTTGATGTTGTAGATCGCAAGTTATCTCTTCTTGATGCATTCAAAGTTGCTGATTCTGTGCTTACTCAGGGTGTACAGGGTATTTCTGAAATTATTACACTACCTGGTTTGATTAATGTCGATTTTGCCGATGTCCGCAATATTATGGTTAATGCAGGATCTGCACTTATGGGTATTGGATCAGGAATTGGAGAGAATCGTGCGCAAACAGCTGCTCGTTCAGCTATAGCTTCACCGCTTCTTGAGATTTCTATGGATGGTGCACGAGGTGTTCTCTTTAATGTTGTCGGTGGACCTGACCTGACGATGTCTGAGGTAGATGAAGCAGCAAAGATTATCTCTGCAGCGGCGGATCCGGATGCCAATATTATTTTTGGTGCAACAATTGATGAATCAATGCATGATCAGATTCGTATCACAGTCGTTGCTACTGGATTTGATCAGGCAAAACAGCGTTTGCAACAATTTGTGATCCCACAACCAACTCCAGCAATTTCTCAGACTCCATTGAGTCGCAATGACCCATTCATACAGCAACAGCAGCAAAATAATCAACAACAGCAGCAAGATGATGATCAAAATCCATTCTCAGCGCAACAACCTGTTCGACAACAGGAAGAGAAGAAAGATGAGAAAAGCGCTGAAGACGAATGGGATATCCCCGCATTTCTAAGACAGCGAAATTGAATCTAAAAAACTAAACTCCGTTTATTGAAGAAGCGCTCACAAGGCGCTTTTTTTTGTTGGTTTCAAAGTACAGCTAAATTCTAACGTATATCGTTAGTAACCGTCAAGGTATGAGCAAAGCTAAAACTGAACGAAACCAAGAAATCTACAAAAAGCATAAACAAGGCAAATCTACCTATGTGCTTGCTGTGGAATATCGAATTACCCCACCTGCAGTATTCAAAATCATAAAACGAGAAGAAAGGAAGCTAACAAAATGAATGAAGTTGCTCAAAATCAAGCATTTACCAGTTGGAGAATAAGAAAAATGAAAATCAAAAGATTTATCAAAACATTCCTACCCTATATCTTGCTAATTACAGTATTACTTCTTGTTTGCCTTTATGCTGCCCATAAAGGCAGGCTTGTTGACAAAGTTAGTAAGCTCAAAGTTATTTCTCCAGTCGCTTCAGCATCCGCGACCCCTACTTTTATTGTAAAAGAAGACAAACGAGTTGTTATCCTAAAAAACTTTCTTACTGATAAACAATCTCCCCTTGCTTCTTATTCTGCGTATTTTGTTGAGTCTGCAGATAAATATGGGCTTGACTGGACACTTATGCCTGCAATTTCCGGAATGGAATCAAACTTTGGGAAAAATATGCCAAAAGCTTCAAATAATCCATTCGGAGTTGGAGGCGGACATTTGATGAGATTTACGACAATATATAACGCGATAGATTTTGAAGGAAAACTGCTTTCAAAAGATTATAAATTGGCCGCTAACAATGCAATCGGATCAATTTATTGTCCGAAATACGAATGTAATCAAAATTGGGCAATTATTGTTACCGGTTTCTCAGAAGAAATATTGAACTAATTATGATAAGACGACGATTTTCAAAACCAAAATCTAACTTGGGAGGAATTGCTTCCTACATGCCAAAGCAGTTTACGGATTGGTGCAGAAATAAAGGTTGTTTAAAACAGGTCAATGAAAAAGTTGCAAAGTTCTCAAAAGAAAAATTTGGTGTAGTTCTCTGCTGGAATTGTCAAAGACTTGATGAATGGGAAAGGAGCGTGGTTAAAGACGATGAATGATTTATACACAATTAAATATCTATATGACACGTTATTTCTTCTCAATTCTGAATTGGAAGATTTATCAAAATGGTCTGTTTATAACGATGACACCTGTTTAGATGAAATCCATGAATTAACAGAAAAGTTTGAAGAAGTAAAAAAGAAGCTATTTGAAATTGGCGGTACTGATATAGACCGAACGCTGAAAGGAGGTGAAAAAAATGGAAATACGGAAAGCGCAAAAGAGTAAAAGCAAATTGCGAATTGGTGTTGCTGGGACTTCCGGTTCTGGCAAAACATATTCAGCATTACTTTTAGCAAGTGGTATGACGTCATGGGACAAAATCTGCATTATTGATACAGAAAATGGATCAGCAGATTTATATGACAGTCTTGGACAATACAATGTTTTAACGCTTCGCGCACCATTCGCTCCTGAGCGATATATAGAAGCTATCCATGCTGCAGAAGAAGCAGGAATGGAGGTAATAATTATCGACAGCATTTCTCACGAATGGGATGGTGAAGGCGGATGTTTACAAATCCAAGAGCAGCTTGGTGGAAAATTCCAAGATTGGGCGAAAGTAACCCCAAGACATCATCGCTTTATTCAAGCAATCCTGCAGTCAAATGCTCATGTTATTACATCAGTGAGAAAAAAGCAGGATTACGCGATGATTCAGGAGAATGGCAGGGCAAGAGTCGAGAAAAAAGGACTCAAAGAAATTACAAGAGAAGGATTTGAGTACGAGCTTACTCTTTCTTTTGACTTGAATCAAAACCACTTGGCTAATACTTCCAAAGACAGAACAAGTATTTTTATGGACAAACCTGAATTTAAGATTACTTCTGATACAGGCAAAACCCTAAAAGACTGGGCTGAAAAAGGAATAGAGCCAAAAGTTATAGAGCCAGTAGAACAACCGACTGTTCAAAAGCAAGCAACGGAATCTACTGCTTCAGGTAAGTGTGAACTTTGCGGGACAACCAATAAGTATCACAAGAAAGGCTGCCCAAATGCAGTTTAAGACTTGCATCTGGCTTGTAATCGCAAGGTTACAAACCAGGTAGAGGTTTTAAAAATATCTGTCCTATGTTAAAGAACGCTGTCCTGTCAATGTGGTACAACAAAAAGTCTTACCCACAGGGTAAGTTCTTCTGGGCGGGCAAAAAACCTTACTTTATCGCAAATATAGATGATGCAAAACTTTTTAGAAAATTTAATGGGTATGCTATTTCAAAAAGACTGCTAGATAAATTCACAGAACTAAAAATCAGAAACCTCATAATTATTTACCGCTTTGTTGAGAGAAATACTATTTATATAACTAATCCCTCTACATTTAAAACTAAAGGAATCCTCGTTGCTTTTGGTGGGCATAGCCAATATATATTGCCTCTGAAAAATTGGGAAGTGCATAACACAGATTTTAAAGACGATCCAAAAGATTTACCAGTTGTTGATTTAGAGAAATGGGGAAAAGATGTTGAATATCAGTTTGTCGGCAATACGGCAGTTCCAGTTAAAAAAGAAGAAATTATTGTAACGCCTATTTCTTTTCAACAAAGTTTATTTTTATGAAATGGTTTAAACACGATACCAATACATTTTCAAATCCAAAAATTGAAATGCTGAAAGAAAAGCATGGCGTTGCTGGATATGGTGTTTATTTTCAATTAGTAGAACTGATTGCATCTGCAGTAGACAAAGAGAATGTAGATGACTGGGGTTATTTACCGGATGTCTATTCAATGGAATATTTGGCGAAGAAATTTTGTGTTGATATAAAACTCTTGGAAGAAATATTAGAGACCTGCACTTCATTAAAACTTATTGAAAAAAGAAAAGACAGAATTTTTTGTCCGAAGGTTTTAAACCGATGCGATGAATTTATTGAGAAAGTAAAACGGAGTATGTCGGGAGATAAAAAGGAGTCAAACGGGAATAAGTCTAACTCAAATCCCGATTCAATCCCGACTGACTCGGGAGCTAGAACTAAGAAAGAAGAACAAGAACTAGAAGAAGAAACAGAAAAAGAAATAAATATAAATACTGGCAAAAGCCCAGAAATTAAAAAATCATTAAACTCGGTAGGAGCAATCTTACAAGACCGATATAAATTCTCTCCACCTGCAAGCAACGGAATAACAAAACAGTGGCAAGACAAAGCATTTCGCTATGCTGAGATGCTTCACGTTGACTTAACTGACCAATTAAAACCCCGATGGTTAAAAGTGTTCAAACAAGCAGATTTAGGTCGTAAAACAAGCAATTTAGAACAAGCATATTCTTACCTGATTGACTACCCTCACCCTCTTACCAATGAGGAAAAGGTTAAATACTTTTTTTACATTTACGAAAACGGATTGCAGAAGAATTTTAATATAAAACAGCTCTGAGTTTTTCCCTGTGCAAGGGGATTACTGGCTGAAGGTTGTAGGGAAACTTTTTCTACACGCTGCTGGTGATCTTCCCGCAGAAGGAAAAAACAATGAAGATTTTAATTGCGATCATATGGTTTTTACAAGGGAAATCAACTTGCTGTGGTGCAGAGGTTGAAGTCTATAGCTGGAAAAAGGCATTTTGTACAGAATGTGGAAAGAAAAACTAAACGAATACCAACGATAAAAGTATATGTGCAGCATGTTTCTTTAGAAACTATGCAGGATGCTGGGTGGGAATTAGGTGATGATGGCTTTCAGTCAGAAGATGCAGCAAGTTTTATTCAAAGTGATTGGATATTTAAATGTTTAACGAAAAGACAACGGGAAGTAGCAACCTGTCTTGCTGAAGGATATACAAGACGAGAAACAGCTGAAAAGTTACATGTTTCTCAGCAAGCAATACATCAAATAGTTCCAAGAATGAGAGATCGCATAAGGGTAAAAGGCAAGGTAACCTGGTAGTAATGAAAAATGATATGGAATTAACATTAACAAAAAATATTGTGTATTTATATTTTCTAATGAATCCTGGAGCGAAGCCGAGATCAATTTTTATGAAATGGTATAAGCATTCAGTATTAGGTGATTATACTAGACCGGAACTTAGCAGATTAAGGAGGTGGGTAGCAGAATTTAATCAAGAAATATATGGAAATCAAATTAGTTGAAATAAATACATTAAAAGAATTTGATAAGAATCCTCGCAATATTACTGAGGAAGGAATGACGCGGTTGAAAAAACAAATACAAAAGCTTGGTCAATATAAGCCACTTGTTATTACTGCAGACGGAATTGTATTAGGCGGCAACATGAGATTTCGAGCATTGAAAGAGATGGGTATTGAAAAAGTTTGGGTGTCAGTTGTCAAACCAAAAGATAATAACGAAATGCTTGAATATACTTTTTCAGACAATGATCGAGCTGGCTTTTATGATGAAGATTTATTGGAAAAGTTATTGCCTGAGTTTTCATTGGATTGGTCTGAATATGCGGTAGATACATTAGAGCCGATCCTTATAAATGATTTGTTTAGCAAGACTCAGGAAAATTTTGACGGGAAGAATAAGGAAGTTGATTCAAATAACTTAGACAGTGATTTAAATGCACAATGTCCAAGATGCGGTTTTCAATTTAAACATGAATCAGCATAAGTTTCCTTACAGATGGTATTTAAAAGACGGGTATCCGGCAAAGGAAATAGATCATCATAAATCGACTGTTCTTACAACATTTGCTTGCGGTGGTGGTTCTTCAATGGGTTACAAGCTTGCCGGTTATGAAGTTATCGGTTGTAATGAAATTGATCCGGAGATGATGAAGCTTTACGAAGCAAATCATCACCCTAAGCATAGCTATTTGGAAGACATACGAACATTCAAAAACAGAACCGATTTACCAGAAGAATTTTACAAGCTTGATGTTTTAGATGGTTCTCCACCCTGCTCTGTTTTTAGTATTGCTGGACAGCGAGAGGACGCTTGGGGTAAAGAAAAGAAGTTTCGGGAAGGACAGGCAGAGCAAACATTAGACGATCTATTTTTTGAATTTATAGACTTGGCTAAAAAACTTCAGCCAAAAACAATAATTGCTGAAAATGTCAGAGGTCTATTATTTGGGAACGCAAAAGGGTACATGCTAGAGATTATTAATAGATTTACTGAAGCAGGATATATCACTCAGCTTTTCTTGCTGAATGCAGCAACAATGGGAGTTCCACAAGCAAGAGAACGGGTATTTATTATTGGCAAAAGAAGAGATTTAACATTGCCGCAGCTTAAGCTTTCATTTAATGAATTATCTATCCCCTTTTACGAAATAAAAACAAATGGCGAAGATGCAAAACGATTAACAGGCAAAGAGTTAATGCTTTGGAAGAAAAGGAAACGAGGAGATTTAACTCTCAGCGATGTAAATACCCGACAGTTTAACAAACGAAGTATGTTTACTCACAGGTTTATCTATAACGATAAAGTTTTAAGAACGATTATTGCCGGTGATCACAATATGCTTTTTACAGAACCGCGTATGCTCAGCTCAGAAGAATATATGCTGGGTAGTACGTTTCCGCTGGATTATAACTTTCTTGGAATGAAAGTTCCCTATATTGTCGGTATGTCCGTACCGCCAATTATGATGGCGCAAGTAGCACAAAATGTATATTACCAGTGGTTAAGAACAATATAATCAGGCATGACAGACGAACAAAACGAACAAAACGAACACAGTGAAAATTTGTTAGGGAGTCAAAATCCTTATGATCTGCTGGATGAATTTGGGAAAAATATTGTTGATTTACGACTGGAAGGATGGAAATATAAACGACTTGAACCTGTAGCTAAGGCAAAGGAAGGAACGCTTCGGCAATGGTTCATGGTAAGCGGTAAATATCACAATGCTTATAAATGGAGAAAAGATCAGATTGTTAAGGAGGCACTTGAAGATTTTGACGAAGCAGAATTTCACCTTAAACAGGGTGTCGCAGATGCAATCGTAGTTTTAAAAGCAGAAATTGCTAGAAAGAATTGGAGAGCATCAGTAGCGCTGCTTAAGATGGTTGGATTCAATGTCCAAAAAGTGATCAATGAAGCTGATAATGAGGAAGTACAGTTCCTCAAAGACTTAATAAAAGAATATGAGCAATTATCAAAAGATAGAAGAACTAATCGTACAAACTCCTAAGCTATTTAAAATCAATGGCAATCCTGCTGTATTTTCTCCAAATCAGCAGAAAATCTTTAATTTAATCGTTGGTCAGCAATATCCGCGCTGTCAGATCATAGCACCCACTCAGTATGGAAAATCTTTAACTGTTGCTTTAGCTATCCTTATGAGGACTGCATTAATAGGTGACAGATTCACCATACTTGCACCATCCGAAAAGAAAGCTTCAATTATCATGGAGTATGTAATTGATCACTGCTTTGACAGCCCATTATTTCTGAACCGTCTTGAGCTTGAGCCAAATGTAACGCTAGACAGATTGCGGCGTGAACGGTCCAGGAATCACTTAACATTTATAGGTAATGGCGGAGTGCAGATATTAACACTGGATGCCAGGAACAGTAAGCGAAGTATTGAAGCTGCATTAGGCTTTGGTGGCAATAGACTTATTCTTGATGAAAGCTCACTTATTGATGATCCGTTATATGCCACAGTCAAAAGGATGCTTGGTGGCTATAAATATAAGGATACATTCTTGCTTGAGATAGGAAACCCATTTTATAGAAACCATTTCTATAGAACTTGGCATGATGACAATTACAACAAGATTTTTATTGACTATAATGTTGGACTTGCAGAAGGTCGATATTCTCCAGAGTTTATTGAAGAAATGCGAAATGAAGCATTCTTTGACGTGTTTTATGAGTGTAGATTCCCAGACGAAGACACGATTGATTCAAAAGGTTATCGACAACTTATTACCACAGAAGAATTAGAAGCTACTTTTGTAGGCACACTTGAGATAGATAAAAATAAACGCTTAAAGCTCGGTGTTGATGTTGCAGGTGGTGGTGACTATAACGTATTTACACTAAGACAAGGCGATCAGACGTGGGTAGAGAGCACCAATAGGTCAAATGACACAATGACTAATGTAAATGAAGTGGTGAGGCTTATAGACGAATACACACTGACTATGAATGGCGAAAAAAAGAGATTACTACTACCGGAAGAAGTCTATATTGATGACATAGGCATTGGTCGCGGTGTTACTGATAGACTTATCGAAATGGGCTATAACATCAATGGCATTAGTGTGGGTGAAACACCGCAAGATAAAACAAAGTATAAAAATGTTAAAGCAGAAAACTACTGGCTTGCTCAACAATGGGTAAAAGCAGGCGGTAAAATACTCAAGCGCAATGAGTGGCAACAATTAACATGGATAAAATATAAAGTTTCAACTGATAAAGTACTACAAATTGAACCAAAACAAGAATTGAAGCAACGTAATGGCAAATCACCTGATTTTGCGGAAGCATTTATGCTTACATTCTCTGCTCCAAAACCTCAGCCTAATATACGATTGCTATAGCTACTTTCCTTTATGTTCTTTTAAGTACACTTTTTCAAGTTCTTTTCTTACCTGCTTCATTAATAACTCAATTTTTTCTAAAGACTTCATAATTTTCAGTTTGGTCTCAAAGGGGATTGTTTGTTTCTTTGACATACAGAGAGATAATAGCGTGTTTAAATTATCTCGTCTGCGTCCAATATGTGAGAGAAGAATTAACTGACAAATTGTATAAGAAATGCACTATAGCTCAATAGAATTGGATAGCTATGTCTCTTATTGATGGTTTAAAAAAATTATTTACTTCCGATACCAAGCAAGCAAACCCAGCTATATTTGGATTTTACAGTGCATCAGCTATGCCTAAAATGGGTGAGAAAGAGTTTCTCAAAGCGTATAGGGGCTGGGTATTTGCATGTACAAATGCTATTGCAGAACGATTAGCAGATATTGAATTAAAACTACAACAAAAAACGAAAGATGGCTGGCAAGACTTAGAGCCTGATACTACAAATCCTGCGCTTGACCTTATTCACCATGTCAACAATTTCCAAAGTTTTTATGAGTTAGTTTACGGATATGGTGCGTATCAAGAGTTACATGGTAATAGTTTTTGGTATTTACCACGATCTGGTAATGGCAAAGTCTCAGAAATTTGGCAGCTTGATCCATCAAGAATAGAGATTGTTAAATCCAGAAAAGACTTTATATCTGGGTATGTCTTTACGAATGAGATTGGTGAAAAAGTGCCACTTGAACCAGATGAAATAATCCATTTTAAACGTTTTCATCCACTTAACCCTTATCGAGGAATGGGAACTGTTGAAGCAGCTGCATTGGCAATTGATACAGATACTTATGCAAGTGAGTGGCAACGTAACTTTTTTGGTAATAGTGCAATACCGAGTGCAATTCTTTCTTCAGAAGGAACACTCAATCAAGAAGCATATGACCGTATAAAAGCCAACTGGGATGCAAAGTTTAAGGGTGTCCAAAATTCAAACAAGCTAGCGGTTCTTGAAGGAAATTTAAAGTATACGCTTGTTGGTCAGTCAGCAAGAGATATGCAGTTTAGTGATGGACGCAAAGATATACGAGATGAAATCCTTGCTATATTTCGAGTACCGAAAACTATTCTTGGCATTTCTGAAGATGTGAACTTTGCGAGTGCGCAGGCTACAGAATATATATTTGCAAAGTATGTCATTAAGCCGAAGATGAAGTTTTTCGTTACAAAGCTTAATGAATTCTACTTGCCATTTTTTAATCTTAATCCACAGGAATGGAGATTTACGTTTGTTGATCCAGTACCGGAAAATATAGAACAACAAATCTCAGTTCGTGAAAGCGGTATTAGGAATTACTACATGACGCCTAACGAAGCTCGCGCAGAAATTGGTAAAGAGCCGGTTGAAGGTGGCGATGATTTATATATCCCAACTCTCATGCAGCCGATTGCAGGATCAGATAAGCCGGAAGGTCCGACACCGGAAGCAGATCCTAAAGCACGAAGCCGAAAACTCAAGAAGCTATTTAAACCAAAAAGAAAAATTTACATCAACGTTAAAAAAACTGCTGCAAAACGAAGTGCATATATTAGCGAACAGGTAGCAAGCAATTTCAAAGTAGTTACTAGATTAAATGAAGAGTTGAAATCAATGCTTCTAAAAAACCTTAAACAGAAAGGAATAGCAGCTACATATAAGAAATTACTCAGAGTCAATAAAGACGAAGCTTCCAATGAATTAGTGCGTTTATTGTTTAGTAATTATTCTGATTGGGTTGGATTGCTTTTTGCGGCAACAAAAGAAGGTATGGGTACAGTAATGGAACAGTCAGGAAAAGACGCAATTGCTGAGACTGGGGTTGATGCGACATTTGATTTACAAAATCCAAGAGCAATGGACTACCTTAACGAACATGCACTAGAAAATACAAATAGTTATTCCGACACTATGAAAGAAGATATTGCGCTTGAAGTGCAGCAAGGTGTTGAACAAGGGCAAAGTGTCGATGGAATTGCTAATACTATTGGAAACTTTTTTGATGACCAAAGTGATTATCGAGCTGAAAGGCTAGCGCGTACGGAAACAATTGATGCGTATGCGCAAGGTAATTTAGAAGGATACAGGCAATCGGGTGTTGTTACTGGCAAAGAATGGTTACCTGATGAGAGCGCTTGTCCTATATGTCAAGCAAATCAAGACGATGGAGTCATAAGTCTTGATGACTCATTCTCAAGTGGCGATGATGCGCCACCTGCCCATCCAAATTGTGAGTGTGCGTTGCAGCCAATAACAGGAGAAGATAACAGCGAATAAGCAAAATGTATAAGGAAGTTAATATTTCTCAATAAAATTGGACAGACACAAATATGAAAGACTTAAAAAACCAGAAAATATTTAAGAACTTTGCAGCAATAGAAACAAAAATTGCCGATAGTGAACCTCGAACTCTTGTTGTCAAAATATCGACCCCTACACCTGACAGATCAAAAGATACTGTTCAGCCAGATGGAATGCTTGCTGACAATTTTCTCAAAAATCCTGTTGTTATGTTTGCTCATAACTATGCTGATATGCCGATTGCAAAATGCACAGGACTTAAAGTTCAAGATACTGGCATTTTAGCAACTGTCCAGTTTCCAGATGAGGGAGTATATGACAAAGCAGACACAATTTACAAAATGTACAAGGAAGGGTTTTTAAATGCTTGGTCAATTGGATTTATGCCGCTTGATTATGACGAGAATGATCAAGGCGGTTACAATTTCAAGTCATGGGAATTATTTGAATTTTCTTCAGTTCCAGTACCGGATAATCCAGAAGCCCTTACTGTTATGAGAAGTAAGGGTATTAATGTCGATGCGGTTTTAGAGAAAGGTGTACTTCCCTTTCACGATACACCAAAAGCGCCGGAGGATGAAAAGTGGGATGCAGGTGAGGAAGTCAAAGGAGCGTCTATAGAAGATTTAAAAGAAATGTGCGCATGGTATGACGAATCAAAACCTGATGACAAAACTTCATATAAACTTCCCCATCATAAAGCAGAAGGAGACCATGCAGTTGTTTGGAAAGGTGTTGCGGCGGCAATGGGCGCGCTTCTGGGAGCAAGAGGCGGTGTTGATATTCCCGACGCAGATCGAAAAGGTGTATATGATCACTTGGCAAAACACTATAAGCAATTTGATAAAGATATACCAGATTTTAAAGAGACAAATGAACTAGAAGTAAAAGATGCCGATGATTTGCCAGACGACACACCAATAACAGCTATTACTGTGGGAGATTTACGAGATATTATCGAGGACGCTTTGGAAAGTGGAGACAATGACGATGATGAGGACGAGACAAAAAATAAAGAAAAAATAACAGTAAAAGATGTCAATGAAGTTTTGGCACTTTCGTATGTACTTGATTGTTTAAGTTATTTTATTTCCTACTTCAAAGACAATAATGTTTCTCAAACATCTATAGATAAGCTTACTCAGGCATTAGCTCTTGTTCTTGATGTTACAAAAGAACAAGCAGAGCTTGGTAAAAAAGAGTTTGTTGCAAAGACGGGACGGACCATATCAGCAAAGCATGAAGAAATGTTAAAAGATGCTTGCGATCATATGGATAAAGCTTCAGAAAGCGTAAAAACAGTGCTTACATCTGTCGCCACCGAATCAGAAGACGAAAAACCAAATAATGACGATGGGAAAAGTATTGTATTAGTCGATACATTTTTCCAAAAATTAGCTAATTCACTTAAGACAAATAATCAAAAACAAGATTTGACACTCCGATTATTAAAAACAATTGTGAGTGAAAAAGAGAAAGGGGGTGAAAAATAAAATGACAGAAGAAGAAAAAAAGTTACAAGAAGAAGACAAGAAAGCTATGGAAACCATAGTAGAGGCGCTTACTCCAAAAGCGGTTGATGCCGTGATTGAGAAAATGAAAGCTGAGCAGCCTCTCCGCAAAAACATTTTTGGAGATGGGTCACCATCTGAAAAAGCAGAACTTGAAGAAAGGAAAAAAGACGCTGCGGAATATCTGAAACGGTTGGTAACAAATAACAATAGTAAAGCTCTCTCTGCTGGTACATCTACCAGTGGATCAGAGTTAGTTCCAACCTATGTCTCTGATCAAATCGTCATGCAGGCACTTAATTACGGGTTAATCCGTAAATATGCTTACAAGTGGCCGATGCAGGGAATCAATGAGAATATTCCAACAATGACAACGCTTACTGCGTATCGTTTGGCAGGTGATACTGCTGCTATCACATCATCTCAGCCAACAACCGGAACAGTAAACCTTCGGGCAAAAACAGTCGGTGTCATTGTACCTGTCTCCAAAGTGTTATTGCAGAATAGTACTGCAAATCTTGTTGATGCGATTACTTACCTTGCTGGTAAGGCAATTGCAAAACTTGAAGATACTTGGGGATTTTTGGGACTCAATACTGGTGAAGGAATTTTCCAGAATGCCAGTGTTCCTGTATTTACTTTAGGTAGTGGAAACACAACTTACAGTACGGTAAGTGCTGAAAATCTGTTGGATGTTGAGAACCTTCTTGATGAAAACTTTGTCAGTTCTGACTCAAATACGTTGAGATGGATTATGTCCAGATCAGTATTAAACGTATTAAGACGACAAAGAAGTATCATCAATGGTACTCCAAACCAACCGCAAGGATTCTTGTTACCAGGTTACGGTGTCGATACACCTCCATCACTTTGGGATCATCCATATGATACCAGTGCAGTAATGCCAAAAGTATCCGATGGTTCGCAAAATGGGAAGAAATTCCTCTCACTTGTTGATTATGAAAACATAATTCACGGTGACGCGATGGAGTACACAA
>DATMOG010000065.1:0-14539 GCA_035568375.1 Candidatus Sulfotelmatobacter sp.
GATCAATATGTACAGCCATTATAGAGTCAGTCAAATACGCACCGTCATGATTACCTCCACCATAGCCTAAAAGGACGATGGTAAAAGCAGTTTTATTTTCAAAATATTGTTGTAAAGAATTAGTAGAAGCAGCAACTCCTATGGAGTGAGGGATAAATATTTTTTTTGTAATACCATTAAACCATATGTATGAAGCAGCAACTCCTATGAAAACAACTACAAGTAATGGAAGGAATATTTTCTTCATATGGGAGTCTATTATGCTACAAACTGCACTTTTTTGTAAAGTATTGCTCTTTAAGCACTATGTCTTCTATACATCTGGACAATTATATATTGACTTGATGTGTATCCTAACAAGGATAACCTATTCAGATAGCAAATTACCCATACGCTTTACGAATTTGAGCTATAAAAAAAAGGAAGAATGTAACAGAATAATCTCTCATTTTTACTCTGGATTCTCTTTCAAGAGTAATATGAAAATAGCAGAGTTGCCCAAGAAAATTCCAGCGATATACAATTGAACCAAAGCTTTCAAACATCTGAATAGAGAAACATCTGTTTTATTTAGCTACAAATCTCTTATGTAATAGTTGAGCAAAAAGTATCATTTTATGATAAATTATTATATGTCTTTTACGCTATGATCATGCAACGATATATCTACTGCCTTGCTGTATCTGTAATGTCTGTTGTATTGATCTTTATGATTAAAACCGACTTAGGTAATGCATTAGGAATTGGCGCACCTTTTCTATTGTTTCTTACAGCAATAATGCTTAGCACCTGGTTTGGTGGTCTTCTAGCTGGAATTCTCTGTATATTTTTTAGTACTCTTATTTCTCTCTTCTTTTACTTACCCCCTTATAACTCATTTGCAATTAGTAATATAAACATTTTACTACAACTATTTGTATTCATTTTTGAAGGATTTACTATTAGTTTTATTACCAATTCGTATATGAGAAGAAAAGAAGACGCCGTACTAATGAAAAAAAATAAGTATCCTACCATTATGGATAATTTTCATAAATTAATATCTCAAAAATCAAATAGATATATTTTTGGTTTATTCTTCATTAGCTATTTTATTTTTGTTCTTAATCTTTTTGCTAGGCAGATAGGTGATCTCAGTTTTGTAGACGCATTTAATAATTACGTAGGTGGTTACTTCATGCTCAAAGGAAAAATGTTATATTCTCAAGTATTTTTTAACCATCAGATGCTGATGCCATATATCAGTTATCTTATTCAGCTTATATTTCATCCGACTTCTCTTACACGGATTGTTTCCTACCATCGATTATTTGTATTATTATTTTCTACAATTGCAGACTTATTATTAATTTGGAGATTCAAGTATAATGGATTAGGATTTGTACTATTCTATGAGTTAAGCGATTTTTATTTATTTGGTAATTTCTTTTTAGGAGAGGCGCTTCTTGTTTACCCCTTAATTTACCTTTTCGGATTAGTCTGGGAAAAAATATATAAACAGAACTATTTCAAACTGGAATTACTACTCGGGGCTTTTGCAGTATGGTTGATCATTTTCTTACGTGAAACATTTCTACCGATAGCACTCTTTTTCTATATACTCTTATTATGGAACAAAAAATTCACAAAATTTCATATTATTTCTCTTGCTATTTTTATAGCTCTCACTAGCATCACGTTATTAACTATCCCACTCAAAGAGTATTACTTTCAATTAGTTACCACAAATGTTATTAATAATATCCCTAATGAGGTTTCAAGAAACAATCTACTTGGGTTTGGAATACTGAGTGTTCTCTTTTATCCTCTTGTTTTGCTTAGCCCCGAGAATTGGAATTTTTTTCACATTGATCTTATTGGCTTAGATAGTACCTTTCTTATATTATTTCTTATTCTTACAATTAAACTGAAACAAGTAAAAGGGCCACTGATACTCTTTATTGCATTAGCCTTAGCGGCAATTCGATTTGTATCTCCAGGGACAATTTTTTACGGCGCGTTCCATTTATTGCCATGGTATGGTCTTCTTATATTCTCCGTATTTCTTATGCTCTCAGAAGTTTATAAAGTAAATCACTTACGAAAAACGGTAAATATATTACTTTTGATGCTTATCTGTATTTTTGGATTTCTTGTTGTTACATTTCATTGGTATGCCATAAGTCATGAAACGTTCCAACAAAAATTTGATAGAAATTATGGTCGCTATTACTCTCATGGTAAAGCAATAAATATCTTAGCGCTAAAAAAATCCACGCTATTTATTGATGGCTGGGATAGTCTCATTTACTGGGTTGCGGATATTCCTTCTTCTTATACATATTCACTTTATTATCCTGTAATGACCCATATTCCTACTTTTGATAATCCGCGACTTGCAATGTTTCATAATAATCCTCCTGATTTTTACTATACAGATTGTGAGCATACTCAAATAGAGCTTCCTTTTTTTGCACAAAAGTATTATGTTCGTTTACTGCATAACAATACACCAGGTTGCTTGTTTGTTGCGAAAAAGGTTCTCTTAACTATAACTCCAGAAAAAATAGAAAAACTGAAAAAATTAGGGTTTCGAATACCCAAAAGCAATCAATAAAACAAGTACGTTATTCATTTGAAACTAAGGCTAAAAAATGGTAGAAAATAACGGATCAAAGAAGTTATAACTGGGACGATATAATTTCGACACCAAATAGAGAAAGCACTTTACATTCCTAACAACCCTCATACTATCAAACTATGCAAATATATTTTCAGAAAAAAGAGTTGGATAATTGCTTCGGATGTTTTCACGCATCAGTATTTGACAACCACGACATGTTGGACTTCCAATTAAATTCCATCTAATACCACCACACTACGATGCAACCCATAGTTTGACAAGTAAAATAAATTACTCTATACTCTCGCATATGCAACATGAGAGGGAAGATTTTTTAACGGATGCTCTAATGAGTACAGAGCAAGATGAAAGAGATTCAGCTGCAGAGCTTGTTGCTATTATCGATCAACTATGTGAAATACCAAGGTCTGATTTGCAGTCTTCTACAAGCGATGATGGTGGTGAAAGATTTACACTTATTGCAACCCCTGACGGAAAATGGCTACGAAGAATTTCCCCAGGAGAAGGAAGAGGAGACAACTTGATTGTGGGTTCAGAAGTTTATTATAGATCTTCTAAGGGTAGTTTGAGAGTAACTATTTATACTGATCCAGATTTAAAAACTCCTGATCGGCGTGACGATCGTGACAGAGGTCTTGCAGATTACTTGACTCTTATAGATCCAGATGCAGACGTTCTCTTAGATGGAGTCAATGTAGATGGAATTGTCGCAAGAAAGATAACCTATAATCTTAAAAAGAGTGGTAATCGTGAATCATATGTGATTATTTCTCAGAGGGGAACTCATACTGTCTTTAAAGATACGAGTCGTGGAAGGGAATCTGAACGTACCCTAATAAAAGATGCTGTTGCTATAGGTAATCAGCAACATGTTACTCAGTTGTCGCCAACAGATACAACTGAAGCCTTTAGGAGAATTGGTAAAGCCTATCACTCAATAGCAGGCGCTGTTATTCAAGGATATAAGCAGGCGCATCAACGGATAGCACAAAACTTCCCTCAATAACTTAAAATAGTTCTCCTTTTCTTAATCTACTGAATAGAAAGAAACAAACGAATTAGATACTGAGACGTTTCTCCATTGAAATCGCTCCCTCATCATTTGGAAGACCAACAACTGCATAACCAAGTTTTGTATAGAAACCTGTGGCATTTGGACTTGATGCCAGTTTTGCGTTGGTGTACCCTCGTTTAACGATCTCTGTTTCCAATTTGGACATGATCATACGACCGATGCCTCTGCTACTCCATAATGGAACAACATAGAGTCCAGTGATCCATTCTTTAAAACTGCTTGCCCAACCAATATTATCCCCATTTACATTGGCAATAACGATATTGCCCGCAACAACACGATCTCTAAAATACTCTGGTGATCGTTTGTCTGCCCACTGCTGACGATCACTTAGGGCAATCTCAGAGGCCATTCCTAAAATTGCGTCTCGACGAATGGCGTGGATAATACTAAGATCATCTAAACTCGCTATACGAAACGTGATACTTAGGGTATCTTTTTTATCTCTCGGCATATAATGCAGATACAGTATAACAAAAGTTGTTATATCTAAAAATTAAAAGAAAAAAAACTACGAGAAGGGAAATCTTCTATTTGTTATTCGATCAAAAATTCTTTTTCTATTAAGACTAACCCACGATGCAAGTAATGTGGTTATTGGTACAGCAAAAAGTAAAGCAGCACTTCCAACAACAGCCCGAATCACTTCTTCCATTGTTGCCTGATCATTAAGAAGAAGCCACCATGGTAGGTTTGCCGGATTAAACGCAAAGAAAAGAAAGAGTGCAATGGATGAACCCGCATAAGCAAGAACCAACGTATTAATCATGGAAATAATATGTTCTCTCCCAATATGCAATGCCTTCCAATAGAGATGAGAAAAATGCTGTTTTGGACTTTCTTTTGCAAGAGTGAAGACAGTGATTGATTGCGTTGTTGTAATATCATTGAGAGCACCTAATGTACCAATAATAATACCTCCTAAAAACAGACCCTGTGCATTAATCAGGTGTTTTGTCCATAATTGCAATACATAGGAATTTTGGTCAGCGATACCTAAAATATAGGTCAGCTGAACTACTAAAAATGACAAAAATGCTGCAATAATAAGTGAAAAAGCAGTACTAATTAAAGCAACTGTTGTTTTAAGAGAAATGCCATGAGCAATATATGTTGTGCCAAAGAGAATAACGATTGCGCCACTTATACAAATCGTTAAGGGATCTCGTCCGGCAAGAATTTGAGGAATGATATAAAGCATAATTATTAATAAACTAATTGCAAGACCAATCACTGCACCAATTCCTTTTTTTCCAACAACAACAAGTATCAAAAGAGCAAATGCGCCAAGAATCCACCACAAACTAGTAAGACGATATGGCTCATAAATGGAATAATACATTTTCCCCGTTGTATCGGGCTTACTATCAACAACGACAGTTGCTCCTTTACCAATCTTCCCTTGTACTCCAAATGTTGCATCAAGTGAATAACCAATCATAGCCCTTTTTCCTTTTTCTCTTCCTTCAAGAAATTGAACTTGCACTATTTCGTTATATGTTTTAACATCTTGAAAATTTTGCAATCCTTCACTAACCACCTGTAATACTTTTGCTCTAATGTAGACTTCGTGAGGATCTAATGAATCAGGCGGATCAGCATAGGCAAAACTTGGAAGAAAAATACTTATTAAAAATAAAAAAGAGATACTAAAGAAAATTCTCATTACTCCTATTTGTAACCTCTGCATTATTTCTAAATTATAGCATCGATTCTCATAGTCAGTAGTCAGAAATCTCATAGCAAAAATTTCATTCTTTTATCTTACTACATTGAAAAAGTTTGATTCAATTCTAAATAAATGGACCTAAAGTAGCACTTTTTCCCTATTACACACAGATTTCTTACTAGTTTTTCACACTCTTTCTCTACAATTACCGATATTCGTGAAAATAAAACTGCTCAATCACCTACAAGATTTTACCTTTCTTTCCTTCGTTTTTATTTTTACTATCTATTTACTGAGAAATTACCTTACCGGAGAGTTTCTCAATACTGGCTATCCTGACTGGATGGTACAAGCATTTAGAATAAAAATATTAGAAACATATGGATATGTTTCATGGATACACTTTTGGGCAAATGGTGTAAATGTATGGAAATCTTACCAATTCATTCCTCATTTATTGACAATCGGATTGCAACTACTTCTCCATATTTCTATCACTCGAGCAATGGTACTCATGACAATTGTCTTACTTATTTTTCTTGAAACATCAGTATATGTTGGACTTCGTTTATTATCATTCACACCCATAACAGCATTCATTGCCGCACTCCTGTCAATGGATATTGCACAATTCTGGGGAGGAGTTGCCGATTATTCACTTTCATTCGGATTTGCATTTTTCCCACTTATGCTATTTCTTTGGATAAAATTCTATAGCGGCAAAATTCAGTATCTTTTCCCCTATCTTGTTGGCATCTCTTTTTACATGCATCCTCTTCTTGGCGTCACGACTGCATGTCTTATGGTCATTGGTATTATCATCTCTACACAACGGGTACTATCGTTAAAAACGATACTGCAAATGGGTATTTTACTCATTGCATCATCACAATTCTGGTTCCCTGTAGTCGTAAAAACATCGTTTGCTTATTCAAATCCATTTTTCAGTGACGTTTTCTTTCTTCATCAAGTTATTGCAGGGTATCACTATTTCGGTTTTAGTCTTGCAATTCTCTTATGCATTCCACTAGCTTTAACAGGCATTTTTCTACAAAAGAATAAAGAACTCCAATGGGCGAATGTGTTACTTATCTTTACAGCAGGTTTTTTGATTCTCTTTTTCCTCGGCATAAATTTTCCATTACCTAAAATTATTTCCCAAACACAATTTACCCGTGGAGCAACATTTATTGGTGTCCTGATTATCTATATAGCAGCTGTCTTTTTTGACACTATCTACAAATCTAACATCATGCTTGCTAAGATACTTTTGACTCTTGCCATCATTCCAATTAGTTTTGAAGTATTCATATCAATTACACAATATGCTCCATCGACAACCGACCATATTGCCGATGGAACGATAGCATATACACAACAACCATTAACAGACGGAAAAATTTGGACATCCAGTATTGGCACATCAAGTTATTTTGCACCACTCACCTACCAGATTCCCTATTCTTATATGGGACAACTAGATTCAAATATTATTTCTCCACGAATTTCACAGTTTATGATTTATGGGAAAACTTCTAATCCAATCCCAACAGCAAACTTACTACGAATGGAAGATTATTTCAAAATCAGCGGAGTAAGATACGCAATCTTTGATCAAGGAAGCCTCTTCACACAAACACTTATGAACCCTAATACGAATACTATTAATATGGAAGACTTAGGTACTGTCAGATCATATGAATCCCTTTATCATATTTTTAAAACACCATATACACCTATCCAAGCAGCTGTCCTCAAACAAAATCTTGTTCAACATTTATTTATCTTTCCAAAAAATCCAAGTATTGCTAATCTTTCGGATGTTGTTACGCTTGATGATGATGTTAAAAATTTCAGTGCTATCATTTATGACAAGAATAATATCCCTCTTTCAGTAACCTATCCTTCACAAGATAAAATTGTCGTTTCTGTGCCCGCAAACAGAGCTTCCAATCAAATATACCTTAATGAAAGTTATGATCCTCAATGGCAAGGAACAATCAATAATAAACCTGTTTTGATACAAGCTACTGGACCAAATTATATGATTATTACTTTGCCTGATACCATACATTCTGGAACACTCGTCCTTCATCATACCTATCCGCCATATGTTACGATCGGAACTCTTCTGATTACCATTGTCGGAGTAGAAATCGTTTTGAATTACTTTGTTAACTGGTCATTACTTCTTGCTTTGAAAAATAAAAAGACTTTCTCTGTCAATCATTCTGTGAAAATTGCAAGTACTGGAAGTACTAAACGTGGTTTTACTTTTTATAATTCAAACAGATAATTAACTAATTTATGCATAATAGACCAAGAAAAATACAAAATACAGCATTACTCTTTCTTATCCTCGCTCCGCTTACGATGCTCTATTATGCAAGCTATATTTTTAATCCGCTCCATGCCGGTAATATCTTGTTATATCTCATACAACTTGTTGCAGATACAATTGCAATTATCAATATCACAACACTTTGGATTACTATTCTTCTTGATATTATTCAAACTGACCATCATCGCTCAGGAAGTACGTATGATGTACAATGGCTTGGGGATACACAACCTACCGTTGATGTACTTATCCCTGTAGCAAATGAACCTCTAGAAATTATTGCTCATACCCTATCAAATGTTTCACAATTAGACTATCCACATATTACCTACCTTCTTGACGATGGAACAACTGATGAAGCTAAGAAACTTGCAAAAAAGTATCATGCAACATATATTAAACGTCCTCAAGAAAAAAAAAGCTTTGCAAAATCGGGAAATCTTAATTATGGGCTTACGTATTGTCATGGAGATTTTGTCGCTATCTTTGATGCAGATCATGCTCCAGAAAAAACATTCCTTTCTGAACTACTGCCATTTTTTAAGAATAGTAAAGTTGGTTTAGTGCAAACGCCACAATTTTATACCAATACAGATAAATTCATCGCAGCTGGGACATCCCAAGCACAAGAAGTATTTTATAAATATATTCAACCAGCAAAAAATAGCTACAATGCATCCTTCTGTGTTGGCACAAATATGATTTATCGAAGAACGGCGCTTGATACTATTGGAGGAATTGCCTTATGCGATCACACAGAAGATCTTTTAACATCCATACGTATTCATGAAAATGGATATCAATCTATCTTTTATAATAAAGTATTGGCAAAAGGAAGAGCTCCTGAAACAATTCCTGCTTTCTTCCGCCAGCAAAATCGTTGGTCGCGTGGAGGATTTTTACTTTTCTTTACACATAATCCATTATTTTTAAAGTCACTCACGATTGATCAAAGATTACAATATTTCTTTTCAAATATCCATTATTTTACTACCTTTTCTATTTTAGTTTATTTGTTAATCCCAATTATCTATTTATTTTTTGGTGTTTATCCGATGAATCTTACCTATGGACAGACATGGCTTATTCACTATTTACCATATTTCCTTATGGTCTACTTTATGCCATTTTTTCTTTTAGGAAAGCTACAAATTGCAACAATAAGTACATCTCTTGCAAGTTTCTCACCATATCTTAAAGCGTTTCTAGCAGTAATACTTAAGAATAAATATCAATGGGTTGCTACAGAAACACAAAAAAAACAAAAATTTCTTATGAACGATATTTGGCCACATCTATTGATTATTTTCTTATCACTTGCTTCAGTATATGTTGGTTGGTACCATGTACAGGATATCCCCACGACGTTATATGCTTCAATCTGGACGCTCATTAATTCCTATATGCTGTTTATTTTTATTGTAAAGGGCATGCAAAAAGAGAACGATACAGCATTAGAAAAAGTAAGCGATGAAAGCAATTAGCAGTAATATGATACAAAAACTTTTCTCAGTCATAATCAATGCACTTTACCTGATAACCATTATTTTTATTGTCATAATGGTCACAGTAACAGCGCTCCTTAATAAGACAAATCTTGCCTTACAAACAAAAACAAATCTGCTTACCGGCAATGTTGTCAAGCAAGATATACCGATTCTTGCGACAGGTTCTGCAACCCTGCAGGATTTTATTGTAGAAGATGGACAACATGTAGAACCTGGTGATAAACTCTTCAGTTGGTCCCAAACAATAAACGCTACCACTATAGCATCACAAACAGTTACAGCACCAACTGCAGGTATTGTTAAATTTACTAAATTGAAACCAGGAGATACTGTGCAAGCAAATTGGAAAATTATTGATATCTATACAGATGACGGCCCACGATTACTCGTCTATTTAACCCAGGATCAATATAATAGTATACGCAATATCGCAAACTTACAGGCATATAGCACACGACTTGATCAATCACTAACTGTGGTGCCAAAAATGTTTCAGGCAGATACCGTAAATAATGGAACGGCTCAAGAAAAAATTGGTGTTTACTTTGACTTTCGTGACGCACAATATGCGACAAGTCTTCTTCAAAACGAATCTCTCAAATTACTTTTACCTCAACCAAAAACAGTCGGAGTAACAGATATGCTTCATAAAATTAGCTTTTTATCACAATGAAAACTCTAAACATTATTTTTTTTATTTTATTACATATGATCGTTATCGGCTTTTGTATATTTGCATACATTACCTTTATACAACCTCTTTTCTTTCATAATAGTCCTTCAGAAAGGGTACTCGGCGCTATGACAACAAATGCACAATCATCGCATTCTTTGACACCTGTTGTGTCTAACCAATGGTTTAGCGCAATTTATAAAACATTTCCTACAGCGCCACTATATGCTATCCCACTTGTCTACAAAATTTCTCATGAAGGCATTGGATTCTCTTATCCAACGGTAAAAACGAGTACTGATGAAATTACAGCCCCTTATACGCAAGATTTTTCCGTTGGAACACAAAATGAAATTAATGGAGTAAAACCAATAAGTATAGGTGATTGGTCAGTTAAGCTGGAAATGCAAACGCAAGGAAATAACTATTTAGATGCTTTTATTGGTCATGGAATCCCCTTTGCGACTCTAGATACCAACGAAAATAAAATACTAATAAATCTTACCCATCCATTCACTCTTTCCGACGGCACGCTACCAATTACCCAGCAATCAATCCAAATTAGTGATTTTCTTATTACGACAAATACAGACAGTTATATTGTTGCATTCGATACTCCAGTAACAATAACACAAAAAAGTAATCAAATCATATTACAAAATCCTAAACATATCTTTATTGGTCTTCTTGATTCTCCTGAACATTACTCACTATTTAAACAAATTGCTACTATCAGAATCCTTGATACGCAATCATATCCTTCAATTAACACTACTACAGTAAATATACAATATAAATTAAACAATAATGGCATAATTCCTCTGATTGCTCTTTACCCACATCAATTTGATAATCTTGCCAGCAAAATAAGTGTTATTGGTCAATATCAAACGATTCGTGGGTCTTTACGGCTAGTCAAAACAGACAATTTTACTACAGCAACTCCACTTATTGTTCCACCTCAAACATATCAAAATGTAACTAAAAATTATCCGGATCTTCATACTGCTATTAAACAAGATATAGAAAATATTATTAAAAACGGTAAAGCACCAGGAAATGACTATTACCTGGGAACCTGGTATGGACAGATAGCGGATTTACTGCAACTTGCCGATACATTAGGAGAAAAAGAGGAAGAGAATAAGTTATTGCAATATATTGAACCACTCTTTTATCAAAGTTTACAAAATTTTTACTATGATAAAAATAAGACAAGTTTTATCGCAAAGTATCCAGAATTCGGCAATGAAAATCTCAGTGACCACCATTTCCATTACGGATATTACATTCGGCTTGCTGCCGTACTTGCAAGTCTTGATCTACCGTCATTGCAACATACGCAATCAGTAATACATGAAATGGCTACTGATATTGCGACAGCAAACAAAAACGAGTCAAATTATCCATTCTTGCGTAACTTCGATATTTATGAAAGTCATTCATGGGCAGATGGGTATGCTGTGAATGATATGGGTAATAATCAAGAATCTACATCTGAAGCGATTAATGCATGGTATGCACTTTATTTATGGAGCCAGGTAACTAATGATGAAACACTAAGACAGACCTCCCTCTATTTATATAATGCGGAAATTCTGGGTACTACTTACTACTGGTTTAACGCAACAAATATCTATAAAAGCCCTTATGCGCATGCAATTGCATCACGAGTATGGGGAGGAAAAATTGATTTCCAAACATGGTTTAGTAACCAAACAAATATGAAATATGGCATTCAACTGCTTCCGATAACACCAGGATCAATCTACTTAAAACATATGCAATTGTCAAACGAAGGGAAATATTTCAATGATTTTAAACAAAGTGGTGGTTCAATACACGATTCCTGGGGAGATCTTATGCTAATGCTTGCATCGTATTACACGCCACAACAAGCATTACAAGAAAAAGACACCGTTACTCATCCTGAACAGGCTAATCCTCATGCAAACTTTTTATATTTCCTCTATAAAAATAGCGAATAGCGAAATTACAATAAGATGAATTTCTTGACAATTCCCCTTAGAATCACTTAAGCTAAAAAAAGGAGTTATTCTACTGTGAAATATTTACTTTTTATACCATTACTTCTTTCTTTTTTTGCAACGCAAACTACTGCTGTTCATGCATCTGATACGCCAACAATCTTTTTCTGTGTAGGGAATAATCCACAGCCTCCGTGTGCCACTGTCGCTCCTTCACAACCGCAAACCACAACGAATCCCTCTACAACTGGTAGTGTCACCATCAGTACTCAACCTAGTGTTTCAGGAACTACCGCAAGCGGGGGAGCTAGTCCAACCACTGATCCTTGTCAGACATCACTATCATCAGTAACAATCCAAAGCGCTTCTTCATCTGCGAAAAAGACGAAAAAGAATCAAAAAAAACAAAACAACAAAGAGAATGAAAATGATAATAAGCAAGATCATAATAAAATACACTATGCAGGAAAACGAGGCTTAGTGCAGCAATTATTTCAGTTGCTGTTACAACTTATCCTTAAGCTATTAGAACTATTAGGGATTCATATCACCCCTATCACAACAGGTAATCCATGTCCGACACCAACGCAAAGTAGTATTGTATCACCAACAGTTAGTATTTCTCCTTCTACTATTTCACCATCCTCTACTACTCCAGCGATAACGATACCAACTCCAACAAATGGAGCTTCAACTGGCAATAAGAATCCATCAGGACAGCCTATGCCAATCGGTAATGTACCAGGTTGGAAACAAATCTTTGCTGATGATTTCATTGGGACTGTTCCGGTAGGCGCCTTCAGCGATTGCGATCATAATGCAAATTCACCAAAAACATCATACTGTAACGGTCTTAAACCATATGCGGATTATTTCAAAAATTGGTGGGCATATCCTAATACATGGAAAGATACAGCAAAATCTGGTGCTGATGGAAATACAGGTGCACCTTTTGGTGGGATGTATCATCCAGAAGATACAGTCTCTGTAAACAATGGTGTAATGCACATCCGAATGTACCGACCAAGCTCAGGAGGAGACAATCATGCTGCGACTGTTGTACCTAAACTATGCGCTAGTCAAAAATATGGTCGCTATGTTGAACGTTTTAAAGTTGTCAAAGCAGACCCTGGATATAAGAGCGCACATTTGTTCTATGACGGTGGCTTTGAGATTGACTATCCTGAAAATGATTATGGTACATCGATTAGCGCATATACACACCCTGGAGAAGCTAATTTCAGTACCAATGCCAAATGGACTGATTGGCATACAACAGCAATAGAATGGACTTCAGGCTCTGTTAAATTCTATATGGATGGCAGTCTTATCGGGACAACGACAAATAAGGTGCCAAATATCCCAATGACGTGGATTTTACAAAATGAGTCATCAATCCTTGGTCCCTATGCCAAACCTGGAGCGGTAGCACAACTAGATATCGATTGGGTTGCCTGTTATGCACAAGGCTAATGCACTTGCAACAAAAAATGGAAAAGAGTTACTTGACCCCCACTAATCAAGGCTTATTTGGTGACTAACTGAGGGATGAGATACATCTATATGCCTTCTTTGTTTAATAATGGCTACTGCTAAAAACGTGGCAAATAAAGTAAAGATAACGGCAACGAAAAATGCTCTATCATACCCCAATACTGCTGCTGCTCGTTGCCCAAGTGGTGCCGATGAAGCGGCAACAGTTGCTGCGATACCAGATAGGATAGAAAGTCCCAATGCTCCACCCATTTGTTGAGAAGTATTTATCAAACCTGATGCAAGCCCCGCCTCATTACGAGGGACACCTGAAGTAGCTGCTGCAATTAAAGGCATAATGGTCATACCTATTCCCATGGGCATGAGTAATGTCGATGGCAAAATATCTAGAAAATAGTTGCCATTTATGGGCAATCTACTTAAGAGACCGAAACTAATTGCTACCAACAGCGGACCTGCGATGAGAAACCCTTTATATCCATATTTTGAAACCAACGAAGAAACTCTTGTTGAGGTATATCCCATGATGATCGGAAAAGGTAAAAAACTCAACCCCGTAATCACGGGAGAATAATGCATAATTGTTTGGATATATAGTGAAAGTAAAAAGAAACTACCCAACATTGTTGCTGCAACTGGTGCCATCATTAAATTTGCTCCAATAACATTTCGTATAGCAAATATTGATAATGGCATAAGCGGATGATCACTTCGTGATTCATTAACTACAAATCCAAAAAGTAAAGCAATAGCTAAAATAAATAAGCCAATACTTGGTAAACTCAATACCCCCCAAAGAGGTGCTTGACTGATAAGAAACACGAGAGCGATCAATCCACTGGTAACTAATATTGCACCAGGTAAATCAAGATCATTATGTTTCGCTTCACTTTCATGCTTTGGCACATAGCGTGATATCGCAAAAGCTACGATAAGTCCAACAGGTACATTAATAAAAAAGTTCCAACGCCATCCTAAATATTGCGTGAGTACACCGCCTAATAAAAGACCAACAGCAGCTCCTCCTGTCGCAACAGTTGACCAATAACCCAAAGCCCTATTGCGCTCTGTACCTTCTTTAAATGTGGTTAAAACAATAGATAACGCCGATGGAGACATAAGTGCTGCTGCCATTCCTTGTAATGCACGCAAAATAATAAGCATTAAT
>DATMOG010000066.1:0-14862 GCA_035568375.1 Candidatus Sulfotelmatobacter sp.
CATAAGTAACAAAGTTCATGCCATGCTTTTCAAGTAACTGTAGTTTCCCCGTAATTTTTTTCATAGCTTTAGGCGGTATGTCCGCCAGTTGTTCTTTTACGTAATATGTTCCGCTTGATGAACTGAATACTTCTATTCTCATAATCTTGTTCGTTTAAAAACATAACGATTTTGTTATATTCTATGGTGTTTTTCTATTTTTGTCAATAGGAAGATTAGAAAGTTTATAAGCAAGGGAACAGGTAGTCATACTGTTTTTGGTAGGTTCTTACGTTGTCTATAAGATTTGTAGTATTCAAGTCGTAGTCATTCTATTCTTGACTTTAAGCAAAAGGGAAAGTATGATCGATATATCTGCGCGTATATGCAGATGTTTTACAGAGAATAGAAATGATAAATAACGCACTTGACCCTGAGAGAGTTACTACAGCAAAAAAATCTCTGCCTGATGAAGAAGTTTTTGATGTTGTCATAGAATGTTTCAAAGCATTAGCTGAGCCTTCAAGAGCAAAAATTCTCTACGCTTTGCAAAAAAAAGAACTAAGTGTTCGAGATATAGCAATAATTGCGGAAATTTCTGAATCGGCAACCTCACATCAATTAGCCTACTTAAAAGAAAGACATTTAGTAAAAGCAAAAAGAGAGGGAGTAGTTATGTATTACACAATTAGTTACCAGCATTTGCATAATTTACTTCGGGAAGCGGAAGAGTACGCAGACCATGTAAAGAATAAAATTCCAGACCATCCAGACGGGGAACAATAATGTTATGAGTAAAGAAACTATCAGTCATTCACCCACACAAGAACACGAACACACACATGGAACAGTTGACCCAATGTTATTTGCATCTCAAAAAGGACTTAAAGCGGTAATGTCCTCTTCCATTGTTCTATTTGTCGGTTCACTTTTTCAATTAGCAGTTGTCATCTTATCGGGAAGTGTATCTTTGTTATCTGATACTATCCATAACTTAGGAGATGGCGCTACAGCGATACCATTAAGTATTGCATTTTTGATAGGAAGAAGAAAACCGAATAATAGTTTTACGTATGGCTATGGTAAAGCAGAAGACTTAGCAGGAGTTACGATTCTCCTTTTTATGTTAGCAAGTGCCCTTTATGCAGCGTATGTTTCTATCAATCGATTATTCCACCCATATACGCCAACGCATCTGTGGGTAATCGCTATAGCGTCACTTGTTGGATTTGGTATCAATGAAGGAGCAGCGATTTTCCGTATTAAAGTTGGAGAACAAATTCATAGCGAAGCGTTAGTTACTGATGGAAAACATGCCCGCATGGATGGGTTTACGAGCCTTGCGGTTCTTGTTGGTGCATTTGGGACATATTTGGGTTATCCAATCGTTGACCCGATTGTCGGACTTTTCATAACCGTTCTTATTCTTCATACCATCTGGGAACAAGGACAAGAAGTATTCAAACGAATGTTAGACGGCGTTGATCCTGAACTGGTAAAACAGGTAAACCATGCAGTGAGAGAAGTAGCGGGAGTAAAATCAATAACAGAAACGAGAGTTAGATGGATAGGACATTTTCTTCATGCAGAAGTAACTATTGCCGTTGACCCGAATCTCACCGTTGAAGAGGGTCATGAAGTTTCTTGTAAAGCTGACCATCAGTTAAGAGAGCATTTGCCTCATTTATCTCATATTTTTATCCATGTTGTTCCATTACATTCTCCGCATGAAGAACATCATCACGATGATGAAGGGCAACGCCCATTATAATAATGGGAAACGTTTTAAACCTACCAAACGGTTCACCCAACGACCTTAACATTCCACTCGTTGTGAAAGAGAAAAAACAAGAATCGCAAGATTGTATATCCATCGTGTTTGAGCGACCAAGAGGATTACATTACGAAGCAGGGAATTGGATGGATATACGATTTATTTCAGAAGAATTAGCCATTGGCAAAACTTTTTCTTTCGCATCCTCACCAACTGAACCAGACATTATGATTGCCTATAAAAAAGGTGTGAGTAAATTCAAAAAAGCACTGAATAGCGTCAAAAGTGGGGATACGTTGTATATTACACAATATGGCAGTAATGGATTTCTTCTTAATAAAAACTACTCATCAGTGTTTATAGCTGGTGGTATTGGCATTACTCCATTTCGAAGCATGATAAAGGAGGCAGTAGACACAAACAGTAAGATCCCTATTATGCTTGTTTACTTGAATCACACGCAGGATTTTCCTTTCAAGCAAGAACTTGATGATTGGCAAAGGAAATATCAGTATTTGAAAATACACTACATAGTTTCAGGTACAGAAGGTCGATTAACAAAAGATAAGCTAATACACGTAATACCTGACATTATGGATTACAAAAGCTATATCGCAGGTTCTCCCGGAATGGTAATAAATATGGAGGAAATGTTAGGAAGGCTTAATGTAAGGAGTGAAGACATTAAAATTGATAGTTTTGATGGGTATTAACATAATACCGGAAACTGAAAAGCGTGTTGAGCTTGGTAGGTTCTGACGTCATCTATGAGGTGGACCCAATTATTTTTCGTTAGAACCACAATTTGGGTTACTAAAACAGGCTAATCATGCCAACTTTCATCACAGTTTTTTAAAAGTATGCGTAGTATGCTATGTGAGAACTAATCACTCGTCATACCTTTCTCTGTTTAACCCCCGTTTCCATTGATATGTAAAATTATATCTATGGTTCATTGGGATTGACATAATCTTATCTATGTTTTATACTACTATCCATAGATAAGAAAAATATTATCTATGGATAAAAACATGAGAACTGGAACGTTTATTAACCAACTTGAAGGGGCTTCTAGATATAAAGCATTTATTCCAAATAAATTGCCGTTTGAAATTAATATAGATCCTGAACTTCAGACACTACTTTCAAAGGCTGATATTGCATTGGGCAGACTCGATGGTGTTGCAGATAGTTTACCGAAAGATATTGTCGATTTTTTTATTTTAATGTATGTCAGAAAAGAGGCAACTCTTTCAAGTCAGATTGAAGGAACTCAAGCAACTTTTGTAGATGTACTTAAGGCAGAGGCTCATATAGAAGACTTAGAGGCGCATAAGGATGTTGATGAGGTGCTTAATTATATTTCTGCGATGAATTACGGCTTAGAAAGATTAAAAACAATACCATTATCCCTAAGAATCATTAAGGAGATACATAAATTATTATTATACGGTGTTAGAGGCGAGTGGAAAACTCCTGGAGAGCTTAGAACTTCTCAAAACTGGATAGGCGGCACAAGTATTCAAACAGCTAAATTTGTTCCTCCTCCACATAATGAGGTTATGTCTCTGATGGCTAACATAGAAGATTATATGCATGACGATTCTCTTGTTCCGATGTTGATCAAAATTGGTCTTATACACGCACAATTTGAAACCATCCATCCATTTTTGGATGGAAATGGTCGAATTGGAAGGTTGCTGATTACGTTCTATCTTTGTCAACAAGGTGTTTTAAGAAAACAATTACTCTATCTATCTGATTTTTTTAAAGAACATAGACAAGACTACTATGACAATTTAAATAATTTTCGAAGGAATGATGATATTGAGGGTTGGCTGAAATTTTTTATGGAAGGTATTATAAATACATCAGAGAAATCTGTAGACACAGCTCGACAAATTAGGGAATTGCGTGATGAAGACTTAAATAAAGTTGCAGGCATGGGGAAGTCGTCGGAGAAAAGTGTTGCACTATTAAAAGCACTTTACAGAACACCAATCGTGAGAATCAAAGATATTGAGAGAATTGCGTCCATATCTAACCCGAATGCATTATTACTTGTTGATAAATTTGTAAAAACAGGTATCTTACAGGAGCTAACTGGCCAAAAACGAAATCGAGTGTATTCTTATCAAAACTATATTAGTAAATTTGC
The DNA here is from genome assembly GCA_035568375.1 of Candidatus Sulfotelmatobacter sp. GTDB lineage: Bacteria > Patescibacteriota > Microgenomatia > Levybacterales > UBA12049 > JACDET01. The sequence goes on from DATMOG010000066.1 coordinate 3,912, forward strand.
CTGAGAATAATAATTCCCCACATAGTCAACCAGAGGGAGCAAGATTAAATATCATTTGAACGAGTTGAAGTATTGATGTTATCTTCGGTAATTTCTCCTTTAATTTCGTTAAAAATGTTTTTTCCTTTTCGTCAGTTACTTGAGGAAGTCTTTGGTCTATTTTATCCCGTATTTCAAATAAAGTAAGCGTCATTTGTTGCTGTTGGCTATTTTGATAATTGTGCTGGGAGTAGTGTTACCACTAAAAGGTTCTGGCTCATTGAAAAAGTATTCTTCGTGCAAAGTACTAATAAGACCACCTAATTTAGACCTAACGGCTGAAATTGTAACAGAGATAGCTCAACCTTCGTTATCATGCTCTTGAATTGTCTTAAAATCATCATAATTTTTACTTGTGGCAGTGTTTAATCGTTCAATAGCATCATTTATGAACTCACGATTTATTGTAGAACAAGTCCATTGCGTCTTTTGGTAACGGTATCTGGAAAAGCTATCCTTGAAGCTCTTTATAGATTGATTTTATTTTCTTTTTTTGTTCTGCATCTTGCATAATGTACGTTATTATAACAAGTTCAGTAAGCTTTTTCTAACAGCAATGGCAATGGTTAAAAATAAAATGAAAGTCTAACCGTTAGACGATAGCCTTCTGATATACTAAAAGTGCTTGAATTATGAACCGAAATATTTTTATTGCTTACATTCTAACTTTTTTAAGAAATTCATGGTTCTGGTTGGGAATATGGGTATTTTATTATCTCAAATTTACTAACTATGCAGGAATTGGACTCATAGAAACCTCTCTCATTATTGCTATGACAATAAGCGAGATTCCGACAGGGGCAATAGCTGATTTATTTGGAAAAAAAGTTACTCTTACCATATCTTTTCTCCTTCAAACAATCGGAATGGGTATGCTTGCTTTTGCTCCACAAGTCTCTTGGCTAATAATAGGAGTTTTTATTGCTGGCATCGGAGGCTCTTTTTATTCGGGAACAGTAGACGCTTTGCTCTATGATACATTAAAAGAGATTGGAGAAGAAAAAAAGTTTGATAAAGTAATCTCCAGAGTAACAAGCATTAGCCTTATTGCCCCTGCCGTTTGTGGCATTATAGGCGGATTTCTTTATTATGTATCGCCCAACTTGCCGTTCATAGCACATACAATTTTCTATTTTATCGGTATACCGTTAACACTTTTACTTATTGAGCCTAAAATTAAAGAAGCGAATAATTTTTCTTTTAAGAATTTTGTTAAACAAACCCATTATGGTTTTCGGGAACTATTTAAGAATAACTTTGTAATAGAGCAGACAATCCTTTTACTTTCCGCAGGAGTAATTATTGTCATTTGTGACGAGATGCTTAATAGTTTTTTAGGCGTAGAGTTTAAGTTTAATCCAGCTCAACTTGCTATTTTATGGTCAATTATTTATCTCGTAGCTTCCTTTGTTTCAAATGCGACTCCATACTTTAAGAAGTTTATGTCATATAGGAACTTTGCTATATGGGTGGGAATTTTTATAGCCCTGTCTCTTTTGGTTTCTCCTATTGCAGGAATGATTTTTGGCGGAGTATCTTTGCTCGTTCGTTCTTCTCTACAAGCAGTTTATAGTAATGTGTCATCAATTCTAGTAAATGAAACTACGGAGTCAAAGTATCGCACAACAACATTATCAACCTTTAATTTGTTAAAAAATGTGCCTTATGTACTTACCGCATATTATTTAGGTTCGTTAGCAGACCACTATTCTGCAATTAAAATTGCGTTCTTCCTTGGAATAGCTCTAGCCATCTTTATTATTCTTCAAGCAATTATCTATATGAAAAGGCAATCAGGACGACATGCTTCTTTAGCCTCAGAAGCAAAATGAAAAGTCTGACCGTCAGACCTCAGTTGCAAACTGAAAGCGTTGAATAAGATTGTCGGAACAAGGTAAACTCGTGAATTATTCTCTCAATATTTATCTCATACGATGAGATGGGGAGCAAACTGACATAGCCTGAACTATCAATTTGGGTAGCCTCGATTTTTCTGTAACACTTCAGTAAGTTTCGAACTGTTAGAATTATTTCATGAATTTGAGATTAGAAACAAAAAGGTTAATTCTTAGAGAATGGAGCGAAAAAGACGTCGATGACTTGGTCGAGGGGTTAAATAACTTAAATGTTTCAAAATGGCTTGCAACAGTTCCATATCCTTATACGAAGGAAAATGCAGAAAATTGGATAAAGCTTTGTCTTGAGAGCGACAGGAAAGATGGAGTGAGGACTTCCTATAATTTTGCTATTGAACTCAAATCCGAGGAGAAAGTAATCGGCGGAATGAATCTAGAGAGAATAAATATATTTCAAGGAACAGTGGGAGGGGGTATCTGGATAAATGAGAAGTATCAGGGACAAGGGCTTGGAACTGAGGCTTTTGGCGCAAGAATAAGATTTGCTTTTGATGAATTGAAATTAAGAAGAATTGAAAATGGATACTTTAAAGGAAATTCTTCCTCATTGAAAATGCAAAAAAAATTTGGTTATAAACTTGAAGGAATGAAAAGAAAATCATTCAAGTGTATGGCAACTGGGGAAACAATGGATGAGTATGTTACAGGATTGTTAAAAGAGGAATGGAAGAAAAACTGAGGTTTTAGAAATGATATTCATTAAGGTCGCTGTTTTATTTTGACCTTCTAATTGGCCTCATGAGTGAATGAAAGAGTCTAACCCTCGGAACAATTTTTTTTAGCCTCTTTTTGAAAATTTGCGTTATTAGTGATACCATATATATATGGTAATTTTAATTCCAATTTTGATTATCCTTTTTTTTGCCAGTGTTAAGGTGGTCAAAGAGTATGATCGAGGTGTTATTTTTTTCTTAGGCAGATTTACTTCAGTTCGTGGACCTGGACTTATTTTCCTTATTCCTTTTTTTGAGAAGATGCAAAAGGTGACGCTTCGGACCATTACCATGGAAATTCCTTCGCAAAAAATTATCACCAAGGATAATGTTTCAATAGATATCGCTGCAGTTGCCTATTATAATATCGTTGATCCCAAAAAATCAGTCATTGCGATTGAAAATGTCAATCAGGCAGTTAATCAGATCAGCCAAACGACTGTACGCAATGTGGTTGGGCAATTTGTACTTGATGAATTACTTTCCCAAACAGCACAGATTAATACCCAAATAAAAAATGTCATAGATGCTCATACCGAACCATGGGGAGTCCAAGTGACAGCTGTGGAGATTAAAGATATTACTCTACCTGATAATATGCAAAGGGCTATGGCCAAAGAAGCCGAAGCCGAGCGAGAAAGACGAGCAAAAATTGTAGCAGCAGAAGGAGAATTTCAAGCATCTGTGAAATTGGGGCAAGCAGCAGATATTATTGTTAAGCATCCTGTTGCGCTTCAACTTCGAACTCTTCAGACAATGTCTGAAATAAGTACCGAGAAGAACTCAACCATTATCTTCCCAGCCCAATTCATGACAACAGTCCAAGAAGTTCTTCAAACAATCAAAAATGATACTAAGACAAAATAATTTATTAAGAAACGGTTATAAATAAGAAGCACTTCTATCAATTGATTCGATTCATTTAGTCAGGAAAAGGTTCTAATCGAAACTAATGATAATACAAAAGCGTTACATTTTACCAATAGAGAGGCTTTTATTTTTTAGCGGTATACCCAAACGCAATTGAAAACTCCAGAAAGCTAAAACCAGAGATTTTTTAAATTGGTAATGATGGCATTCCATTAGCAGATAAATTGGAGTTAGAGTTTCTTTTTATAGTATTCTATACCAGTTTTTCACATATTTAACCAGAGGAAACTAGCCTGGAATGGTGATCCTCCGTAGTCTCAATTTCAAAATGACCTCACTAGGATACGAATTGCTTGCTTTAAATTGTATCCAAGTTTTTGTTTGTAAAAGTGACTATAAACAAGAAGAAAAGTAAGCAAGAGAATATTTCAATTGTCCAACGGCTACCCATGTATTGAAGAAGCATCCCAGTGATGAAAAAACCAAGTGAATTTGAGCCTAATTCAACCAGACGGATAATGCTGCTTACTCTTCCTCGAATCTCTTCAGGTATAGCTGTTGTAAAATAAGAACTAATGGTAATATCAGTGAATGGGTTGATAGCATAAAACGCAGCAGTTACAATTGCCAGGGTTATATTATTAATGGTAAATGCAAAACAAATAAAAATAAGAAGGCTTAAAAATGTTATGCGATTGAGAAGTTGGTGAAAAGGAAAACGTTTGAGAATGTTTGTTAAAAAGAGTGAAGCAATAATTCCACCTATTGCACCACAAGCAAAAATAAGTCCAATGGTTAATGATGTGGCATGATGTTCTCTTGCTAGGACAACAATAATCAAATAAAGTCCGGTTTCCAGAATTGCATAGCCAGAAATAAGAATATTGAGAAAGCGAATAATGTGATGGTTCCAAAGCCAATTAATACCTTCTTGTGCTTCATGATGGAATGCTTTGTGTTGAGTTCCTACTGTCCGTAATGGGATATTGATAAAAAATATAGATAATATGTTTAAAAAATAAGAGAGAGAGTCAGTAAAAAATGTCATAAATGCACCAATGGTTTGATAAAGAAATCCTCCAAGTGGTGGTCCAACAAGTAGTGCTGTATTAAATGTGGTGTTCCACAGAGCAATCGCAGTGGGAAATTGTTCTTTCGAAACAACTTTGGAAAAAGACTTAAAACGTGCTAAATTTGCAAATACGAAACAGATGCCTTCAAATACATTAACAAGATATAGCTGAGTAAGAGTTAGTTGATGGAATATTAATGCTACAGCGATACTTCCTATAGCTAATCCACTTCCCAAGTTGCCAACAATCATGATTACTTTGTTGTCCCATCTATCAACAAGGACCCCAACAGGGATTGCTAAAAACAGGTAAATAAAACCACGTATTGCAGCGATGATACCGGCTTGCGCAGGTGATCCAGTGAGAACAAGGACAATCAGAGGAAGTGCTATATCAGAAACTTCTGTTCCAATGTATGAAACAAATTGTCCTCCTAATAAGAGTGCAAAGTTGTGTTGTTTCCAAAGTGGTTGTGCCATAATCCTAATGTTAACATAGCATTTTTGCATAGCAGGCAAACCTAAATCAAAAAATTAAATTTGTCATTGTAGAGAGATGTCTGGAAGATAAGCATAGTCCTCTTGATTTTTAATCTTCTAACATGATACATGATGCGGAGCAAAAGACTTCTTTAAATTTGAGCGTAGAAGTTTTGGATAATGTCTAATTATAGGAGCTCAATGTTTTAAGTTAGAGTCACAAATATGGTTATTAAAAAAAGCTAAACATTCAATATTTTCTCAATGGTTTTGTGCGTCGAGTGTATGATGTAAGGAACTTTTTTGTTATACTTTACGCTGAAATGATAAAAAATACTTAAAACAATTTATCGTTTGTCACAGTGGAATTCTCAATAGAAGTATTCATATAATAGGATTTATATTAATTGGCTTTGGAATTTTTGAGAAAAATCTTTTGTTGCTTATTACAGGTGGAGTAACACAAGAGCTTGGACATGTTTATCAATACGCAAAAACAAAAAACTTTAAAGAAAGTCCGTTGTATTGCCTAAAACCACAATCAATTTTTGCTTTTCCTTCATTTATTCTCATTATTCTTTATGTTTTGCTTGTTAGATAATAGTTTCCTAAAAACTTAGAATGTTGATACTCACATCTTATAGTGTTATAATTCCCGCATGAACAACGCAGAAGTCATGGGGATACGAAATGGATTATTACATATCAATTCTGATGCGTCTTTGAGATATTTCGAACCTCTAATTGGAAATGGTGCAACGGGTTTTGTGCCTCGTGATAGATTTGGTAATCGTGTCTTTATATCTTCGACTGGAGCTTATTTTGATAGAGCTGGAAATGAAAATAAAGCAGGAATACTTATCTCTCGTGAAGGAGAGAATTTTATAAAAAGACATCCTGGAATTCTCAGTGATATAGAAAGAGGTGCATTTGAACTTACAGATACCTTGCAATTTGGTACTCAAGCTCAAGTGACTTCTAAAATAGATTTGGGACGAGGGAGAAAAATACAAAGTTTACCAGCAGGAGATATTCAAGCCCAATCGAGTGTCTTTCTTCTAGAAATAGATTCCGAAAAGTATGTTGTCAAAAAAAAAGCTCCTCGACCCAAAAATAGATTGGCTATTGATCGTTCACAGCCATACATTAACGAAATGCTTCAAACACAGAGATTTGGAACTGACTTACATGATCTTTTTGCTAATGTTGGAATCATAATGGCAACTTTTATGTTTGCTACGGGTCAATTTTCATGTAGTAGGTTTGAAGAAGGGCGGCATCCCACACAAAAAGAACTTGGAGAAAAAATAGAATCTATATGGTCTGAAATGTATAAGTATCTAGTGAGTCTACAACCAGTATCGAGAATATCCAAACATTATCAACCACCCGATTTGTGGGATCATATTAAACTTGATCTTAGCAGGGAATATGGGGAAGATGAAGATGGAGGATATGGAGGAGATGGTCTAGTTTGGAGAACGGACAATTTTATTTTACGTCCTGATAATAAGATTGTGTGTATTGATCCTTTTTATTATGATCCTCCTTATTCGCGGTGCGCGTAATTATAAGAATATTACCTAGAATAAGCTAGATAGTAGCAAGAAGGGTGTTGAAAAGTTTGTTTTATTCCACTATCTCCTCTCATCGTGTAGTAATATACCTGTTCCAGGTAGCGAGCTCAATGTTTTAAGTTAGTACCACAAATTAGTAGGCTATTAAAACAGGCTAATTATATAAGTTTTCTCGATGATTTTGTGAAGGATCTGTCTGATCTCTCATGTAGAGAACGTTTTTCTTTAGAAATTTTTTGATATACTCATTTTAATGTTAGTAGCTAATCAAAAGAATAACGAGATTGTGACGTTTGATAAGTATAAGGAACTTCTTTTTATTGTCATCAAGAAGATACAGACAGATAAAGAATTTCAACCTGACACTATTCTTGCACTGAGTACTGGTGGTTTTCCTATTGCAGCTGCGATTGCCAAACGAATTGGTATAAAAAGTCGTAATGTGGTTGGCATACCTGTTTATAAAGATGAAACAGGAGATTACCATCTTGATGACAGTTTAATTAGTTTGGGAGATTGTTCAAATCGGCAAGTGTTAGTAATAGATGAAGCAAGTAAACGTGGTTTACTGACTCGGAAAGCTGTTAAAGTAGTTGAGGATCACGGTGGAATAGCTAAGAGCTGTGTTCTAATTGCCTGGAAAGATGGAATTCAACCTGATTATGTTGCTGAGATTTGTGTAGGAGAGCCGCCTGATTTCTACTGGGAGCATTAAGTTATTTAATTAATTTGCATCTAACGTGTGGTGCTAGTTTTGTTTTGCAAGATTAAGTAATTAAGAAGAGATTTCAACAAAAAGAGTTAAAGAGCCCACTGCACAAGTGAGCATTTATGAAATCCAAGTGATTCATTTAATCGAAAGGTGATGTTTGTCAGAACAACAAGATACGCTACCTTTTTTTTGAAACAGTTTGACTTTATTTGCTTCGTCCTTCCGGTACTGGATGAATAATTTCAAACCCAAAACTATCAATGATGTTAAAAAAGGTTACTGTTGCAAGAAATTGGTTACATAACTTTCTGTATTTGATAAGTAATCGACATAATTTGTTTCTTTCTGGAAGATTGAGCATATTGTACCAGGAATGGAATTGTCTGAATGAGCCTCCCTTTAACAAATAATACTCCACAAAAGGAGTATCTCTGACAAATAGAGTTTCCTCAATGGATGTAGGCCTTCTGCGATGGCAGTCAAGAGATGCACTATGCTAGCATTCTCTTGTAGCATGTTCATCCCCGTGATTATCATGTTACTTTTTTTTACTTTATCTGCAAACCAGCACCAGTGATTAACTATATTCTTGAAAAAAGTTCACCACATGTTCAACTCAACAGAAGAGGAAGCACGAACACTCTGTTGTATTGAAAAATAACTCAAATATACTATGTCTATTCATGAGGTAGTAACAACAATAGCAAAACTTGGAGGCTATTTAGCAAGGAAATCAGATGGGCCACCAGGGATAAGGATTGGTTTTCAAACACTACAGCATGTGGTGTATGGAATACTCATGGCTGAAAAACTCATATTATTCTTTCCAAGCAACAAATAATACAAAAAATATATCTTCTAGAGCATCACCTAACGAATAACAATTTTATTATTCGTTTCCTTTTGTCTAAAAAGGTAAAAATGAACAGGCACTTCTTTGCTATTGTTACTTATGGATAACGATTAGTATTCAACCACGGGGAGTATGTATTTTTAAGGTTGAATTCTCTCATACCTCGAAATATTTTTGAATCAAAGAGATGGTGATTATAAAAAATAAGGAATAATTTTTTCCAAATTATTTGTCGTTATCTGATGTTCGTCAATAATTTCTACTATTGCTTTTTCTTCCTGACAAAGCACTACTAAACCAAAGCCCAACTGCTCTTTTGGTGTTTGTAAGTCAGCGGTAAAAGAATCTCCCATGAAAATAGCGTTTTTTAGAATGATAGGAGAGCCAAAATCTTTTTCAGCTAGGTTTATCCCTTTTTTGAAGAAATCAAGATGAGGTTTGTCTTCGGGGTCTCCGATAGAAACAATATTGAATTCTAATCCTTTGTTTCTCAATAGTTGCATGCGTTCTCTTTTGAAAGATTCTGAATATTCTGGAATGTATTCGAACTGACCATTCGATTTTAGTTTCAACCTTGCATCGCTACTTGTTATCAGGTAAAGGGGTCTTCCATGTTGTTTGATAATATCAGTAAGGTTTTTTACACCTGGTAGTAGTTCTGTTTTTTCACTAAGGGTTACCCAATATGCATCAGCAGCTTCGTAGAGTAGTTCAGGAGAGATCTGTAAGTTTGCTCTATCGGCAGCAATTTGAATAAAAATCTCTCTGCTAAATTTTTTTACAGTACCATATTTTTCTTTGATTTCTTGTTGATATTTTTCAATTTTTTCCCAAAGATTGTCAAATTCTTCTTTTTTGATAGCTGATGTTGACCAATCATCTTCAGTTTTATTTCGCAGCCCAGCCATCATAGTATGGAAAACTTCAATGAAGTTTTTTTTGATTTTTTTGCCAATTTCTTTTCCAAATCGAGCTGTAAACACAAGTTCAACACCTTCAGAGGCTACTTCAGTATTTTTTGCTGTATTGATAAGCGTATCATCAACATCAGAGAACCAAATGGAATCTTGCCAGGTGATTTTATGGAGCTGGTTAGTCTGCATAAGTTATAGTTGTATTATATTTTAGAGCTAATCATTATGTAAAGCAATTGTTGTGTTTTATTAAACCACAATAGAAATGTCATCTTAGCAAGAACGGCAAACTCAAGTATGATAGCTATCATGTATGGATGGCTGACACGAAGCTCACTAATGAAGAGCAAGAAAAAACTACGATTCTTAAACTTGCAATTGCAGGGGAAATTACCAATGCTTATGCCGTGAATCTTTACCTGTGAGGCAAATGCAGCGAACAAAAGCAAAAATTGCAAAGTTGGTTTATCGGGCATACATGGGTTAAAAGGGAAACCTGATAATCACCGAATTTCAGAGGTAATAAAGGAAACAGCGCTTTTCCTCATCAAAGAAAAATATATTGATTTTAGACCAACATTTGCAACAGAAAAATTTGGACTGACAGCAAGAGTTGTGTTTATTGAATATTTGTTCAGAGAATTCTATCTCTTCCTCCCATCTCGTCTGTCGAAAATCATCCCAAGTAGCGAGCAAAGTAGGACGATAGGCATAATAACCATCCATTTGGCCTATCAAATCAGTCTTTTCCTTCGGTTCGAAATTCTTTATCCTTGCAACGACCAGTTTTTTGATTTTCGTACTATTTGTCGCATGAACAGCTTCGGATAATAATTTGAAGGCTTTTGAATAAGCAAAGTAGATTTTTCCTTCATCAATAGTAATCTTTTCAAATACCAATCGAAGCAACTGTCTTTTTTTATCGGTATCCTTTGCTTTCAGGTAGATTGCCTTTGCTTGTTGAGAAATATCATAAATGTTTATTGCCAATTGATAGAATTGCGAGCTTGCGTTTGCGTGCTTTTGAATTGATTCAGTGACTTTATCTTTTTCATCGGTATATTGCTTGAATTTCTTATTGTAAAATTCTTCCGTAATTTTGCCATCGATTTTATCATCGTATATTTTCTCAAATCGTTCCTCAATCAGTTTATATCGCGCATTCAATTCATCAAGTGAGGTTGTGTAATACTCAATTGTGTCTTTATGGCTTTCCTTGAGTGCTTTGCGTATCCATTCTGCCAATCTTGGACTTTTTACTTGTAATTGATTGAAAGCATTTATAAGTTGCTTCTCTACTTCTTTTTCCGTAAACCATTTTCTCTGTTTGCAGTTACGGTAATGGTTACAATGACCGTAGTTGATTCCTTTATGCGGTTCCCATGTTATAAGGCCAGTACAATCGATACATCTTATTAGAGCTTTGAATAAGTGATTATGCTTACGGTATTTTGGTGTTGATTTACCTTTCAAAAGCTGTTGCACTTTATTGAATAACTCCACGCTTATAAGTGGTTTATGTTTGCCTTGTGTAACAACTCCATTCCACCGCATTTTACCAATATAGAATGGGTCTTGAAGAAGCATGTGCATGCGGCTTTTGACAATTTTATTGCCATTTCTATTTCTTAACCCCATTTCTGCCATCGTAACTGTGAGTTTTTTCACGGAATAATCACCAGTGGCGTAAAGCTCGAACATTTTTATAGCCAGAGTCTTCTTTGCTTCATCAACAACATGTTCTTTATGCCCCTTATCGCCAACAGCTTTATATCCCGGTGGTGGAGTTGTAGGAAAGCCGCCTT
>DATMOG010000067.1:0-9365 GCA_035568375.1 Candidatus Sulfotelmatobacter sp.
AAAAGAATGTTTGAAAATAATGAAACAATTATTACCATAGGTAGAGCTATAGATAGAAACAAAAGTACAGTGTATGATTTCATTAAAAAGAATCAAAAGAATGGTGAAATTGTGATTATTGACAAAAAAAGAAACTCTTTATCATTGGTAAATTTAGAAAAAAGGATAGAGAGATTAGAGAATCAAGTGAAAATATTATCAGACTATTTGAGGAATAACATAAAATGACAAAAAAAATAACATTCGAGCATAGAAAAAAAATAGAGGAACTGAATTTACAAAAAATGAACATCAAGGACATTGCAGTCATTGTAGATTTGGGAGAGACAACGGTATCCGATGAAATCCAATTTAATGGTGGACGCGATAACTATTCCGCTAGTTTTGCTGAAAAAAACCGAGGAAAAAGGATCAGGACTAGAAAAAGAGAAACCAAGTTGAAAGCTGCCACCATTGATGAAATAATCATTCATCAAAACAAGATGATGAAAAAATTAAATGATATTTACACAAAACTAGAAACAATACAGGGGAGACAATGATAGAAAATACAAAAAACTATAAACAATTTATTTTTATAGATTCAAATCGGTTAATCGACCAAAAACATGTGAGATTTTTGATGGACGAAATTGAGAATAACAATTTACTTTTTGCCAATCCTATATGCGTAAATAATGAATATGAAGTTATCGATGGACAGCATAGACTTTTAGCTGCAAAGAATTTGAATGTGGAGATTTATTATATTCGTAATGAAAAGCTGAAAAAAACTGATATGATCGCCATGAATAAAACGAAAAAAATATGGTCAAATGCTGAATATTTGCATTATTATGTTTCAGAGCAATATGCTGAATACATTAAGCTGCAAAGATTTATAGAAGAAAATAATATTAATGCTAATATCGCGATAAGTTTATGTGACCAATGGAGAAGTCAGAAAGCTAGCAAGCGATTTAAAGCAGGAGAATTTATTTTTAACGATTCATTTGGTAGGGAATTGATAGAAAAAGCAAAAAATATCATAGAACTTGTTAACAATAAGCTTGGTTTTAAATTGTTTACGAAAAGTTCTTCGTTTATGAAAGCATTATGTATATTTCTGAGTACTACATCGGTAGACTATAGACTTTTATATGAAAGAGTTGAAAGACAGCTTCCAAAAATTCACCCTCAAACCAACGTAAGAAGCTATTTAGAGATGTTTGTGGATATCTATAATTTCAAAGCTAGAGGAAGGGCCATTTCATTCGATGAAATTGAAATTTGAATTGCATATTCTTTAGGTGTGCCTTTTGTTTGAGAGTAGCACCATTCAATGCGGGGGTCGTTATCAGCGAACCCCCTTTTTTTTCCGGGAACTAAGATATCTGCAACTTCGTCACGAATCCATTTGAAGGATACCTGTAGATTGTCTCCGTCCAACTGACGCGGAGCTATCCGACAAAGCGTCACTCTGCAAAGAGTATTGCTTGCCAAGGCTGGGAAGTGTAACAGTTCCGCTCGTACTGACGATTGTTGGAGTTTGTGTCGTTTGTGCTTCTTTGACCAATGCTCCGTTAAGTTGCTTTCGCTCACCGTTTTGATCGGAATTTTGAATATTCTTAACATTAATTCCATTCTTTTCAAGCTGCCATGTGACTAAACTTCGCATTGCTCCGAGATGGAATAAGGCAAGATTAGTTTCATCCTCGATAAAACAGTCATACATTTCTTGAAGTTCAGAGTCAAGCTTAAGAAGTAAAGTTTTTATTTCTTCGTTCAAAATGGAACCTCACTGATTTTAACGACCTTTTCAGGCGTCGAAGATTGAGAGGAAGGGGTATGTACTGATGGCCCGGAGTTAGTCATTAGAAAGGCATCTAAAAGCGGAAAAAACTGCTTTTGAAAAGCATCCTGTTCATACTTCTCATTCATTTGGACTAAAGGGAAGTATTCATATTCACCTTTTTCATTCTTAATTGCTTTTTGAGGAAAGCTTACCCAGCGTGAGCCATTCTTGGTAAGAACGGAAATGTTGAAGATTTGCATGATTCCCCATTTTGTAGGGAATTCGATATCTGCGTGCCCGGCAAGATATCCGGGCTTTTGGCTAACTCTGTAATCTAGTATTTTCATTTTCTATCTCGCTTTTTTCATTTTTAAATTCTCTGATTTGATTTTTATACCATCTCAACTTTTCTTCTCTAGTAAGATTAGTGTAAATATAATCATATTCGCAATATATTTTACGTGTTATTTCTCCACATTCTTCATCAATTTTAATTGAAGGGTATTTCTGATACAAATAATTCATTTCTTTATCAAGAATTTCATTTATTTGATATAAACGATAGTGAACATGAATTAGATAAATGAATAAATCCTCATGAGAAGATATCCAAGTCGGTGTATAAGCTAATTTTTTAAAAATTTCTTCTTTTCTCTCTTCTGATATTTCCATTGTCACTCCTTAGGTATAGGGATTCCAAATTTTCTTAACAAGCCATGAAATTGGTCAATAAAACCATGTTCCTTAAATTTTACAAAATGATTGTTCATTCCTCTTTCAAAAGCTACGCAATCGTCGTCGATAAAGCATACCGCATCATTGTATTTTTCGTATTTAGTAAAATATTTCTGTACATATTCGCGAGGAGGAAGTTTCTTTTTTTTTGGCAAAGGCGGGTTTTCCTGCTTTAAATGCCATTTCGTGACCGCAACCGGATTGTCTATGCCTTGAGATTGTTTAACGTAATCCAGGGCCATTTGCGTTCGTTCTGGCGTATAATTCTGCATGACCCATTCGATATCAGAGAGAATGAAATTGAATTTTTCGAAGTCTTCTTGGAATTTTGAAAAATCACCCCTGACTTGTTGTTGTTCTTCTTTTTCATTCTTATTCTTTCTTGTTCTTTCTTGTTCGTCGTTAGGCAGTCGTTGGTCAGTCGTTAGGCAGTCGTTAGGTGAGACGTTATCGTTTTCAATATTTATATCCCAAATAGCTGAACTTATTAGCTTTATCTTAGTGCCTTTAGTCGTTATGCCAGTCGTTGATTTTTTGCGTGTTCGGTTAGTTTCACAAATTTTGACATATTTCATATCAACAAGTCGAAGCTTTGCAGTGCGATAATTTTGTTCAGAAAAACCGCAACAAAGATCACCCATATAACATTCACCGATTTCTAAACCATCGGGATGACCAGAAATTCTCCTGGCGCGTTCAGCAATAACTTGTAAAAGTAAAAAGGCATTCGGATGTGTGTCTCGAAGCCATGTAGCTTCTTCGGATGGAATGAATTTGATAAATCTTTGCATGAATTTCTCCTAAAATTATTTCTCTGTCTTGCTAGAAACAATGATTTAGGATAAGATCTAGATTGTAATTATCTTGATCTTTTATCCCGGCTCGCCAGCCGGGATTGTTTCTAACACTACATTTAAGTGTCTATGACGTGCAGATTACTAGTTTGCACGTCAATTTTTCAACATTACGCCTGACAAGAATAAATATCAATCTTGAATGAGAAAATCCATCTCACCGGAGGTACAAGTATCTAACTCTTCATGATTTGGATTGTTACATGCATAGCCATGAATGTGAATAAGACGCAAATGAACACGATCTTTAAAATGTGTTTCTGTCGATCGAAGAAAGTTCATTTTTTCGAGTTTTTCAATCATTGCAAAATCAATGATCTCAGGAGAAATTAAGTCGACTATATCCCCGGGGTAAGCTGATTCTTTGACAATATCTAGCCAGAAACGACCGAGATTTGTTGATACCCGACAGATTTTATGAAAGCATATTTCGCATCCTAACATAAAGTATGTCCTATTCCTCCGATTGAATAATCCTGGAAAAGGATAATTACAATTTTATCATCTTTGATAATTTCATATTCCAGTAGTCCTTCATAAGCCAAATCCCTGCAATGAGTTATGAAAGAATCCCAATTGAAGAAGTGCTGATTTTCGATTTCATCTTTGAGATATAATTTTGAATCCCCGGAAACTGTATTGGTTTGAGCTTCACGCCATAGGAAAAGATAAAATCGCATAGCTGAAGGAATGTGATCAGCGACTTGACAAAGATATATATAAGGAGGAAAACAAGCATGCAGTTGATCCATATTTGCCTTTTGTTAGAGCAACTACATTTAAAGTATTTCATACAATTTTAGCTAGAGATTTTGATATGATTCATCTAAAAGATTTTTATTTGGCTTCTCTTTTGGTTTTAATCCTTCTGGGCCTTTTAGGGCTAATTCTCGCCAGTCATTGACGAGCACGCATCCCTTGCTTTGTGTTTGAATCTTAAAAGCAAGTGCTAAGCTCGGAACTGATTTATCTCTTGTGAGACGCCAAAGATGTTGTGGAGTTATTCCCAATTTCTTGGCAAAGTGTGTAGTTTTGTATCCCGATCTCTGCATATATTCCCTGAGTTTCATATTTTTAACCTTTGATGTTGCATTTAATAACCTGATATGATATATTTCTTAACATACCACAACGGTATATTTAAATCCAAGGAGTTATATGTTTGCAATGATACCCGAAGATGTGACCACTTTAGAGTTGCATCAACAAATCAATAAATTAAGACTTGAGCTTCGCAGTGCTCAAATCTGGTTAGATAGGGCAACTATCACACAAATTGATCTTGAGCAGTGCGTTTTAGATACTGAATCAAATACGAAAAAAAACTTAACATAAGGTATGTACATGGAACAAGAAAATGAAGAAGTAAAAAGAGAAGAAATATTCGAAAAACAAGTGAAATCCGTGTTTTTCTCTCCTCCACCAAATACTTACGCTCAGCTTATGTATAGCCAAGGTAGACTGCAAGATGTTGAGCAGCGTGTGAAACCATTAAGATTTATTGGCTTTATTGATGGCCATTACCGCGAGGAATGATGGAAGAAAAAGATTACACAAGAGTAACGAGTGTGCTTGCACCATTTGCCGGATATGGTAATATCCCGAAAGAAATTTTGGATAAAGCAGCTGACCGTGGGACTCGTGCCCACGCAGCTATTAATACATATCTATCCGGTTTTGGTTCATGGGGAGTAGATACTGATATTGAAGGATATATCAAATCCGCGGAAGTTTTCTTTCCACGGCTGGGAAGAGTTATTCATCATGAAGAACGATTTTTTAATCATGATTTGGAACTTACGGGACAATGCGATATGATCGCCGAAGTTGACGGAATCATTACATTGATTGACTGGAAAACAAGTTCCAAGCCAAATCCAACATGGGAAGCTCAGGCCGGTGGTTATGTCACTGTAGCCCCCAAAGGAATATTTAAAAGAGCAATGTTTGTGAAACTAAGCAAAGATGGCAAGGATGCTGAAATCTTTGAATATAAAGATTTGGAATATTGTCGATCTCACTTCTGTGATTGCTTTGTTCTTTATAAAAAATATTTTAAAAACAATAAATTGGAGATTTTTGAATGACAGACAAACCAATACTTAACATCTTTCAGCGCATCAATGCCGTGATGAAGGAAGTGGATTACATCCAAAAAGGCGAGAAGAAAGTGGCAAACCAATACCGGTATTGCTCGCATGATCAAGTTTCGTCAGCTTTGCACGGTCCGATGGCAAAGCATGGAATTGTTGCCGTTCCGACAGTTGTGGAAATGACACAGAATGGTACAATGACCATTGCTAAGATACAAATGACATTTGTCAATATTGATAATCCGCAAGACTGGTTTTCGGTAGCATATACCGGCTACGGAATTGATAGCGGAGATAAAGGGCCTGGGAAGGCTATCAGCTATGCTTGCAAATATGCAATGTTGAAAACTTTTTGTCTTGAGACAGGTGATGACCCAGACCATGACCAAGAAGTTAAAGTTGATGCCGTGCATCCTGCAATGAAGAAGAAAGCGGCAACAGATGATGAATGTCATAAGTTCTTTGAAGATCATGCCTCAGAAAAAGGAAAACTCGTTGATTACGTTATGGCAGTGACAAAAAGCCAGAATAAAACAATGAATGAAATCATTCAGCTTTTTCTAGATGATTATGAGAATAAGATGAAAAGCTATAAGGCTTGGAAAGAAAAACCCTCGGCTTAGAGCCCGAGGGAACATAAGGAGCAATGAAAGCGTTCTTGTAAATACAATAACAAATTCATTGTTCCTTGTAAAGATTTTTTTGAGGGATAGTGTAGTGGCAACACGTGAAACTGTTAATTTCTTATCGCTGGTTCGACCCCAGCTCCCTCAGTTTTCCTTGATAATTGTTAAATTGTTTTCCCCCCTTGATTGGGGGGTTTTAGGGAGAGTAGCTTAGTGGTTTAAAGCACCGGACTCATATTCCGTATATCCTAGGTTCAAATCCTAGCTTTCCCATTACTCAAAGGAGATTCTATGATTAAAAAATTATGTGATAAATGTGAAAAGAATATTGAAAGTTCTAATGTCGATTATATTTCAATTTCAATTGAAAAGACAAATCTTTTTTCAGCAAATGTTGTATTTCTTAATTCTCCATTAACTATGAAAACTTCCCAAAAAATTCAAGGTAATCATGATTTTTGTTCAGAAGCATGCTTAAGAAATTGGCTTTCTTCATGAGAATAAAACATTTCTGCAAAAAAATTAGACAAATGATCCGATGGATTCCCATACTTTGGGATGATGAAGATTGGGATAGTTCTTATCTTTTCGAAATTATGCGATTCAAACTTAAGTGCATTGCGAAAGAAACTGAAAGATGTGATCGCCATACCACATCTGAAAGAGATGTTAAGCAAATGAGAATTGCCGCGGAACTACTCCATCGTTTTGGATTTTATGAAAAAACTGATAGTCCTGAATGTAAATGTGATCATTCTAAACCTATCTTTGAAGATGTTCCTGATTCTAAATATTCAAGGTTTGTCTGGTCAAGTTGTGCATATTGTAAAGCTCAATATAAAATTGATGCTAAGCAAGATGAAGAAAATTGGAAATTACTTTGGAAGTTTATGGAAAAATATTCACAACGATGGTGGAACTAATGAAAATAATTATAGGAACCTTAGGCTTCTCGATCTTTACATATTTTGTATATAAATTTGGATATTTTACGGGATGTAAAGACTCATGGTTGGAAGCGCAAAGGTTTTTGAGTTTATCTAATGAAGATTTGAAAAAAGAACTGGATAAAATTAAAAAGGCCCGCGATAAAGCAGGGCCTTAATCATTTTTTATAGATTTAAATTTGAAGAAATTTTTATATTCAGGAAATTCTTCTACAAAAATTCGAGCATAATAAGCTCGATGATTATTGCTTATTTTATATCTCCTATCCCAACGATGATGTTCAGTAATAATTGAGATAGAATATATTTCTCTTCCTTGATTTATGGCTTTGAGAATTTCATTTTTATAATTTTCATAAATTTCTGGGTGATTTTCATGAAATTCTAAAAATTGTTCCCAAAGCCGACTTTTTTTCTCAAATTTTATGTGAGGAGGGACAAGATAAAATTGTCCTGTTTTTTCATCACAAAACATCATTTTTTCTTCTTTTTTTTCTCACCGGCCTTAGAATAAGCTATCGCTACGGCTTGCTTTTGGGGCTTACCTGAAGCTACCTCTCGACGAATATTTTCAGAAAAACCTTTTTTAGTTTTTGCTTTTTTTCCACCGATCAATGGCATACTATTTCTTCTTCTTAAGTTTTTTCACGTCTTTCTTTTCGTGTTTCTTTTCTTCTTTCTTCACTTCTTTTTTTTCTTCTTTTTTCTTCATTTTCTACTCGTGTAATAGTTCCAAGAATGGGTTACGAGGGATTCCTTTGCCATCGACTCCCATAATTCCATGTGTATAATTATCTTTTGCAATTTTTCTCTCAAGTCTTTCTTGCATAATCAAACGAGTTTCGAAAGGAATTTCTTGGATATCTTTAGGTGATGGTTTTATGTTTTTTACTTTCATGGTACTGCCTTGGGTAGATTTATGTTAACTTTGACGCCGGTTTCATCTTCGACAATTTCTTCAAAAATATCAAGAGCATCTTCGGCAATAGTTTCAGCATCTGACTGAATTTTTGGATCATGTACAACTCTTTGGACGCCGGAATTATCACATCCAACAAGAATTATTGGTAAAAGGGCATAAATATATTTCATACATCTCCTTAAAATGGTTTTAAAGGCACGGAAAGATTTGGCTTTATATCATTTGTTGGAGATTGTGAATCTTCAACATCGTCAGTGCTTTGCCCTTGTACAGTATCTATGGTAATATTTTGAAAACTCAATGTACAAGAAGTGACTAGAAATGTTAGAATGCTAAAAGATATAAACTGTTTCATTGGATTCCTTATGGAAAATTGTGTAAAACTTGGTTTAATCATGATCGCTTTAGGATCAGTGTTATATGTCTCAATATACAAAATGTTTTGTTATTTATTCTAATGTAATTTATCTTAATGAAAAAAGTTAAAGATGGAGATGAATATGAGCGATGAAAATCCTGTTGTAGAACCTGTTGTAGAATCTGTTGTAGAACCTGTTCAAGAAGCTGTAGTCGAGAAAGCTCAAAGTTGTGCTAGCGAACCGGTTGAATATCCGAAGAATATTCTTGTTAATTTGATACTTCATCAAATCTGCTGCCTGCATTCTGATCAAGTTTCATCATTTACATTTACAGATGGGCAAAATCAAATTGCTTTTTCTGCGAAAGAAATTGTTGATTGTTTGATTTGGCTGAAAGATCAAGTGGAAAAAGCACCGGTTCCGGTAGTTGATTGATGAAAACTTTCATCTTGTTCCTCTTGTTGCCTTTATATCTTTTCGGGTTTTATCAAGTCTCCGAAACACAGCCTTGCACTATTCATATAGATGGACGCTATTTCATCATCGAGACTGAGCATCACATTTTCGTTTGTGAAGAAATTGAGCATCATCCTGAATGTAAATGTGGATGGTCTCAGGGTGAGTATATTGTGATAGATCCATTATATTTTATCCAACACGAGTAGCAGATATTTTACCTGCACCAGTTAAAGTACCCACAGTAAAAGTCCCTCTTGCTACTAAATAATAAATTGTTGTGGATGTGAGAGTTGCTCTTTGAGGCATAATTGTTAATCCAATATCACTTGCTGCTGTTGGAGGAACTGGAAGAGAAGTTGTATCGCTACCGAAATTAAAATTAAGAGTGTTATTCGTTGTAGAAATACCACCTAAAAATTGTGTCCCTGTAATAGTTCCTGCCAAATCTATCATTCCACAAATATCCCATATTCCAGCGGTAACGCTTATACTTGCAATTGTTTTAGCTGCACCTGTAGATAAGCTAACACCTGTTGTTGTTGCAGTTAATTGTTCACCAATAAACCCTGTCGAGGGAGCTTGGGCAACACCACCCT
>DATMOG010000068.1:0-15539 GCA_035568375.1 Candidatus Sulfotelmatobacter sp.
TCAAACGACAAAAAGTATCACAGCAAAAGAGATATTCAGGTTACATCCAGAGGTAAAACAAATGCTTTGGGGAGGGAAATTCTGGACGAGTGGATATTATCTCAATACGGTAGGACAATTTGCCAATGAAGCAATCATCAAAAACTATGTCAAGAATCAGGGAAAAACATATAACCAAATTTATCGAGGACAACTAACCATGTTTGAGGATTTACCCTGAAGGTGGTAATGTAGAAAGGATACTTCGCAGCTCTGCTGCGGAGTAGTTCATTCAATCACCTTACTAGTTGAGGTCTGATTTATATAAGGGGGTGAATATATATCATACGTAAAAATAAGGTAAAAGGCTCATCATGGAGAAACGAAGAAATTGCAAACAATGAAATAGCTAGCTACCAACTTTTCTATTTTAGTGAATGTTTGAACGCATTAGTCGACAGTGCGAATATGAGTGTTTGTGGGCATTTTTTTAGCAAAATACAAGAGTAGGGTGGATAGTAGTTGCATATCTTGATTACTTCAATGGTGCGTTTGCTATTTTTGAATAGAAAATGAGATTACTTTATAACCTTATATAGTACCTCGTTAATAAATTGTCTCATTTCTCTACCGTTTTGCGTATCTAGTTTTTTTGGATGAAATTGTGTCATTATCTCAGTACTCTGATCGTCTTTTATTCTTATTCATGCTTCATATGTCTGCTCTTCAGGTTTTATTTCTGGAAGATCAGCAATAAGCAAAAGATGCCACTCATTTTTTTATTAATGTTACCATGGCTTTATGGTCAATATCACATTCTTTATATCCCTATGCATGCGCTGCTATGAGGCGTTCGTAATTTGGTGTAACTTCTTTTACTAATATCTTAAAAGAAATGTTGTTTTTTATGTCTGATATATAAATTTAGTATTGTTTATGAACAAAACTACACCTGTCATCTTTTACTTTGCTATACTCGAGACATGACATTTGCAAATCTTCCTCAATCTATTGAGAAAACTATAGCTGCGATTCTTCAGCAACAAGAAACTTCTGAATGGGTGCATCATGCTAGGGATCTTCATATACGATATACAAAAGGTAAAACTAATTATAAAAAGTTTATTCATGATTATGTAGATGCCTTGGCATATCTTGGTCTTCGCGTTCCCGCTACATATGCACAAGTTTTTGGGGTATTAAATACTGTTCAAGAGATGATCCCATTGTGGCGTCCTACGTCCTTACTGGATATAGGTAGTGGGCCTGGCACAGCTACATGGGCAGCAATTTCGCTATGGCAAGAATTAAATAAGATAACATGTATCGATGAAAATAGGGATTTTACCTCACTCGGCAAGCAAATTATAAAGGATTTAGGGATTATACAACAGGTAAATTGGAAAAATCGTAATTTGTCTTTGGGTATTGAAGAGGAAAAAAACTCCTATGATCTTGTTATTATTTCAAATGTTTTGAATGAATTACATCCCATAGCACAGGAAAAACTCATTGGACAGGCGTTTAATTGCTGTAATGGCTTACTCATTATTATTGAACCTGGTACACCTCGAGGAAGCCAGTTAGTTTCTTCAATTGCTCAAAAGTTGAGTAAAGTAGGAATACTGCTTGCTCCTTATATAGCAAATACTTTTGTGGAAGATGAGGGTTACTATCTTCACTTTCCACAACGATTTATTCGACCTGATTTTCAAAGACGCATTAGACAGCAGATGAGAGAAAATTCAGAAGTGGCATCTGATTGGGAAGAGTCAAAATATTCTTACGTCGTAATAAGTAAGTTCTCAGTTGAAAATAATTATTGGGCGAGGATCGTTGGAGAAACTGAAAGCAAAAAAGGTTTTCTTGAAGTTCCAGTTATCACGAGAGAAAACATAACTAAGATAAAAGTAATGAAACGTGATAAAGAAGCATTTACTTTTGCAAAACGCCTGAGATGGGGAATGCCAATTGCAAATAAGCTCTTGCAAACTTTAAGCTTTTCTTAGAAGGTTCGATTTCCTCGGCTATTGAAGCTAATACAAATAAAAAGCGTGTTTAAAAAGTACAGTTGTGGTTCATGTACGACGTTTTAACTTTTTTTGGCATGAAATGGCGTTCTATATTATTAATTTTTTATTTTGATTATGCACTATTGAATTTTTCTACAATTCGTTGATGCAATTTTTTTGGATTATTCATTAATTCTTTCATAACAGTGCTTGTTGTATCTACGTTTGGGTTATAAGTAATACCCCAGTGCATGAGTTTAAATAACATGGGAAGTAACTCAAGTGCTTTCTTAGTAGGTTTATAAATGGTAGCGCTTTTATTTGTCCTGTCATCTTCTTTTATCAATAAACCCTCATTGACAAGTGTTTTAAGCCGAGAACTAAGGATATTGCTTGCTATTTTTTCTTCTGATGCCAAAAATTCACGGAAATGATTTTTTCCACATAGCAATATATCACGCAAGATTACCAGACTCCATTTGTCTCCGAAAATATCTAGAGAATAAACAACAGGGCAGATAGTTGGATTACGCTTTTTCATACTTTTAGTATATATATAGCAGTTGCAAAATACAACCACCTTCTCTAATAATTTTAGTGCTTGTATTTTGCAATCACCTAATATATAGTTATTTTTGAAAGGATGAAAAATCAAGATTACACAACTACATTTATAGTTGACCAAAGCCCAGAAGAAGTTTTTAAAGCGATCAATAATGTCCGAGGATGGTGGTCAGGAAAGATTGAGGGCGACACTGACAAGTTAGGTGCTGAATTTACGTATCGTTACGAAGATATGCACTATTCTAAACAAAAGGTCACAGAACTCGTTCAAGGTAAAAAAGTTGTTTGGCATGTATTAGAAGCTAATCTTAGCTTTGTAGATGATAAGAGCGAGTGGAAAGGCACAGATATTGTTTTTGAAATCACTAAAATAGGGAAAAAAATGGAAGTTCGCTTTACACATAAAGGTTTGGTTCCTCAATATGAATGCTATAGTAGGTGCTCAAATGCGTGGGATGCTCTCGTAAATGGTAGTTTATACAAATTCATTGCTACTGGTAAAAATCAACCAAATGTATTGGCCTAAGAGTTGTTTAATGCTTCATCATCCATAATGGAAATAAAATCGCCTTTATAGACGTGGTGGCTTCGATTTAATTTTGACTAAAAGATTGGGAATCTAAACCTTTTTATATAAGGAATATATCCGATTAAGTTTAAGATTATAGCAGTAAAACATAATATGGGTTGCGTATTCATTAATTAAAACATCAGTTTTTTAATATATTCAGGGTTCGACTCCCTATGCTCCTGAGGCTAACAAGAATGACGATTTGAGGTTCTGATGAATCATCAGAATTTAGCTGTTTAACTTCGAACAGAATGGAAAAATTTTAATTTAATAGATAATTTTGTTGAAATATATTATTTAAGCAAGATTAGTGAATCTGTAGGTATATCTGATGCATCTCAAGTCTCATCATGTCGAGCTATCAAAGATAGTAGGGAATTGAGTGCTGAATAGACGCTTGTAGGTATCAAGTCGTGCTTATCATGCTCGAGGATACAATCAGCATTAGTAAGGAAGCTTCTATTTTTTTGCTTCTTCTAGAAGTTGATTTTTTTGTTTACTCAGTAAGATGACTCCTACAAGAATTGGAAAGATGGCAAGCAATTGATAAAGTGTTGGAATCTGTTTTAGAATTAGCCAAGCAAAGAAAAGAGTCAACACTGGTGATATACTACCAAGTGAATTTGCCTTCATGACACTTATGCGATGAATGCCATCAAGCCATAATATTTTTGATAAACCAAGTAATAACAATCCATTAATAAGGAGAAAAAATAATGAATTCTGTATTGCCATGGTTGAAATCTGTGTATGAAATAATAGAGCAAGAAATAAAATCACTGCGCCACTAAGAGTGCTTCTCACAAGCATAATAGTCTCACTCGTAACTTGTTTGCGCGCTTTTTGTGCAAAAAAATTGCCAAACGGTGCAATTGAGGAAGCAAGGAGTATTAACATGTCTCCAGGATGAAACGATTTCAGGTTTGGCGCTAGGACGATTAATGCTCCAACGATCATAAATAGTGCTCCAAGAATATGATACACAGGAATATGTTCTTTTTGAAAAACGTGAAAAAATAGAAAGCTAAAAAAGATTTCAGTCAATGCAACAATACTTGCATTTCCAGGAGTTGTAAATTGCAAGCCGAAAAAAATGAGTAGATAGTAAATAATACCATTCAAAACACTCGTTGCAAGCACATTCTTAAGAGCAGCACGATTGCCCACCTCATTCCATTTCTTTTTTTTTGTGATGATTGCTGCGAAGACTAACGCTGCAAATATGCTACTGCACGACAGGGAAATAAGCGGGGAGAGTGTATTGTAAGAGAGAACGGTAATGACCGGGAAGAGTCCCCATAACGTTACTGATCCAAGAATATAAAGTTCTCCTTGACGTTCCCTATTTAGTTGCATTTTTTTATTGTAACATAGAATATTAGTTCTTATTAAAGAATTGAAAATCTTAATTATTTCGTGTCTAATTATGTGTAAAAATTATATAAGCAAGAGCGGAGTTAATTTATTTCAATCATATGATAGGTAGTTAATAGTAGAAAAATAAATCAGTAAAGTTTTGCTCCATTTTTTATTAGGTGTTTTTGTATATTTTATAAATCCATGCTTTCGATAAAATTTTGCAGTTTTAATATTTTTATAATGAATATCTAGTACTTTATTTCATTAAATATCCTCAACATGACTATACATTATCTTGGAGGAGTTTCGTTCTTTTACGTAGTCAACATATAGTCCATGCTTATTACTCGGAATGCGTCTTCAAAGCTAGTCAATAACTCTTTTGATCCATCTGGGTTGATTAAAATTGTGTTATGTAGCCAAACCATAGGGATTTCAGGATTTTTAATAACTGTCGGGCGTGGTTCAAGAGTAACACCCATACCCGGCATATACCTTGTTTGTTCAACTGAGTTAACAAATTTTCTTTTTTTACCAATCATAGTTTTCACTGCATCCCAATTTGTTTCACCTTCTTGTATGATATGTAACTCTTGTAGTGTCCACGCTTCATCTAATCCTGAAACCGTATGCCCTATGTTTGTGGTTGTGGGATCGGCATTGCTGGTAATATCATTTGCCAATCCATATGACTTTAACAGCTTCATACTAAAGGTATATACTTCTGCAAATGATTTTCCTACTTCGATGAAATCAAAGATTTCTCTATCTATTTGTAAACATTGTTGCAGTTGACTCTTTACGGCAGAATCATTACCAAAATACAGTGTTACTCCAAAGTCTCCGAACATGCCAGTTTTTTTATCAACAGGTGAAGCATAGCATGTGATAAGAGAACTGTCTCTATTCAGGAAGATATTATCTTGTGGCCACATTTTTTGTGGTCGTAAGCTTTGAAAGTTACTTCTACTCTCTTTGCCTACAGAACCAAACACAACTGCAATACCATGTGGTGGAGGCATGTACCAACCATCGGGGAACAGGGAAGCATTCTTTCTCAGAGCAGTAAGCCATGCGTCACGGAGCATAACTTCTGAAATGGGTTCATTTGTGGCAAGAAGCTTGTGTAATCCCTTTGCTAACGATTGACCTGCAATTTGTTTTGTTACTTTGCAAGTTTCAAGTTTTGCTTCAGTTGTGAGAGTGTCTTCCTGACGTTTTGGTGCCATTGTGTGTACACAACAAATTATACCCTATGAAAGCGTAAATTTCTCCCTTGCCTTTTTTTCTGTAAACTAATGCTACATTTGTCCTGATTTCTCTTCCTCACGCATGCTGCTATTTCTGATTGCATAGTCTGAAAATCTGGTATTCTTCTGTTAATGTATTGCTGTTCCAGAGAAGGAATTTCAATCTGTCCAACCAATTGGCATGTTTTGGAGTTTAGTGTAATTGGATCTTTCGTGCTATCGTTTCTTCATAGCAGGGGAGTAATATAAAATCTTTTTATAAATTCCCAAAAGGTTTTACGCTTCCAGGTCCTACACTATTGTTAGTAGCGGCCTTGACTACAAGCAAAAAACCTTTGTGAAAATGGGGGAATGCTGGTATATTATTGAAACCATCGGTAAGTCTACTTTACATCCCATTTTGTCAAAGATATCTGACTATCTGTTGACAACAGATTGCTGTTTTGACTGAGCAAAATTAAATATTTCCATTTCAATTAAAATATACCAGCGGTTTGATCCTTTTATGGGTAAGCATAGCTAAATATAGAAAGATATGAAAATTTAAGGCTAAAATTTAGTAGTGGCTAAGTATTTTGTTGGAGAGTATTATTATGGTGGTTGCCTATTTTATAAATAAATTTTCGTGTTTGTTCAAGGTTTAACTATATGCCAGACTCCGCCAACACCATCACCAGTAATATCACTTGGTTTTTTATCAGCAGAGTAGTAGTAAAGCGGCATTCTTTTCCAAGCAAATTGTTTTGATCCATCTGAGCGGGTAATTACGCTAATATTTGTCGGAAGTAGTTTTTCAGCAGTTGCGCCTGAGGTATAAAAAGGCCAGATTCTTGCGCATGTTCCTGTACAGTTACTTACACCTTTTGTATCTTTGTCATAAGTATAAAGGGCAGTTCCTTGGAAGTCTGTCAGATATTGCCCTTTTGAAGGATCCTTTTTTATCAGATAAATATTATCTGAAGGTGCTATAGCAGAGGATGTAGAGGGTGTTGATTGTACCGTTTGTGATTGAGACGAAGCTGGAGATATACCTAGTATAGATTTTATGTTATTTCTTCCTAAATATCCACCTACAAGTAAAATAATAATTGCTAAGATAACAAATTTTTTCATATTACTATATCTATTAGAGTGTAAATTAAGATAAAAGTCAATAAGCAAGTCAGGTGCTTAACCATTAGATAAGCATTTAAGAAAAAAAATTGCAATTTGAGAATAAAGTTGTTAGCATGGCCTATATACGATGTCTCAAACTTTTTACGCACAGAATATTGATTATTACATTCCAAACTTTATTTAGAATTATTTTTTTTGCGGCTGTAGGATAAAATCCATTCTACTTCTGGACGATTATTCATTTGCATCTTAAGCTCATTTTTTTGTTCTAGGCTAATTATTTGAAATCCTGCTTCGATGAGCAGATTCTCAAGTTCATCTTTTAAGAAATATTGGAAAAATCTATCATGATGGGAGACAGTATCCGATACAATCGCGGTTTTTTCTTTACCTGTTTGCGCTTTAACAAGAACATAGAGTAACCCTTGTTTTTTTAGTACACGATTAAACTCTGATAAAGCTTTTTTGACATCTTCAATGGTTTCAAAATGAAGGAGGGAAGCTCGTGACCATATCCCATCAAAAGTTTCATTTTTAAAAGGAAGATCAATGAGGTTTCCTTCAATGAATTGTATCTCAGGAAAGTCTTTTCGTGCCACAGCTAAAAGACCTGGTGATATATCCAATCCCACGACGTTCAACTCTTTTTTATGAAGAAAATGTGCATCTCTTCCTGAACCGCATCCAGCATCTAAAGTATTTGCATTTTTAGTCAATAGAGAAGCAAATGCATCAATTTCTTTCGTTGGATTGTGTCGAATAGCATTAGATGCATATGCTTGTGCATTTCGATTGTACCATTCGATAGTATCTTGAAAACCTTTAACTTTCATATTCTTAATTATAACAGGTTCGATTTTGTCCCCGTCGAGATTATATTTTGATGTGGTTCGGACAGGTAATTGAAGCTAAGAATCATCAGAGTGGCTCAGTAACTTTGTTGGAGACCTATTTTTTAATAAATTGTATTTGTTAGTATAATACGATATCCATAGTACCCAAATTTGCCATACAAGCCATGCTCCTGCTTCAGTCGCAAATATTATATGGCTATTTTTGGGAACTGTTGCAAATGTAGTAATGAGCAATAAGCTCAAAAGAATTGTTATAAATGATACTCGATGAATGAGTTTGTTATGTGAATTTCTTCCGATAACATACATACTTATTGCAAAGAGAATACCTGATGACCATGCTAATGTATCATGAACTAAAGTGCTTGCAGCATTATCAGGATTAAATGGTACTAATGCTAAGCAGACAAATAAGATCATGGATAGAGTGAATATTTTAATTGGGATGCGATAATACTTATGCAAATGATGTCTTACAAAGATCCAGAAAAATAAACCAGCTAATGTATAACAGATGTTAAATACAAATCTTGTTTGAGGTAATGATGCAAAATAACTAATTGGATACTTCCCTCCAAAGTATATTGGCATTTGGATGTAGTAGAGAAGTAGAGCAAGCCATTCAACTCCTACTGTTGCAAGCCCAGCATATTTGGCAAATGACTCGATACGGTTGTTAATCATGTATTTATTATACAAAGAAATTTTTAAAAGTTTTTTACTATATTGCGAATTATACTTTACATTTCATTGTTAAGTATAGATGTAATGGTATTACGGAGGTGAGATGGCAGATGATTTAACAAACACAACGTTTCCAAATGATGATATTGATGACACAATGTAACATCATAGAGATAATTTAAATAGCAATGTATGTATTAACTTTTTTTCCTCCTCGGTAAAATCCATGTATGTAGCATAGTGTCTTTATATCACATCAATGGGTAAAGTTCAGTCTCTTCGTCAGTTAAACGTTTTTTGAGGATTTTCGAGGCTAATCCGTTTTAAGGATACATTCGTAGAGTAGTTTCTCGCGGCTTGCCGCGGCAATCTTTTAAGACTACAATTTTGAACAAAAGTCATGGCAGGGGCTGAGTGAATTTGTAGGAGACTTATTATTACTTCAGCTGAAAAACCTTCATGAGTTTTTCTTTAACTTCTGAAATGTGTGATTTAGGCAAAACTCCAACAATTCCAAGTTTTGAAGGAGTTACAGTAATAAGTCTATGAAGTTTAATTAATGAAGCAGAATGAAGTCCAGTTAAATGAAAATTTGTATCTTTTGGATCAAGAAATATGTCTGTTTCTAATCGATCCTCTAAGTTTTTCGTAATATAAGCAACAATGAGTTGCTTGTGTGGACCAAATGAAGGGGAAACAACAAGTGCTGGACGTGGTTTTCCTTTGTCAAAATTGTCTGCAAAAGGGAAAGTGAGTTTAACGATTTGGTACATATAGTTCAGGGATAAATGGTTTTACTGTTGCATTAGGAGAGATATTATCATCATCAAGAGTATTATCTTCTTTGGCCCATTCATAAAATAAATGTGCGCTAAGGTTATCCATTTCTTGAGGGGTAATCTCATCATGAAGGTCAGTTATCTTTGCTTTCTTCAATTGAGCCAATTCACCAACTGCCAATTTAATCAATTCAGTAGTATTAAGAGTCCCAGTCGTAGACTGTCTTAAGATATTAAGAGCTCTTTCAAGATCCGGAGTAATTGTGATACGTATATTTTGTGACATAATATGTACATATTATGCCATAAAAGTACTTTTGTCAACCATTTAGCAGGGGCTGAGCAACTTTGTTGGAACTATTTCTTTCTTCCCGTATAACATTTTTGCTACAATACTCAAGTAATGATTAAAGCAATTATTCTTGATGTCGATGGTGTTATTATTGGTGAGAAGATCGGATATAATTCTCCGCATCCTCATCTGTATGTTGTTGCAGCACTTAAGAAGGTTCGAGAAAAAGGAATTGCCATTTGCCTTTGTACCGCAAAACCTCATTATTCAATTTCACAAGAAATAAATCAGCCGAATTTGCATAATCCTCATATTGCGGATGCAGGAGCTGTTATTATTGATCCGATCGATAAGATCATTGTTGAAAAGCATGTTATGGATAAGGACTTAGTCAAAGAGATTTTACAAACGCTTCGAGATGCCGGCGTTTATGTGGAGTTTTATACGGTTGACGATTATTTCATCCAAAAGGATAAAACATCAGAGATAACAAAAAAACATACGCATATCCTACAAAGAGAATCGGTTATTCTTACCGATATTGTGGAAGAAAGCGGCGGCTACGACATTACGAAGATCATGCCAATTGCTATTGATAACGAAGATAAAAAGCGGGTTTCAGAAGCCTTGGAACGGTTCACAACAAAAGCATCAATCAGTTGGGGAGTGCATCCCGTTGCATTACCGTTGCAATTTGGCATCATTACGGCGCTAGGAAGTTCAAAAAAAGAAGGAGCAGAAGCGATTGTTAAAAGTATGGGAATTTCATTTGATGATGTTTTGGGTATCGGTGACAGTACAAGTGACTGGAAATTTATTCAACTCTGCGGATATGGTGCAACGCTTGCAAATGGAACTGACGAATTAAAAAAATTAATAAAGGAAAAAGGAGAAGGGAAGTATTTTGTCAGCAAGGGGTCGGTTGATGAGAACGGTATATTAGAAATCCTCAAGTATTTTTCTCTATAAGTGTGAAATTAATGAATATTTTTTAATACAAACGTTGTATCATCTGCGCATAAATGGAGAAATCTAACAATATTCTTTCCGGCGTGACTTTCAATAAACATTCTAATCGTCTGTTCATCACTTACATATCTGCCATAAAAGATTTTACATCAACAGTTTTATTACAAATATCGCATTTCATAGTTATAAAATAATAGGTTAGAGTCTGTTTATCGGGATTAAGCAACTTTGTTGGAACCTATTTTATTCAACAATATCTGTCTTTATAGTTAATTCAAGAATACTAGTATTATCAAAATAGGGTTTCTTTAACCCTTCTTCCCAATTCCACTTATGATAGACAGCACATATCATCTTACCAATATCTCCATGTGCGACAACTAAAACAATTTCATCTGGGTGCTTTTTTCTTATATCCTCCAATACTTTTTCTCCGCGTTTATACAGAGTTGGAAAATCTTCTGCTCCTTCCGCCTCTAAAAAATAGTTCACTCGATTTGTAGGTAAGATATTTGTGGCATATTTGGGAATATCTGCAATCGGCTTTCCTGTTAGGATGCCGAAATCTCTTTCTAGCATGTCGTTATTAGGAATAACTTCTTTTATTCCTAACTTGTGTGCTATGATTTGTGCCGTTTCAAATGCTCTTTTAAGGGGAGAACTGTAAATTACATCTATCTTATATCCTTTTAATTTTGTAGCAACAGTTTCTGCTTGTTGTTTTCCTAAATCTGTTAGAGGAGTATCACGTCTTCCATTAAGAATAAGTTTTGCATTATCTTCATCCTGTCCATGTCTAACTATAAAGATTTTCCCCATAGTTGAATTATACCAGAGGTTCTAACATACTGTTGCGGGGTAAGGCATTTTTAGGCACAATTCGAGGATAAAAGCATCAGCAGGGGCTGATTGAATTGGTTTGAACGTATTATTTGTTTGCTTAGTGAGTGCTATCAAGAATATTGGGTCTATTTTTTTGCAAGATTATTGTCTTTGAGACGACGCGACCCTCCGATACATCGTCATGTACAGTAAAAGATGTGTTGAAACGTTTTAATTCTGACATGTCAAAAATGGTAGGAACCCGCAATACAACTTCATTAAAGTGATGGAATGAAAATTCCAATACGCGGTTACCATCTGGATTAAAATGTTCAAATAAGAATCGTCCATGTTCTTTATAGTTTGGGCCACTCCACGGCGGGTCAAGGTAAACAGTGTCTGCTTTTACGGTTGAGGCAACCTTGAAGAAGTCGCCATGAATGAATGTTATCTCATTTGTTACAGTATAGATATCTGCATTGTGTTCTGCCATTGTCAAACGTTGGTTATCTGTATCGACAGCAATTACCTGTTTGCCTACTCGTGCGAAGGCAATAGCGGTTCCACCAACATCAGCAAAGCCATCAAGAATTGTTTTGCCTTGGATAAGTTCAGCTAGACGTAGACCAACTTGTTCAGGCACTACTGAATAAAGTCCTTCAGCATCAATCAGAATACCATCAGAGAAATATTCAGAACGTCTGTTCCAATATTTCTGTAGTGATTTACCAAAAGGACAAATATCGGATTTTGACAGTTGAATCATATTGATAAATTATGCCAGAGGTTCTAACGTACCGTTGCGTTCAAGGCATTTCTAAACATGGATCGAGGCTAAAATCGTTAGCAGGCTCTAGCTGTCAAACTTCGAACTGTCAGGCTGGAGATATTCACTTTGGACTTCAGTTTAGCGTCTAATAGCTAAGCAGAGATTCCCGACACTGAGCCCGCAGGCGAAGGGTCGGGAGTGAATGCCCGAAGGAGATGGCGTATACTGGTAGGGATGGAAGTGAGGGTATTAAATCACTCGGCATATCGGACAGAGTATCACATTGTGTGGGTCACGAAGTATCGCCATCGAGTTCTGAAGCCTGCGAACTTCAAAGTTAAAGTAGAGATGCTCATCAGGGAGATCGCAGGGCGTATCGTTGGGGTAGAAGTTGTAGAACTGAATGCGCAACCTGAGCACGTGCACATGGTGGCAATCATTCCACCGAAGTATGCCGTTGCAAAAGTAGTAGAGATCATCAAAAGCAGAAGTGCGAAGGTAATGAGAGAAGAGATAGGCTGGTTTGATAAACCATATTACGATACGCCAAGTTTATGGTCAGTAGGATATTTCGTATCTACGATAGAACTTGATGAAGAGATGATAAAGAAATATGTTAAATATCAGCAAAAGCAGGATTCAGGGCAAGCGAAGCTTGAGTTTTGACAGTACCCCGTCAGTGAGCTAAAGCGAACGGACGGGGGTATCTATCTTGTTTTCATAAGCCTTAGGTACTATACTACGAGTATGGGAAAACGTGAGCAGACAAAATTAGTTAAGGCATACAAAAAATACCGCACAAATAAGAAAAAGGACGTGTTGGGAGTTTTTCGTGCTTTTATGCCGGAGATTATTTTTCGTACTACCAAACTGGAGGGTGAATCAGTAACTCGAAAAATGGTATCTGCTCTTTTCAAATAATTCATGAGTAATTCAGGAACGAAACCTCAAGGTGCTACCTCATATAAAGAAACAGCATTTGGTATTATTCCACGAACAAAATTGTTACTGCTTGAAATTGAAGGGACAAAAAAAGGGCTAGAGTACATTGATGAAGTAATAACTAAAGATAAAAATACTCCAATTACACCAGAGCTTATATGTAAATTACATAATATTTCTTTTGGTTGGATTTTTCCTGATTGGGCTGGAAAGTATAGAAAGATACAAGTAACATTTTCAGATAAGGAAGCACCACAATATTTTCAAGTACCGGAACTTGTTACAAACATTTGTCAAGATTTAGCAGAACGACTGAAACATTTACCGCTAAAAGATGATGAGCTGTTTATTCTAGAAGTAGTAAAGCTTCTTGCATGGTTCCAGCACAGATTTGTTTTTATTCATCCGTTTCAAGAATGAACTACTTCGCAGCTCTGCTGCGGAGTAGTTCATTCATTAACCCTGTTTTCCGATTTTGATTTTTTTTTGTTTTATTAATCTTTTCGTTAATTAAACGCACTATTCCTATAATTGTATAAAGCGCACTCAGAAAAAAAATTGCTAACAACCACCATGTAATTATTCCCCCTACTATAATACCCAAATTAGGCCAATAGTTTAAATGAACCTGATCGTTTGTAATTTTAATTATAGAAGCTAAAAATATTACAAATATTATAAAACTAGTATTTACGAATTTTGTAAATAACGATAATGAAGCAAAATATTTCAGTATTTTTTTAACCATAAGAATTGCCTGCATCATCAGTTTAGTTTTGTTGGAATTACGTGTCAATATAGCCCGTGGTATTGAAAAAAAGAGAATATTAAGGTTCATAGGTCTATCGCCAGGGGATTCGAGGGTAAAAGGGGCTAAGTGAATTTGTTGGAACCTATTATTTTTCAAATAATATCTTGACAAAACACGAAATATATGCATAATATATGCAGGAGTATATAAATAGTATGCAAACTCAACGAGTCCAAAAACTAATTACGTTTTCACCACAACTATTTGCGCTTATCGAGCAGAAAGTTTCAAAGCTTGGTGTATCTTTCCCTGAGTATATTCGAAGTTTAGCAGTAAATGATGTAAAGAAAAGTGTAGAAGCGGTTGATTTTTTGACAATGGAAGAAGAAGAAGGGATAAAAAGAAGTTTAGCAGATATCAAGGCACAGAGATACTCTATAGTAAAAAGTGATGACGATATTGAGAAACACTTCAAAAACCTTTCTTAATAGTATATGTATATCCTTCTATTCACCAAAGATTTTGATGAGAGTTATATAAAACTCACTAAAGGAAATATAGAAACACAAAAGCGTATACAAAAAGCAATAACTTTTCTAAGACAAGATCCTTTTTATCCATCTTTACGCACGCATAAAGCAAATAGTAAAAACTATGGTGAAAAATGGAGTAGCTGGGTAACAGGAGATATCCGTATAATATGGGATTTTGATTCAGAAGAACAGTTAACTATTCTTCTGCTTACAATTGGTAGACATTCAGGAACACAAAAAGTTTATCAATGATAAATCAGTTTGAGCTCGTTCGTTTCTTCAATTTCACAGTTTTTTCGAGGCTAAAATCGTCAGCAGGGGTGCACGGACTCGAACCGTGAAAAGCAGTTTTGGAGACTGCTGTGATAACCATTTCACCACACCCCTAATTTAGTCATAGAATTTAAATTTCTAAAACCCTGTTATATATTTATTGCAGAGTATAGAGAAATGCTACAATAAATAATTTTAAGAAATAATCAATCTTAGGCGCAAATGTTACTAGTGAATATATTTTATATTATACAAAAAAAGCGTATAGTAAGCTACC
The DNA here is from genome assembly GCA_035568375.1 of Candidatus Sulfotelmatobacter sp. GTDB lineage: Bacteria > Patescibacteriota > Microgenomatia > Levybacterales > UBA12049 > JACDET01. The sequence continues at coordinate 14,797 of DATMOG010000068.1, forward strand.
TTACCATACGCAATGCAATAATTTTGTAAAGTTAAGTTATTTCAACTTTTCTACTTCTTTGTGATCGGTTACCTTGCGGCAGTGTTTGCAGAATTTTTTTAACACCAATTTTTCAGGTGTTTCCATCTTATTCTTTTGTGTGACATAATTTCTGTTTTTGCAAACCTGACACACAAGTCCAATTGTTATACGATGTTCTCCTTTTTTTGCCATAGAATTTATTAATTATACACTATTTGAGGCAGGAATGAAATACTAAGTGCTGAGCCTAGATCGGGAATCGGACCCGAGACCTCTTTCTTACCAAGAAAGCGTTCTGCCACTGAACCATCTAGGCGATCCCGTCTGTGTGCTGGGTGAGAGATTTGCACTCCCGTAGGCCGTACGGCCGCCTCGTCTACAGCGAGGTGCGATTGACTGCTCCGCCAACCCAGCATAGGTATAGTTTAGTTTTGAGCCGTCTGTCGGATTCGGACCGACGACCTGCTGTTTACAAAACAGCTGCTCTACCGCTGAGCTAAGACGGCATTCTGCCAGGCAGAATGTCTTTTGACGGTATATGCAATTTTACCAAAGAGTGGGAACTTGAGCAAGGCTTACTTATGAACTTATTCAGTAGAAATCGAGAATTTGCAATTTGTCAACAGATATGAGTAGGATAAATATCCAATGGCAAATTATCTTTTGTATAAAGGATTAGATGAGGAGAAACGTAAATTAAGCGTTATCAATGCGAATTTAAA
>DATMOG010000069.1:0-12697 GCA_035568375.1 Candidatus Sulfotelmatobacter sp.
TCCCAATACCGGCGGCATGGGAACCATTACTCCCCTTCCAGAGATATCTCTTAACCAAATAGAAGAAATTAGAGAAAAAATAGTCTTTCCTGTAATTAAAGGATTAAAAAAACGTAATATACTGTTTTCTGGATGTCTGTATCCAGGACTCATGATGACTACAAATGGACCAAAAGTAGTTGAATTTAATTCACGTTTTGGTGATCCCGAAATGGAATCCTATATGCGGCTTTTTAAAAGCGATTTATATGAAATCTTACATGCATGTGTCGACGGAACATTAGATAAAATAAAAATTGAGTGGACAAAAAAATTTGCATGTTGCATCATTCTCGCCTCAGCTGGTTATCCTGCAAGCTCACATAAAGGAGATGTTATTTACGGTCTTGATAATCTCCCTGAGGATATAGTCATTTTTCATTTGGGAACTAAGGAAATTGCTAGCAATGTAGTTACCAATGGCGGACGAGTTCTGGGGGTAACAGCAACTGGGAAAACAATTAATGAAGCGTTGAAAAAAGCATATCAACACATCGGAAAAAACGGTATCCATTTTGATGGTATGCAATATAGAAAGGATATCGGGAAAATATAAATGATACAACCAAATCAATATTCTAAATTGTATAATTCAAAAACAACTATTGTTGTTAATTCAGTGCAATCTGTTACAATAGAACTGATCAATTCACTTTAAAATGGCAACACGAATTGAAATTACTACAATAATCTCAGATACTAGAGCGGCTGTCCGCAAAAAAAAACTGCAAACAATTATCAATAAACTTCTTGCCGATTGCCACATTATCGATGTCTATACAATCGATAAATCACTCTCCCTAAAACAATTAGAAACACTTGCTTCCCGGCTCGCCAATCCACTCACACAAACATGTATACTAAAAAAACAGAAAATAACAATAAAACCTCCCTTCAAATTTACCTACGCTATTGAAATCGGTTTTCTTCCTGGAGTTACTGATAACCTTGCGACAACAACCAAAGAAATAACTCAGGATTTACTCAAAGTTTCCTTTGAAAATAAAGAAAATGTATATACTTCTCAAATTACCTTTATTCATGGAAATCTTTCCAAACAGGAAATTATACGAATAGCAGAATCACTGTATAATCCCGCCATCCAGCGTATGCATTTGAAATCCTATACAGAATTTACTAAAGATGGCGGCATGGATGTCGTTGTACCTCTCGTGAGACTTAATCAAAAACCGACAGTTTCTTTAATTGATCTCAATGTCTCTGATGATGAGCTTATTACAATTGGTAAATCTGGCATTGCCAACACAGATGGAAGCCGCCGTGGACCACTTGCATTGGATCTTATCTATATGAAGACTATTCAAAATTATTTTAAAAAACTCGGCAGAAAACCAACAGATATTGAACTTGAATCACTCGGGCAAACATGGTCTGAGCACTGTAAGCATACAATATTTGCTGATCCGATCGATGATATACAAGACGGGTTATATAAAACATATATTAAGCGTGCAACTTGGGAAATCCGTAAAAAGAAAGGCAATAACGATTTTTGCGTATCAGTATTTACCGATAACTCAGGCGCCATTGCATTTGATGATACATTCCTTGTAACGCATAAAGTGGAAACACACAATAGCCCCTCAGCACTTGATCCTTTTGGTGGCGCAATAACTGGCATTGTTGGTGTCAATCGTGATGCTATCGGATTTGGAATGGGAGCCAAACCAGTTGCTAATTTTTACGGATATTGTTTTGCCGATCCACGAGTTGATAAACCGTTATATCGCGGAGAAAAAAAAACCTCTCCCATGCTCTCTTCACGAAGAATCATGGAAGGAGTAATTGATGGCGTAAACGCAGGAGGTAATCAATCAGGCATCCCAACACCTCAAGGATTTATCTATTTTGATGAACGATACCGAGGTAAGCCACTCGTTTTTGTTGGAACAGTTGGACTAATACCTCGAAAAATTAAAGGGAAACCATCACACATCAAAAAAGCACAAGATGGAGATTATATAGTGATGGTCGGAGGACGCGTTGGAAAAGACGGTGTCCACGGTGCAACATTCTCATCTGAAGGATTAACAAGTGGGAGTCCATCAACTGCTGTTCAGATCGGTGATCCGATCACTCAGAAAAAACTAAGCGATGCTCTTATTAAAGAAGCAAGAGATTTACTTCTCTATAACAGCATTACCGATAACGGTGCCGGTGGAATTTCCTGCTCTATCGCTGAAATGGCAAACGAATCAGGTGGCTGTGAGGTCAACCTTGAAAAAGTACCACTGAAATATCCCGGACTTGAACCATGGGAGATCTGGGTTTCAGAATCTCAAGAAAGAATGACGCTTGCTGTCCCACCAAATAAATGGAAAATTTTTTCAGATTTGATGCAACGCCGCGGTGTGGAAGCAACAGTAATCGGCACATTTACGAAAAACGGAAAATGTCATGTGACCTACAATAATAAAACAATCATGAATATTGATATGGATTTTCTTCATGATGGATTGCCAAAGCGGCCAATGACAACAAAAGAAGTACCTGTCGTCAAACAAGTACTCGACATAAAAGAACCAAACAATTACCACAAAACACTTACCCAAATGCTCAGCAGACTCAATATCACGAGCTACGAATTTATTACACAACAATACGATTATATTGTCCAGGGAGGTGCAGCACTTACTCCACTTCAAGGCAGAGGACGTGTTAACGCCGACACATCAGTTTTTCGACCAATCCTTTCTTCACAAAAAGGTGTCCTTTTGTCACAAGCGCTTTATCCAAGTTACAGCGAAAGTGACCCCTATGCAATGGCAGCCTTTTCTATCGATACTGCAGTAAGAAATGCTATTGCAGCGGGCGCCAATCCTGATGCGATTGCACTTCTTGATAACTTCTGCTGGTGCAGTAGCAATGAACCAGAAAGATTATGGCAATTAAAACAAGCAGCAAAAGCGTGCTATGATGTGGCAGTCGCATATGAAACTCCGTATATCTCTGGAAAAGATAGTATGTTCAATGACTTCAAAGGATTTGATATGAATGGCAAACCAAACACAATCTCTATTCTTCCAACATTATTAATCTCATCAATAAGCGTTGTCAATGATATTGCCGACGTCGTCTCTCTTGATGCAAAAATGCCAGGAGATACTCTTTATCTTTTAGGAGAAACGAATGACGAGCTCGGCGGCTCTGAATATTTGTCCTTGCTTCAGGTGACAAACGCAAACATCCCACAAGTAAATACAGTAAAAAATAAAAACCTATATACTGCACTAGCAAAGGCCATACAAAAACAACTCGTTGCCTCAAGTCTCAGTATTAGTCGTGGTGGACTTGCTGTTGCTCTTGCAAAAAAAGCAATTGGAGGACAGCTCGGCCTTGCTGTGTCTTTAAAAAAGATAAACGGAAACGTCAGCCGTGATGACTACGCTCTCTATTCTGAAAGCCAAGGTCGCATCCTCGTCACCATTGCTAAAGAAAACAGAGAAGCGTTTGAAGAACTTCTCCAAGGCAATGCTTACAAACAAATTGGAAATATAACAAAAGAAAATAAACTTGTTATCAAAGGCTTGCAAGGAAATGAACTCATTAATCTTGATCTGAAAAATGCAACAGAAGCATACCGGGAGACATTTAAAAATTACTAAAAATGTTACTGTCCAACCAGAAAATTCAAAACATACCATTATGAATCAACCAAAAGCATTAATTTTCTCAGGATATGGATTAAATTCCGAAGAAGAAACCGCATATGGCTTCGAGCTTGCCGGAGCAATGACTGAAATAGTTCACATCAACGATATTATTGACGGAAAAAAGAAATTAGCAAATTATCAAATTCTTTCATTCCCCGGTGGGTTTGCCTACGGTGACGACACGGGCGCTGGCAACGCATATGCAAGCAAAGTCAAAAATCATCTCTGGGAAACTATACAAAACTTTATTCAAAAAGATAAATTAATCATCGGCATCTGCAACGGCTGTCAAATTATTATGAACCTCGGCCTTATCCCTGCATTTTATGGAAACTATGACGATAGAGAAGTTGCTGTAGTAAACAATACTTCAGCACGCTTCAGCAACAGGTGGGTAGATATGAAAGTTGTGTCAGACACTCCCTGGCTTAAAGGAATTGATACGCTTTCACTACCGATTGCACACGGCGAAGGCAATTTTTTCACTAGCAAAGAAAACCTCAAGCATCTACAAAATAACAAACAAATTGCACTCCAATATATCAACGGCGACATATGCACTTATCTCAATTTACCAACAAACCCTAACGGCTCTATTGCAGATATCGCCGGCATCACTGACGAAACAGGTAGAATCCTCGGACTCATGCCACATCCTGAAAGAGGCATGTTCTTTGTTCAGCGTCCTGATTGGCAACTCATTAAAGAAACGAATCGTCGGACAAAAAAACAGCTTCCAACCGAGGGACCAGGTTTACAAATCTTCAAGAATGCAGTAAATTATTTTTCTTGATATAATAGCATTAATCCAATGGCTAAAAAGTATGCGCTCTTAAGCGTCTATGATAAAACTGATATCATTCCTTTTGCAAAGGCAATCAGTAAGGCAGGTTACGAAATCATTTCAACTGGAGGTACTGCAAAAGCTCTCCAAGCCGAAAAAATTCCTTACATCCCGATTCAAGAGATCACTGGCAATCCTGAAAGTTTTGATGGAAGAATGAAAACAATTAGTTTTCAAATCGAATCAGCACTTTTATATGATCGAACCAATCCCCAACATCTTAAAGAAGCAGATACATTACAAATTAAACAAATAGATATCGTTGTCTGTAATCTCTATCCGTTTGAAAAAACAATTACAGATAAAAAAGTAACCTTCAAAAAGGCCATTGAAAATATAGACGTTGGAGGTCCAACAATGATTCGCTCAGCAGCAAAAAATAGCCTCATCGTAGTCATTGATCCAACAGATTATCAAATAGTAAGTAACGCTTTACAGAAAAAAGGGTTCCCTCCAAAACTCACTCGATATCTGCAGGCAAAAGCATTTGATCACCTCACTTTTTATGATAGTCAAATCGCGTGGTATTTCAACTCACAATCGGATGAGATAACTTTTCCCAAAGAAATCACCATTCCCGGAAGAAAATTACTCGATCTTCGCTATGGCGAAAACCCTCACCAGAAGGGAGCAGTTTATACCCGACCAAATTTCCAGACTCCTTTACAGCATCTGACCAAACATTGGGGACGAGACCTTTCACTTATCAATGTCACCGATATTAATGCAGGGCTTGAATCAGTTCGTGTTTTTGCACAACCAGCTGCAGTGATTATTAAACATAACAGCCCTTGCGGTATTGCACTTGGGACAAATGCTGCAGAAGCACTCACTCGAGCTATTGCATCTGATCCAGAGTCGGCATTTGGCGGTATTGTGATATTAAATAAACCAATGGATCTAACAGCAGCAAAAATTATTGGTAGTTTCAAAGATGCCAAACGCGGCAATATGGACATCATTGCAGCTCCTCATATCAAAAAAGATGCACTAGCCTTCCTTCAAGCAGTAAGAAAAAGTATGGGAATTTATACCTTTGGCGACATTCCTACGTTATCCGATCAGTGGAATATGAAATCCCTTGATGGTGGATTTATATTACAAACTGCTGATATTGATATCGATGAATCATTCAAACAATGGCAAGTTGTTACCAAAAAGAAACCAACCAAACAACAACTGCAACAGATGCAAATCGGTTGGAAATTTGTCACAAAAATTAAATCAAATACCATCCTTATTGTTGATAAAAATCTTCCGATGACTCGCGGAATCGGTGCTGGACAGACATCACGTATCAGATCAACAAAAATAGCTCTTGAGCAAGCTGATAAGCATACTCAAGATGGTATTTTAATCAGTGACAGCTTCTTCCCCTTCCCGGATAGCGTAGCACTTGCTGCAAAGCATGGAATTGCAGGAATTGTGCAACAAGGTGGCTCAATCAATGATGAAAAATCAATTGACGCAGCAAATAAGGCAGACATTCCGATGATCTTTACCGGACGGCGTGCTTTCTGGCACTAAAAAATGAATAAGCAAACCAGACAACCAACTATTCCAAACACATTAGCAGACCGTTACGCTAGCTCTCACATGGTCAAGGTTTTTTCTCCAGAAGGAAGAATACTGCTTGAACGAGAATTATGGATTGCTGTTATGAAAACACAAGCTGAACTGGGTCTAGACATCCCTAAAGCAGCTATAGAAGCGTATGAAAAAGCTAAAGATACAATTGACCTTGAGTGGATTAAAAACAGAGAACGAGAAATACGACACGATCAGAAAGCAAAACTAGAAGCTTTTAACAAAATTGCAGGATATGAATATGCCCATCTCGGGATGACTTCAAGAGACCTCTCAGATAATGTCGAACAAATGCAAAATAAACAGGGACTGATAATTTTGAGAGATCATACAGTCGCTGTTTTAGCAAAAATGGCGCGTTTAGCAGTGGAATATAATTCACTTGTTTATCCTGAAAGAACACACTTAGCAGTCGCTCAACCTTCAGTTATAGGAAAAATTTTTGCTAATTTTGGTCAGGAATTACTTATCGCATTTAATCGACTTGAGACGCTAATCGAAAACTATCCATTGAGAGGCATAAAAGGAGCTGTAGGTACACAAACAGACCAACTCCAATTATTTGATGGTGATAGTAAAAAAGTAGCATTGTTAGAAAAAAAAATAGTAACCTTTTTAGGGTTTAAAAATGTATTAACGAGTGTTGGGCAAGTCTATCCTCGCTCGTTAGATTTTGAAGTTATTGCAACTCTTTTTCAACTAGTCTGTGGCCCAGCTGGATTTGCTATGACCGCTCGTGAAATGGCAGGATTTGAAGAATTTACCGAAGGCTTTAAAAAAGGACAAGTCGGATCTACAGCAATGCCTCATAAAATGAATAGTAGAAACTCGGAAAGAATTTTTTCATTCAAAAATAGTTTAATGGGTTACGTTGTTATGGCAGCTGGAATTTCCGGTAACCAAATTTTTGCCGGAGATGTCAGTGATTCAGCAACAAGAAGAATCGCATTACCTGATACGTTCTTTGCTGCTGATGGTACCATTGAAACTCTATTAACAATCCTGGATGAATGTGGATTCTATCCTGCTGTGATCCAAAGAGAAATGGATAAATATTTGCCATTCTTAACAACAACAAGGCTTTTAATGACAGCTGTTAAAGAAGGTATTGGTCGAGAAACCGCACATGCAGTAATAAAAGAACATGCTATTGCAGTAGCATTAGAAATGAGAAATTCAGCAAAACAAAACAATGATTTATTAGATCGATTATCGCAGGATAGTCGCTTATCTCTTACGAAAGAAAAACTTGCTGCTGCAATTGCTAAACCAATTGAATTTGTCGGTAATGCACCAACGCAAATAGCAACCTTTGCAGCAGATGTTGAAAAAATAACAAAAAAATACCCTCAAGCAGCTTTATATAACCCTGAAGAAATACTGTAACAACACATGCAGAAACGAATTGGCATTGTCGGTGGTGGACAACTTGGAAGGCTCATTGCAATTGATGCAAAAAAGCTTGGCTTTACTGTTAACATCATTGATCCAACTCCCAATAGTCCTGCAGGACAAGTAGCAGATTACCAAATTGTCGCCGATTACAACGATGAAAAAGCAATCAGAGAACTTGCAAAAATTTCAGACTATTTAACATTTGAAATCGAACTTGCTAATGCTGAAATTCTTGATGAGCTCTCGAGAAAAGGATTGAAAATAAACCCTTCTGCAAAAACACTCAGTATTATCAAAGATAAGCTCGTACAAAAACAATTTCTAAAAAAGGCAAAAATCCCTGTTGCAGATTTTGTGGAAATAGATTCCAAAAAGGAAATTCTTCAAGTGGCAAAAAAATATGGATATCCATTTTTACTCAAAGCACGATTTGATGCATATGATGGTAGAGGGAATGCCCTTATTACAAAAGAATCTGATATTGATAACGGCGTTAAAAAACTTCAAGGAAGAAAATTATACATAGAAAAATTTGTACCATTTATCAAAGAATTAGCTGTGATGGTCGGAAGAAATACAAAAAACGAAATAATTTCATACCCGGTAGTGGAAACAATCCATAAAAATAACATTCTCCATCTTCTTGTAGTCCCTGCACCCATAGATAGTAAAATACAAATTAAAGCACAACGGCTCGCTGAAAAAGTAATGAGACAATTAAAGGGTGCTGGTATGTTTGGTATCGAAATGTTTTTACTAGAAGATGGAAAAATTTTAATTAATGAAATTGCACCACGTGTCCATAATTCTGGTCACTATACCATCGAAGCAACTGAGACATCACAATTCGAACAACATGCAAGAGCAATTGCCGATATGCCATTTGGATCGACCAAATTGAAAACTCCTGCTGCTGTCATGATCAATATTTTAGGTGAACGGGATGGAAAAGCAAAACAAAAAGGCGTTGCAGAAGCTGGAAAAATCCCTGGCGTAACAGTTCATATTTATGGTAAACTGCAAACAAGAAAAGAAAGAAAAATGGGACATCTTACAGCAATTGGAGAAACTATTGAAGAGGCGTTGAAGAAAGCAAAAAAAGCAAGAAAATTAATTACCATTTAATATATGATTAAACCTTTAGTTGGCATCATCATGGGATCAGATAGTGACCTTCCAGTCATGAGTGAAGCTGCAAATCTTTTAGATGAGTTGTCAATTCCCTATGAAATAACTATCATTTCAGCGCATCGAACACCTGATCGGATGTATGAGTATGCCAAATCTGCTGTTGAAAAAAGCATACACGTCATTATTGCAGGCGCAGGTGGCTCAGCTCATTTACCCGGCATGATTGCGTCTCTTACAACACTTCCTGTCATCGGTGTACCGATCAAAACAAAAAATCTCGATGGACTTGATTCATTACTCTCAATAGTACAAATGCCGCCAGGAATTCCCGTCGCAACTGTCGCTATCAATGGCGCAAAAAATGCAGGGCTACTCGCAGCAAAAATAATCGGCTCAGCTGATAAAAGTATTCAAGAAAAATTAACAGAGTATCAAAAAAAAATAGAAACATCTGTTCTGCAGAAGGTTGAAACGCTTGACGAAGTTGGTTTTAAAGACTATCTCAAAAAAATAAAATCCTGATATGGTTCACTCCAAAACAATTCTTTCCGCCATCCCTAAAGCTTTACAAACAATAGATCTTCCCAATCTTGGTAAAAAACATCAGGGAAAAGTTCGGGACATCTATATCCTTCCCAAAAACCGTGTAACTATCACAACGGATAGACAATCTGCATTCGATGTGATTCTAGGGACTATTCCTTTCAAAGGTGCAGTGTTAAACCAATTGGCAGCATTCTGGTTTGAAAAAACAAAAGATATCATCCCTAATCATATGATTGCTATCCCCGATCCTAATGTTTTGATCTCAAATAATTGTGAACCAATTCCTGTTGAGATTGTGGTCAGAGGATATTTATCAGGTGTTACGAAAACATCCATCTGGTACTCCTATGAAAAAGGTGAAAGAGAAATTTACGGAATGAAATTCCCAGATGGCATGAAAAAAAATCAAAAACTTCCCCATCCAATTATCACTCCGACAACACATCCGCTTCCTGGCAGTAATAAACATGATGAAAGATTAACAAGGGAGGAAATAATTAAACAAAAAATTGTTACTCCGAAGATATATAAACAAATGGAAGAAGCAGCATTAGCGCTTTTTGATTTTGGTAGTAAATGGTGTAAAAAACATAAACTAATTCTTGTTGATACAAAATACGAATTTGGTCTATGTGATGGCAAACTTATGCTGATGGATGAAATTCACACACCGGACAGTTCACGATTTTGGATTGCAGAAACATATAATAAACAACTAAAGCATGGAAAAGAGCCAGAAAATTTTGATAAAGAATTTCTCAGACTTTGGTATGCAGAACACGGCTATCGAGGTGAAGGTGACCCACCAAAAATACCCAAAGAACTAGCAGTCGAACTTTCACAACGCTATATCAAAACGTATGAAATGCTCACCGACAAAAAATTCAAAGCATTCAGCTATCCAATTGAAACAAGGATAAAACACAACCTAAATAAAACTGCTACAATTATTTAGAAAAATATGAATATCCCTAAAAATCAATATAAACCAGAAACATTACAAGAATTATCACTAAGTGAAAAAATGAAAGCAATTGGTATCCGACAAAGAGGAGATCCAATACTTAAAAACGTATGTCAACTCTTTAATCTACCTCATCAAAAAAATATAGCAAAAGAGGTAATTGGTCAATTACAACAAACTATCGATGCTGCCAGAAAAATCCATAATTTTAGTAAAGGTCTTGGGCTAGCAGCGCCTCAAATTGGGCTTCCCTATCAGGCAACAATTGTTATGCCACTTAATGAAAAACCACTAATTCTGCTCAATCCACAAATTATATCTCAATCACAAGGAACCGATGAACAATATGAAGGCTGCTGGTCTTTTTTTGATATGAGAGGATTAGTCCCTAGACCGTTAGAGATTGAAATTACTTATCAGAAACTCGATGGACAAGAAATTCATAGCTCGTTTTCGTTCGGAACTGCAAGACTTATCATACATGAGATTGACCATCTGCAAGGCACGCTTTATACAACTCGAATGAAGCCAGAGCAAAAACTATTATCGTATGATGAATATAGAGGGAAAAACCAATCATGGCAATATGCAAAAACGTAAAACAATCATTGCCCTTAAGAAAATCGATTTGAGGTAAATAACAAATAGTATGGATAAACTTGAAATCTGTAAACATACAAGAAAAATTGCAGCAGAATCACTTTATAAAATTCTAAAAAAACTGTTAGCTGCAAATAAACCTATCTCAGAAGTTATGCTTCGCGACGCATGGCTCACTGAAATGCAAAAAAATATAGATATTTTTCATGATGGGTGGTATACCCCCCCACCATATGGCATAATCGTTCTTTTTGCAACAGACCAACAAGTCGAGCGCATCAACTATAAAAGCGCGAGACCGCAAGAAAAATGGCCTCGAGATGATATCTTTCTTAATCAAAAAAACGGTATTGTTTATTTCTATGCATCACCCGTTGATAAAAAAACAGGTATTATTGGAGACTTTGGATTAACTCTCTATTTTGGTAATAATCCGGATATTAAAAATCTCCTCAAAAAATGTTTGGAATTAAATAAGGAACTTTTTACCTTTCTACATGTTGGAATGACACTTGGAAGTCTTTCATCAAAAGCCGAAATTTTGATGAAAAAAAATGGCATGTCTACTGATTCAGAAGCTACTACAGATGTCGGGGAAATGGTTATTGGACATACAATTCCTGATGCTTTTGAAGATTGGGAAGAGAGAGAAAAATTGCTACTAAAAAATAAAGAAATAAATTGGCATGCAATTAAAAAAATTATAAGCCATAAAAGAGTTAATGTTAAAAAAAATGAATCTCTTATTATTAAACAAGAGAATGCAGTAACTATTGAACCAAGACCAAAAATAATCGACAAACCTTACCTTCCAACATCTCTTTCCTATCATACAATTGCATTACTAAAAAAGGACGAATCAAAAGAATTACTGACTAATTTTGATGAACTATTTACATTAGCAGGAATGTCCTATATGATAGAGCCTATGAAAAAACAAAAAATCAGTTATCAAGAATCCGGTGTTGATTATGACTCTCTCGATCCTGCAAAAACACTAGCACAAAAAGCAGGTAAGCAAACTGCAAAACATCTTACAAACTATGGATTTTCAGAAATAAGTGATACTCGTGGTGAATCAGCATTTGTTTGGAAACAAAAAAATACATATATGGCATCCGTCACAGAGAGTCTTGGGACGAAAAATTTAATCGCAGATGCTATGAGAGAAATTACAAACAAAACCTATTACGAAAATATCGGTTATGATACTGTTGCTAGTGCGCTAAACGATCTAGCATCGGTTGGAGCAAAACCATTAACAGTATTTGCCTTCTGGGCAGTGGGGAAAAGCAGTTGGTTTGATGATATTGAAAGAACAACTGATCTTGTAAATGGATGGAAGCAGGCTTGCGATGATGCTCAAGCGACATGGGGAGGCGGAGAATCACCTTCCTATAATAATATTGTCAATCCCGAGACCATTGCATTAGGCAGTTCTGTAGTAGGTATTATTAAATCAAAAAAACGATTACTTCTAGATAAAAATGTACAAGTCGGAGATAGAATTTTGTTATTAAAAAGCTCAGGTATTAATGCAAATGGCATTTCTCTTTCACGAGCTGTTGCAAAAAAATTACCAAAAGGATATGCAACCGAACTGCCAAATGGCAAATTATACGGAGAAGAAATACTTACAAAAACTCATATTTATGCATCTCTTATTAAGGAACTATTCGATGCGGGTATTACGATTCATTATATTTCAAATATAACTGGTCATGGTTTAAGAAAGGTTATGAGAGGACGTGGAACTTTTACTTACATATTAGAAAAAATCTTTGATCCACAAGAAATATTTCTCTTTATTCAAAAGTATACGGGTCTTTCTGATTATGAAATGTACGAAACATATAATATGGGCCAAGACTATGTACTCTTTTTACCAAAAACAGATAGTCAAAAAGCATTACGCAT
>DATMOG010000070.1:0-10266 GCA_035568375.1 Candidatus Sulfotelmatobacter sp.
TGATCCGATGTCTTGTCAAAGAGCTACAACGCATACAAAATGCGTCTTTTTGTTGTGGCTTTATCATCCACTTCCAAGTTTCAATTTATTCAGTATTTTCTTATCAATTTTCTCCACTTGACTTTTCATAGCTAGTCTTTCGAATACTTCTATTCTCTTTCAAAAGTGTTACCGATCTTTCTCAGCCGATTCCACTTGACTTGGAACTGTTGCGTGTAGTAAAAGCAAAGATATGAAACAGGGAAAAACACTAGTAATGGGCATTCTCAATGTAACACCTGATTCGTTTTCAGATGGTGGTAACTATCTTAATCCTGAAAAAGCGGTCAAACATGCTAAACAAATGTTCTCGGAAGGAGCAGATATCATTGATATCGGGGGAGAATCAACTCGTCCCGGATCTGCGTATGTCTCGGAAAAAGAAGAATTACGACGAATTATCCCAATTATTACCTTGGTAAAAAAACACCTTGGTAAAAAAATCAAGCTCTCAGTTGATACTTGGAAAGCAGCTGTCGCTAACGAGGCACTTACTGCAGGAGCAGATATCATCAATAGTCTTGGCGGATTTTCATTTGATGCCAAGCTTGCACAAGTAGTTGCTAGCTATCATTGCCCCATCGTTATTTATCACATCAAAGGAAAGCCAAGAACAATGCAGAAAGGTAAAATTATGTACAGCAATGTCTCTGAGGAAATTAGAAATTTTTTTGAAGAACAAATAGCATTTGGCGAAAAAAACGCTGTAAAACGGGAACAGTTTATTTTGGATCCTGGTATCGGTTTTGGCAAAACTGTCAAACAAAATATCGAAATACTAAAAAATATTGATACATTCAAAAAATGTAATTTACCAATCCTTATTGGTGTTTCGCGAAAAAGTCATCTGGGTATGATACTTAAAGAGTCACTCAATCTCGAAACAAAACCAACCGAACGAATTGAAGCATCACTTGCTGAAACAGCTTTTGCCGTTTATAATGGCGCTACCATTGTGAGAACACATGATGTACTCCCAACAAAAAAATTATTGGCAGTTGTTGAGAGATTTATGTAATATATGCATCAAAAACTCGATACCATATTTATTAATGACTTAATCATTCCGTGTCTTATCGGTGTTTTCGACTATGAAAGAACAGGAAAACAAAACCTGATCATCAATATAGAACTCTTTGTCGATACACACACAGCAGGAAAAACTGATAACATTAACGATACCGTCAGTTATTCTGATATTACAAAATCAGTTACTGAAATAGTAAGTAATTCACAGTTTTATTTGTTAGAGAAATTAGCACAAGCAATTGCTGATATTTGTTTACACGACAATCGCGTCAAACAAGTAAAAATCCATATCGAAAAACCAAAAGGACTGAAGCTAGCAAAATCTGCAGCAATTGCAATAACAAGATATGCAAAATAACACTATTGAAAAACTCATTACACAACTGCTCAAAGAATTGGGTGAAGATCCAAACCGCGAAGGATTAAAAAAAACACCTCATCGAGTCACACAAATGTTCAAAGAATTAACCAGTGGCTATACCATAACAAGACAGGATACAATAAAAGACGCACTATTTGCAGAAAAAGTACATAACATGATTGTTTTACGTGATATCGAACTGTATAGTCTCTGCGAACATCACCTTCTTCCTTTTTTTGGCAAATGTCACATTGGCTACATCCCAAAAGACAATATTATTGGGGTAAGTAAACTTGCACGGATAGTTGATAGATTTGCTAAACGGTTGCAAATTCAAGAACGACTGACACAGGAAATCGCTCAAGAGTTGCAAGATGCACTCGATCCTAACGGTGTGGGCGTCATTATTGAAGCACAGCATCTCTGTATGATGATGCGAGGCATTGAAAAACAAAATTCTCTCATGATAACTTCCTCCGTTCTCGGATCATTCAGAAGTGATCAAAAAACACGTGAAGAATTCTTCTCCATAGTGAATAAAAGTTAATGAATATAGGAGTTTTTACCACCCTAAAAGTAATTGATGGTATTCCCCTTTTCTGGAATATGCATCAAAAACGACTAATTGAACAAGCAAAAAAACTCAATTTGGGAGAAATAAACATTTCTGTACAAAACATACGAACCTATTTACAAAAAAATAATCTTACAGAGTGTGCGTTACAAATAACGATTACCAAACAAAATAGATTACCAATTCTTTCGATACAGCATAGACCTCTCCCGCAAACGAGTATTAATTACAAACTCATAACTTTTGACGACAAAAGAAATTATCGAAAAATATATAAAACGACTGATAGAGCAGTTAATGAACAAGCAAAAAAACTTGCTGAAGAAACAGGAGCAAATGATGCATTATTTACCACAGATAAGACTATTATCGAATCAACGATAGCAAATGTCTTTTCTCTCGACAAAAAGGGAGAAATTATTACTCCCCCGATTACCAAGAAAGGCCTCAATGGCATTACTCGGCAACTTATCAAACGCCATGGAAACATTGTCGAAACGGATATTCATCAAAATACCAAAGGCCCTTTAGTACTTGTTAATTGTTTGCGTATACAAAAAGTGAGTCATCTTAACGGCAAAAAACTTATTAATGGCAATGTACTTCTGCAGAAATTACAAGCACTGCTTGAACAAACCGAAAAAGAGTATTTTCTTACTCTGTCTGCGTAAGAGCTGTTTGTAGTGCCCTCGCTTTTAACAACATCTCATCAAACTCTTTTTCAGGATCGGATTGATAAAGAATTGCCCCCCCTAAACCAATCGAAATATTCTCTTGTTGTTTAACAATTGTCCTGATAACAATATTTAAATCAACAGTACCATTTGCACTGAGAAAACCCAATGCTCCCGAATACACTCCTCTGGCACTTTTCTCAAGTCTGTCAAGAATTTTAATCGTGCGTTTTTTTGGCGCACCTGTCATTGAGCCTCCTGGAAAACAGGCTTTAATACATGCAATCGGTGAAACTGTGGAACGCAATTTCCCCCTGATAACAGATATCATCTGATGAACTGTCTGATACGTTTCAACTTTCATCAACTCAGGCACTTGCACTGATCCTATGGTACAAACTCTTCCTAAATCATTTCTTACAAGATCAACGATCATTAAATTTTCAGCACGATCCTTTTCACTCTCCTGTAGTTGCAAAAAACGTTTACGATCCGCTGTTGTATTAGTGCTGCGTGAGATTGTTCCTTTCATTGGTTTTGATTCTACCCAACCTTCTTGATCAAGAGTAAGGAAACGCTCAGGTGACGAACAAAGAATAGCAAAATCCTTGTCATGAAAATAAGCTGCATACGGTGCAGGATTACTTTGTCTAAGTCTTCGATAGATATCCAACGAATTCTCATATGAAATTCCTCGCATACGGTTGGTAAGACAAATTTCATAACTTTCCCCCTTATGCAAATACATTTTACACTCGTTAATTGCTTGCAAATAGTTCGTTTTGTCGAGTTCTAATTGCAATGCGGTTATAGTAACCTCTTTTTTTCTTTCGTTGCTTACTAATCCTTTTTGCAAAATCGTTTTTGTCTTTTCTATCCAATGAGCAGCATCTTTTTTATCTGTCGTTAAACATCCAAGATACATTTTTTTCTCTTTATGATCAAAAATAAAAAAGCGATCAACGAAATACCACATGGCATCAGGAAACTCCGATATATGATTATTTGAAAACCCACATAGTTGTTTGACTTCATAACCAAAATAACCCACATACCCTCCAGCAAACAGAAAAGGATAAGTAGTTTTAGGTATTCGAATTTTACTCAATTCTTTTTCCAAAATTGAAAAAATATCACCATCAGTAATTGCATAACGAATCACCTTCGCTGCTTCCCCAATATAAGAAAATCGAGAAAACCCTTCAATTACCCTACTGCTATCTAGCCAAAATGCATGATCTTTACCTGCATAAAGATTGATAAAGATACTCTCTGGATCAATCCATTCTGACAGCATTTCCGCAGAAAAAAAATATTTTTGTGTCATTTTTGAGGTATCCTTTCCAAAAAATTTGTTAAAATTTTTTTTCCAAAACCTGTGCCAATAGATTCAGGATGAAATTGAATTCCATAAAGGGGACGTTTCTTATGCTGTAATCCCATTATCACCCCATCATCCGTCCATGCAGTCTTGACAAGCTCTTTAGGTAAATCTTTATTTGAAACGAGCAAAGAATGATAACGAATAGCCTCAAAACCTTGAGGAATATTATGAAACAAATCACCCTCTGTATGATAAATGTTACTTGCTCTTCCATGCATAACTTCTGGTGCATATTGTATCTGGGCACCAAACGCTACACCAATCCCTTGATGTCCCAAACAAACACCCAAAAGGGGAACAGTTGTTCGCTGAATAATTTCACTGCAAATACCAAAGTCTTCTTCTTCTCTTGGATCACCAGGTCCTGGGGAAATAACAATTGCATCGGGTTTAAGCTTTTCAAACTGTCTAAGAGAGAGTTTATTGTTATAATAAACATGTGGAACATCTCCTGTTAACTCTGCAAAATACTGAAACAAATTAAAAGTAAATGAATCGTAATTATCGATAAGTAATATCTTCATAGAACGTCCGGATTATATACTAAAAAACGCTCTAGAGAAATCCTTTTCACTGATGTATACTACGCCCATGCATATAGTTTTTCTCGCACTAGGCTCCAATATTGGCAATAAAAAGCAGCGTATCAAACAAGCAATTTCATATTTAAGCAAGCATGTAACTGATATAACATCTGCCAAGCTCTATGAAACAAAGCCCATGTATTTCGAAAACCAGGACATATTTATTAATACCGTTGTTAAAGGAAAAACATTTCTTAGTCCACAGGAATTGCTTGCTTTTGTAAAACACGCAGAAATAGAACTAGGCAGGCAAAATCGATTTCCTAATGGCCCTAGAGAAATTGATATTGATATTCTATTTTACGATCAATTAGTTTATGAAAGTAGCAACCTTATAATACCGCATCCTCGAATAAAAGAAAGAGAATTCGTATTGAAACCATTTTCTGATATCGATCCTGATTTTACTCATCCAAAGTTACAAAAAACTATGAAAGAATTATTAAAAACAGTAAAAAAGAAAAAATGAATATAACTGCATATAAAACACATAAAATACAACCAAACGAAAATCTTTATGAAATAATGGACCGCTATTTCCCGTCAATACAAGATAAAAGTGTGATTGTTCTAGCTTCTAAAATTGTCGGCATTTGTGAAGGTAATGTCGTCAAAATAAATCCAGATAAACCAATAGATGATCAAAAAACTACCCTAATAGAGCAAGAAGCAGACTACTATATTCCAAAAGAATATAGTCAATATGGATTTATACTCACAATGAAACATAATCTCATGGTTGGCTCAGCTGGTATTGATGAATCGAACAGTAATGGTTTTTTCTCACTCTGGCCGAAAGATCCGCAAAAAAGCGCAAATGCAATCAGGGAATACCTAGTTAAAAAGCATGGCGTTGCAAATATTGGCGTTATCCTTACTGATAGTAAACTTACGCCTCTTAGATGGGGCGTCACGGGCTATGCAATAACACATAGTGGCTTCCAGGCATTACATAGTTATATTGGCAAACCTGATATTTATGGACATCTTCTCCACGCAGAGCAGGCAAATATCGCTGATTCATTTGCTGCTGCTGCTGTAGTAACAATGGGCGAAGGAAATGAACAACAGCCATTAGCAATTATTAATGACATCCCCTTTGTAACGTTTCAAAAAAGAAATCCAACTGAAGAAGAACTCAATGCGCTCAAAATTGACCTAAAAGACGATATCTACGCCTCACTGCTTACGAGTGTTAGCTGGAAAAAAGGGAAAAAGTAAGAGCAATGCATCATGTTAGTAATAAACAACACTAATTCCTAATTACGCCCAAAAATCATAATGCTTGATCAAACAGCAGATTAGTAAAATGCTTTCTATTCTTATAACGTTCGGAGTTCTTCTTCAATAAATTTATCCAATTCTCCACCCAAAACTGCCTCGGTATTACCAGTCTCAACACCCGTACGCAAATCTTTCACCATGCGATAGGGGTGCAATACATAGGACCTGATCTGATTACCCCAACCAGGGGTTTTGTAACCACCTTTTAATTTCGCTTCCTCTTTTTTCCGCTCTTCTTCTTTAATCGCCCATAATTTCGCTTTTAATAATTTCATCGCAAATTCTCTATTTTGCCCTTGATAACGCTGTGTTTGAGCAGTAACAACGATACCGCTTGGCTTGTGTCGTAATCGAACTGCTGTTGAAACTTTATTCACATTCTGTCCACCATGGCCGCCAGAACGAAATGCTTCAAATTCAATGTCATCATCCTTTATCACAATCTCATCACTTTCTTGAGAAACTTCAGGTAACACTTCAACCATCGCAAATGATGTCTGACGCAAATTGTCTGCATTGAATGGTGATAATCGAACCAATCGATGGACACCTGCTTCATGTTTAAGATAACCATAGGCATACTTGCCCTCAACAGCTAGTGTAATACTCTTTAAGCCAGCTTCCTCTCCAGGAGTTTCATCAAGCATATCGTAAGCCCATCCCTTTCTTTCAAAAAAACGTGTGTACATCCTGAAAAGCATCTCAGTCCAATCCATCGCCTCCGTCCCACCCTGACCTGAATGAATAGCAAAAATGGCATTTGATTTATCGTTGGGTGAGGAGAAAAACATCAGTAATTCAAGACGTTTAAGCAACTTTTCAGCTTCATCATACTCGCCTTCTTCCATCCAAAGTTGTAACAACTCGACATCCTCTACTTCTTTTTGTAGAGATGCAAGTTCCTTCATTTTTGCTGCCGCGTTTTGATGATCATCCCAAAAATCAGCCTTCATACTATCTGCTTCCAGCTCGCGAATTTTTTTGCGTTTTTCATCAACACCAACTCTTTCTACTAACTTTTTGACTCGTTCTTTTACTGCTTCCATAATGTAAAACGATTATTTATTCGTCATTTTGTTTTTCGATTGTAACATATTGTTTATCTGATTCTGCGCATAATTTGTGACACTATTGATATCTTGAGGAATCTGTTGTAACCGGGATAAACCATTCAAAATATCCGAAAAACTCATATGCATGGTTTGTTGTTTAGCAGCATCTACTTGTGCTCCCACATCGTGTGAAATTTGTCCAGCTATTTTTTGCGCCTTGCTCGTACTTGCTCCTTTGACTCCAATCTGTTGCTGGATTTGCCCTGCATAATTTGTGACGAAATAAATTACAGCAATAAGCACAACAATTGCAATAATATTTCTGAATACAATTTTTTTCATTAGGTATAGTATACCTGATAATCTTTGTAAAAAAATAAACCGCATCTCACACTTGACACAAATGCAGGTAGCAACCTATAATCAGACTATATTTCTTGCATGGTTACCCTTTTTGTATTCAATAATAAGAAAAAATAATCGATTTTGTCGAACCCGCTTAACAGCGGGTTTTTTAGTTATTATATGAAAAAAAATCATGATTCATATCCGAGAGAGAAATGCGGTGTCGTTGGCGTCTGGACAACAGATACCTACGCGCCCCATATAGCCCGACGTGCTCTGGCATCACTACAACATCGAGGACAGGAAAGTGCCGGGTTAAGTGTCTTTACTCCTGCCGGAAAAATAGTAACCTATAAAAATATGGGACTGGTTCCTCATGTATTGACTGAAAGTGTTTTGAAAAATTTAGGATCTGGTCATACTGCAATTGCACAAAATCGCTACGCAACATTTGGAAAATCACATACCGCTAATGCACAACCGATAGCAATAGTCCATGGAAAATTTCAGCTAAGTCTTGGACATAATGGCAATATCCCGGATGTTACTAATATCAAAAAGCAGCTTGGTGTCAAAAACTCATCAGCCGGAGATACGGAACTCATGACCTCACTTATTCATAAAGAACGAAAAAATCATGCTACTTGGGAAGAAACTCTTTGTACTGTTCTTCCTCAATGTTATGGTGCGTATTGTCTTGTTATTCTTACCAATGACGGTTCTCTTTTTGGCACGAGAGATCCGTACGGTATTCGCCCATTATGCCTTGGCAAGCTTGAAAAAGGTTGGGTTATAACCTCTGAATCGGCAGCGCTGGATGCTATTGGAGCAGAATTTATTCGTGATGTAAAGCCGGGAGAAATTATTAAAATCACAAAACACGGAGAACTAACTTCCTATTTCTTTGGTGAACCAAAGCGTCCACAACCATGCATCTTTGAATGTATCTATTTCACCCGACCTGATAGTTTTATTAATGGCATACGAATCAGGACTGGACGAGAAGAATCCGGAAGGTTACTTGGAAAACGCATGAGACAGAAAGGTATAAAACCAGATGTCATTGTTCCGACATTTGACTCCGGTTATCCTGCTGCAAAAGGTGTTGCACAAGAATTGCAGCTCCCTATGGTTGACGCTATCACAACAAGTCATTATGTGGGACGTACTTTTATCCAACCAGGCCAATCTAATCGTATTACTGCTGTGAATGACAAACATAATATTGTCCCGGATGAAATTCGTGGCAAAAAAGTTGTTATCGTCGATGATTCTGCAGTCAGACTGACGACAAGTACAGCATTAGCAAAAAAATTCCGTGAGGCAGGAGTCAAAGAAATTTATATGGCATTTGCAAGCCCACCAGTCGTCAATCAATGTGATTTAGGAATTGATATGCGTGCAAAAAATGAATTACCTGCAGCAAAATTTGAAAAGGAGTCACTTAACGTAATTGAACAAAAAATTGCAGAACATGTCGGTGCAGATGCTGTCGTCTATTTACCAATTGAGGAGACAATTAAGGCTTTCGGAGGTAATACTCCTAAAAATTTCTATTATACGCCCTTTGGCGGCCCGCATCCAATCCGTGGAAAACAAGAAATATTTCCCAAAAGAAAACACAAAATAACAGGCAAACCTAAAATCTGTATCTTTATTTCCGGTAATGGTACAAATTTGCAAGTAATGATTGATGCCATAGAAAAAGGTGAACTTGATGCCGAAATCATCAGCGTTGTTTCTAATAATCCTGACGCCTATGGATTAACGCGTGCCAAAAATCATAAAATACAAACTTTTATACTTCCCTATCAAGGAGCATTTTCCAATAAGGAAACTCGCAAGCATTATGAGAACGAGCTTATTACTTATATTAAAACTCTCAAACCAGATCTTATTCAACTTGCTGGCTGGAATTTTATTCTTAGTGAAATTTTTCTTAAGGAAATGCAGGAAAACCAAATTCCCGTCATCAACCAGCACCCCGCACTTCTTACTACAACAGCTTCTGAAACGGTAGCAACATCACAAGGCATTATCCCTGTCATTCGTGGAAAACATGTTATCCAAGATCCTTTTGTACAAAACCTTCCTGTTTCAGGGTTTACTGTCCATCAAGCTTTGCCAGATGATGCATTTGATACGGGACCTATTATTCTCACAGCAGAAGTGCGACGTCATAGAGATGATACCATCGAAACCTGGGAGAAAAAAATCCGCGAAACAGAATATCTGTTCTTACCAACCGCAGTCAAACGAGTATTGCACGTTATGAAGCAAGACATTGATATTAGTCAAGGTACATTCCCTTGGTAAATTATATGAAAAAACATTCAATATTGATTATTGCATCCGGAGGTCGTGAGCATGCACTTGGATGGAAACTCGCGCAATCTCCGCAAGTTGGCAAAATTTATTTTGCACCTGGTACACCCGGTACAGCACTTGTTGGGAAAAATACAAACATACCAGCGCTGAACTTTGAAAAACTTATCGCTTTTGCCAAAGAAAAGAAAATAAATCTTACTATTGCTGCTCCAGATGATATCTTAGCAGCAGGCGTTGTAAATGCTTTTCAAAAAGCAGGACTTAAAATTTTTGGTCCGACTCAAGAAGCTGCACAAATTGAATCTTCAAAAGCTTTCGCTAAACAACTGATGAAAGAAGAAAATATTCCAACGGCGAAGTATGAAGCCTTTACCGATGCAAAAAAAGCTAAAGTATATGTTCGACAACAAAAAACGCCAATTGTCATCAAAGCAAGCGGTTTAGCACTCGGCAAAGGAGTGATCATCGCACAAACAATTGAAGAAGCAGAACAGACAATCGATGATGTTATGGTAAAAAAAATATTTGGCAAAGCCGGTGACGAAGTGGTCATTGAAGAATATCTGGAAGGTCACGAAGTCTCAATTCATGCATTTTCAGATGGTGAACATA
>DATMOG010000071.1:0-40016 GCA_035568375.1 Candidatus Sulfotelmatobacter sp.
TTATCCACCATATACCACGATTTCCCTATCTATCCCATTCTCTCTTGATCGATTGGTACAGAGTGCTCCGTTAGGCCTCTTTTTTTTACTGGTTTTTGTTTTCTTTTTTTCTCTGGGAGCCTCTGTCTTTAAAAGCAAAAAGCATGGAGTGTTGCTTGCAGGTCTTGTGATCAGTTATCTTATTTTTAGGCTCATTCATCTTACGCATCCTTTCTTCCTTATTTTATTACTCGCTCTCTTTTTTGTACTCGAGCTCTTTGTCTCTACCAGAGAAAATACTAAATAACTTACCCTCATTCCGATACAAGGCTTTTTGTGCTACAATTTAGAATACCTTATGGCAAAATTTTATATTACAGCTGCAATACCTTATGTTAATGCGAAACCTCATATTGGCCACGCTCTTGAATTTATACAAACAGATGTTGTTGCTCGTTATCATCGATTGAAAGGATTTGAAACTCGTATGCTCTCAGGAGGAGACGAAAATGCGCTAAAAAATGTTCAAGCAGCTGAAAAAGAAAAAATGCCTGTTCAGGAATTTGTTGACAAAAATACCAAACTTTTTGAACATCTTGCTAAAAAACTCAACGTCCAATTTGATATCTTTCAAAAAGGCAGTGACCAAGCACATCACTATCCTGCCTCACAAAAATTATGGGAATTATGCCAAAAAAATGGTGACATTTATAAAAAAAAATATAAAGGTCTCTACTGTGTTGGTTGTGAACTTTTTTACACTCGTGACGAATTAGATGAAAATGGTGAATGCTATGAGCATCCTGGAAAACCGATTGAAGAAGTAGCAGAAGAAAATTATTTTTTTAAACTGTCAAACTATACAGAAAAAATTCTTGTTTTGATTGAATCAAATAAACTCCAAATCACTCCTGATTTCCGAAGAAATGAAGTGTTATCATTTATTAAAAAAGGTCTTAAAGATATTAGTATCTCACGGAGTAATGAACGGGCAAGAAATTGGGGTGTCCCTGTTCCTGATGATGATACACAAAGAATGTACGTATGGTTTGATGCCTTAAATATTTATCAGAGTGGTGTTGGATTTGGCCAGAATGAGGAGGAATACAAAAAATGGTGGCCAGCAGATGTTCATGTGATTGGCAAAGGCATTATTAGATTCCATGCAGTTTATTGGCCTGCGTTTTTATTATCCGCTGGACTTGCATTACCCAAAAAACTTTTTGTTCATGAATATTTCACGGTGAACGGGAAAAAAATGTCAAAAACACTTGGCAATGTTATCGATCCAATTGCATTAATCAATAATTATGGCTCTGACGCACTACGATTCTATTTCCTTCGCTATTTTTCACCATTCTCAGACGGTGATTTTTCAGAAAAAAAATTTAAAGTCGCTTACAATGCCGACCTTGCAAATGGAATAGGAAATGCTGTGGCGAGGGTTGCAAGACTTGCTGAGAATTCAGGATTCGAATTTAAAGAAAAAAAACCACTCAAGGAACTATATACAAAAGAGCTTGAACAAATGTTTGAAGAATTTCGTTTTAATGATATTTTGCAAAGTCTTTGGTTTACTCATTTATCAAATATCGATCAACATATTGATGCTAATAAACCATGGCTAATAAAAAATAATGAAACAGAATTAAAACAAGTCTTACAAGAAGAAATTGATATGCTTCGTACACTAGCTCAACAAATTCAACCATTTATGCCAGAAACATCACAAAAAATTCTTGAACAATTTAAAGGACCGAAAATTAAAAGTGCAAAGTCGTTATTTCCTCGCTTATGAAATATCAAGCAGTTCTTTTCGATTTTGATGATACTCTACAACAACTGCAAAGTGAACAAATAAAATTTGAACTAAATTACAATCTAGAAAAAGCTTAAAAAAATAGTATTATGATCGATGTCCATTGCCACCTCCAATTCAAAACTTTTGAAAATGATTATGATGCAATCATCAAAGACGCATTTGCTGAAGGTGTCACAACTATTATCAATACTGGTACTCAGCTTTCTTCAAGCCGAAAAGCAGTAAAATTTGCAGAACAATATGAAAAGCTTTACGCAATTGTTGGCGTCCATCCTCACCATGCTGATAAAATATGGAAACACCCTGAAATAGTCGAAGAAACAGAAAGAACGCAAGAGATAAAAACTGAACCAGAACATGTTTCTTCCGACTACTGGCTTAAAGAATTGGAAAAACTGACAAAACACCCTAAAGTACTTGCGATTGGAGAAATTGGCATTGACTATTATTCATATAGTTCAAACGGCATCGTCGATCCTAAGCGCCAAAAAGAAGTCTTTGAAGCACAAATTGCATTGGCACATCGAGCAAAACTTCCTCTACAAATCCATAACCGCCATGCTGGAGAAACTATTATTGAAATTTTGAAACACCATAAAAATCTTTTACTTAGCAATCCAGGTATGTTCCATTGTTTTGCCGGCACAAAAGAAGTACTAAAAGAGGCGTTAAAATTAGGCTTCTCGATTGGGTTTGATGGAAATAGTACCTACAAAGGATTGGCACCTGGCGAGACTGTTGAACTTCCCGAATTAGCAAAGAGTACGCCACTTGATAGAATTGTGATTGAAACCGATGCGCCGTATCTCACTCCAATACCACATCGAGGAAAACGAAATGAACCAAAGTATGTTATACTGACTGCACGATTCATTGCTGCAACGAAAGGCATTTCATTTGAACAACTAGTGGAACAGACAAACAAAAATGTCTATACTATGTTCAGGAAGTTACATGAACATGACGAAATTTTTTGAGAAAATCTTCACACGCTATCCGGTCAAAACGAGAAGACTTTTAGAATTCTTCCCTGGCTTTGTTGCTTGGATGCTCATCCTCTCACCATTTTGGGGCTCGCTTTTAATTCCGACTATACTTGCCTATTTTATTCTCTTCTTCGACGTCTATTGGCTTTATAAATCGTTATCGCTGGTCGTAACTGCAACAATTGCATCCAGGCGAATCAAACTCGCAGAACAAGAAGATTGGTATACAAAGGCAAAAAAACTACAACATGTTTCTGACATGCATCATGTGCTAATTATTCTTAACTATAAGGAATCTGTTGAAAAACTCCGAAAGACATTTAATGCACTTGCACAACAAACATTTCCTACCAAGCAACTTCATCTTGTTTTAGCTATGGAAGAACGTGAAACAGAGGCAAAAGAACGAGCTACAATCCTAATAAAGGAATATAAACATCTATTCGGTTCAATCTTTGCAACCTATCATCCAGATGTACCTGGAGAAGTGAAAGGAAAATCCTCAAATGAAGCCTATGCGGGACGTGTGGCATATAAAAAACTTTTTGAAGAAGAAAAATTGGATATTAATTATGCAACTATTTCATCAGTTGACGCTGATTCTATTTTTCATAAACAATTTTTTGCTTATCTCTCATACAAATTTTTGACTGATCCTAAACCATACAACAAATTCTGGCAATCAGCAATTGTCTTCCATAATAATATTTGGGAAGTACCAGCACCAACTCGCATCACTTCCTTTTTTGGAAATCTTTACCGTATGGCACTGCTTACCCAAGGTGATAGATTGCTTACCCATGCTACGTACTCACTCTCAATGAAATTAATTAAAGATATTGATTTTTGGGATGTAGATGTTATACCAGAAGATTATCGCATTTTCTTCAAAGCCTTTTACCGAAATAAAGGTAACATATCGGTTGAGCCAATCTATCTTAAAACATCTATGGACGCAGCATTATCAAACGGATACATCAGTAGTCTCAAAAATAAATATCATCAGGAAAGACGATGGTCATGGGGAGTTTCTGACAACCCACTTTTTATTAAATGGTGGCTTACAGTCCCTAATGTTCCAGTCTATCGGAAAACCATGTTAACACTTAATGTCTTATGGGATCATATACTATGGCCATCCTATTGGTTTATTATTACAATTGCTGCTAACGTTATGGCAATCATTAACCCTGTTTATTCACGAACAACGCTTGGATTCAGTCTGCCTCAACTTGCAGGTTCTATCCTTAGTATTGCATTAGTATCGCTGCTGGCAATGCTTTTCATTGATTATAAAAACCGTCCATCTAACAAACATTTGCCCCTCTACCGCAAAATACTGTTTCCCTTTGAATTCCTCCTTATGCCGATTGTCGGATTCTTTTTATCAGCGCTCCCAGCTTTGATTTCCCACACACAATTGATGTTGGGTAAGCGATTAGAATACAAGGTAACAGATAAAGTATAGTCAATAACAGCGTGTAGGGTCTAGCATCAAACAAAAATTTGAACTAAACTATACCTATGCGCTAGACGCTCCATAGTATGAAACTCCTCTCAAAATTAGAAAAAAAACAACAATTCTGGTGGATTACTATTTGCTGTTTATCTTTTTTCTTTTTGCGTCTTCCTTCGATTATTGAACCATATTGGTATGGTGATGAAGGTATTTACGAAGTTATAGGACAAGCAATGAATCATGGAAGAATTCTCTATCGTGATATTTGGGATAACAAACCACCATTTCTTTATATCATTTACGCACTTGCACAAGGAGATCAACCTACAGTAAAAATTCTTTCGCTTGTCTTTGGATTACTTTCTCTTATCGTTTTCTTTTTCTTCTCACAAAAACTTTTTAATAAATTGCGTATTAGTATTAGCATATCTATTATATATACGATACTTTTAGGAACACCACTACTTGAGGGAAATATAGCAAATGCAGAAAATTTTATACTTTTGCCAATACTTATTGCAGGATTACTTATTTATAAGCTTAGTTTTGAAGTAGTCAAAGCCAAAACAAAACATAAGATATATATTATACACTCCTTGCTTGCTGGCTTATTATTAGGCATTGCTCTTCTTTTTAAAATAGTTGCAATTTTTGATGTTGCTGCATTTTTATTTTATCTTATATTAATAAACGTACCTGAAAAAATAACGTGGGCTGGCTTCCAAAATGCTTTTAAACACATAATAAATACTAAGTATCAAAAATCACAAAATAAATCCTTACTTCTTATAATATGTTTTTTATTTATTGGTCTCCTGATACCATTCGTTATTACTGTTCCTTATTTTATTATTAATCATGCTTTTTATGATTTTTACCAATCTGCCTTTTCTGGCAATGTAGATTATGTTGGATGGCAAAACAGTCTTTTAGGAATACCTCAAGGTTTGTTACTACTCAAATTTATCGTATTGATCGTTGCCATAATTTTTATTTATTG
Organism: Candidatus Sulfotelmatobacter sp.; assembly: GCA_035568375.1. Taxonomy (GTDB): domain Bacteria; phylum Patescibacteriota; class Microgenomatia; order Levybacterales; family UBA12049; genus JACDET01. The sequence continues at coordinate 5,247 of DATMOG010000071.1, forward strand.
GAAACGAAAATATTTTACAAAATCTTCACTTTTTATTACTATCTGGCTCGTTTTTTCTCTTTTTAACGTTTATTTTTCTGGACGTCCTTATACACACTATGCCATTATACTGTTGCCAAGTTTTTGTTTATTTATTGGATTATTCTTTATCAGTCACACTATTAAAAAACGACTCAGTATTACTGCTGGCATTGTTTTAGTGAGCATTATGCTCATGGCACAATTTCATTACAATATCATTGGATCATATCAGTATTACCAAAATGCACTGCAATTTGTAACTGATCGAAAAAGTGTCCAAGAGTATGAAACATTCTTTGATCAAAAAGTTCCCCGTGATTATGCAATAGCATCATTTATCACCACGCATACAAAACCCTCTGACAATGTTTTTATCTGGGGAAATAATGCTCAAATTTATGCACTAGCACACAAATTACCACCAATAAAGTATACCGTTGCCTACCATATTACACAAAATAACACTTTTAATGAGATACAAAAGGCAATAACACAACAGCAACTAAAATATATAATTGTGCTAAAAGAATCTCAGCCCTTGCCGTTTGCAGCTCCACTTTATATAATGCGATACAATATAGAAGGAACAACTATTTATGAACGAAACTTCTAATCTTGTCAAAGCTGATAAAATCATCCGTTGGGGAATGACACTGTCTTTCGTATTGTTACTATTACAGGCAGGTGTTTTAGCACTTTTCTACTTAAAACTTCCTCCAATAGTACCACTCTTTAATCAAATGCCATGGGGGGACACAAGACTTGGTGCTACCTATGAAATGTTACTTCCTCTAGTTATAACCGCAGTTTTCTTCATTTTTAATTATATTTTGCTTACAAAATTATATATTGCTATGCCGTTAGTATCGCGGATTATCGGCATCACGACATTGCTTGCTGCCTTGCTTTCTTTTATTTTTGTCGTCCGAACTTTACAGCTCATTATATAATATAACCATGCAAAATCTTACAACTATTGCTTATCTGCCATTTATTACTGCCCTTGCAATAACAACCGTTTTGACATTTTTTGCAATTCCCTTTGCAAAAAAAATTGGACTTATTGATGATCCTAAGCTACATAAACATCCCGCAATTATACATACCAAACCCATTCCACGAGGTGGAGGTATACCTTTATTTTTAGGTACATTTTTTACTAGTATAATCTTTATCCCTTTTAACACAACAACAATTGCTATTTTTTTTGCAGCTTTTTTAGCACTTGGTATTGGGTTAACAGATGACAAATGCAACGCAAAATCGAAAGATCTTTCTCCTTATTTTCGATTCTTTGTTAACATTCTTACAGCAGTGATTGTTGTTGCAAGCGGTATCAGTATGCATTTCATTACCAATCCATTCGGTTCAGGCGTTTTACATCTTGATACAATCAAACTCATCATTCCTTTTCTTCCTATAACATTTTTATTATCAGATATTATTTCAGTCATCTGGCTTGTCTGGATAATGAACATGCTCAACTGGAGCAAAGGAGTAGACGGGCAAATGCCTGGTATTGTTGCTATCTCTGCAATTGTGATCGGTATATTGAGTCTGAAGCTCAATCCAATGGGACAAAGCAGCTTCGTTGATGCACAGCTCTCTTTTATTATCGCAGGTGCTGCTATTGGCTTCTTATTTTTCAATTTCTATCCGGCAAAAATTTTTCCTGGATTTGGCGCGACATCTCTTTATTTATTGCTTGGCGTGGCATCAATCCTCTCCAGTGCAAAACTGGCAACGGCAATCCTCGTTATGGGTGTACCCCTTGTTGATTTTATGTTTACTATCGTCAGAAGAATTTTATCAAAAAAATCTCCTTTTAAAGGGGATAAAAAACACTTACATCATATACTTCTTCAATTAGGATATACTCAAAGACAGGTAGCATTGTTTTATTGGTGTATCTCTGGTATATTAGGTATGCTTTCCTTCTTACTAGAAAGTAGGAGCAAAGTCTTTGCAATTCTTATGGTTATTGCAGTTACCGGAGGAGCGTTACTTTTTTTACATTTGATCACAAATAAAAAAAATGAAAAACTCACTTCGTGATATCATTCGCCTACTTAGGCCACGTCAGTGGATTAAAAACTTCATAATTTATGCAGCTCTTCTCTTCAGTGGTCAGTTCTTTAATTTTACACTTTTTATAACTGTTACGTATGGATTCTTCATTTTCTGTGCACTTTCAAGCTCAATCTATATCATAAACGACATTTTTGATGCTGAAAAAGACAGAATTCATCCTTTTAAAAAATATCGTCCCATTGCTCATCACGATGTCTCAATAAGACTTGCAATTATACTCGCGATTATGCTCGCATTTGGGTCAATTATTTTAAGTTATATTGTTGAGCCAGCATTTTCTCTTATTGCAGTTGTCTATTTTGTTCTTCATCTCTCTTATTCAGTTTTCCTCAAACATATTGAGATTATCGATATCCTTACGCTCGCTGCAGGATATATTCTACGCGTTTTTGCTGGAGAAGTTGTCAGCAACACTCATATTTCTGCCTGGCTTTTTCTTACTGTTATCTCGTTATCACTTTTTTTGGCAATTGGAAAACGCCGATCAGAACTTACCTTACTCGCTCATCAAAGCGGAGCACCGCTCCATACCCGCAAAACGCTATCTCACTATACAGAAAAACTACTTGATATTTATTTATCAATCTTTGCAACGTCGACATTTCTTTCATATTCATTATTTACTTTTTTAGAAAACCCGCGAGGGTTACAATTTAATCTTACATTCTTTCCTGCGGATGCTTTGGGGACCTACTTGCAGCGCAAATGGTTAATGGTAACAATTATCCCTGTAGTCTATGGTCTTATGCGATATTTACAAAGAATTTATGAAAAGCATGAAGGTGAGAGCCCCGAACGTCTCCTTTTTTATGATAAACCGCTACTCCTTTCAGTTGTTATTTGGACAGTCATCGTTGTACTTCTTATTTACTCTATTAAAGCGTAAATAAAAATACTTTCTCTTATTTTCGCTGGGCATATTGAGAACTAATCCATCCTGCTGACCTATCATCAAGAGTAATTTCATACCATCCATCTTTTACATCCACCAATGCATATTTTCTGCCTGGTGTCACTTGCCCCACTTCTGCTGCGTTCACCGAAGGATCAGCATGAACTCGTAAAAAACCAGTTGGAGTATCCAGTATAATAATATGTGTACCTTCTACAGGAGTAGGAGTTACAGATACAGAAGCGTTCGAAGATTGAGAAGCAGATCCCGATGCAGTTGGAGAGGTAAGACTTGTAGTATTTGCACTTAAATAGGCAGTAACGGCTAATTTATAGCCAAGTGGCGTGCGAATCCTGATTTCTTTTTCATTATACCCATCTCTACCAACTTTTAAATCATGGTCAGACTCTGTTGGGTTATTAAAAAGTAACGGTGTGGTACCAATATTTTGATCATCAAGAAGTACTTTTGCCCCTTGTGGAAAAGAAACAACGAGCAACTGCGATTTTGATTTATCCTCAAGTGGTGTTAAAGAAATAATACTACCTTCAGATTGCCCATTGGCACCAAATTTTCTATCAACAACCGTTAGTGCCCCTTGCGAAACAGTAATCTTTTCCTGAAATTCTTGGAGAGTGCTATCAACTGGAACGAGACGAATAGTATAATCGCCTGGCACTATCATATCGGATGCCTGACATTTACAAAGCGGTGTTTGTCCTAAATAGATATCATTAAGATAGACTTTACTCGTTGGACTTGATGTAATCTGCAGCGCTCCCTTTTCTAAACGGATATTAAGATAATACTGTATGCCTAAAAAAATTCCTAATGCTAGGATAAACGATATGATAAAAACTAAGGCTATTTTTTTCATAAACAAGAGCTAACAGAGTACATTTCATCTTATCATAGAGGGAATAGGAATCTCAAATTATAATAGCTTTTCTTTCAATTTTTTAATTCTTACACTGCATGATAACGATAATAGTATCGCTTAAATTCACCAAGCTAAAAGTCATTTTCACAAAAATATTTCTTCAGTTCTTTTCTCATATGCTCAATTAATTCCCCATCAATTGCATCATGACCCAATTAACGTCGGTTTCTAAGCCACGATGAGGCACTACCCCAATGCATCATCCGCCATCATCTGTAATTGAGGAATTCCACTTTTTTTGACATAAAAAATACTTATAACTACGATTTTTGAAAAGGACTTCCCAGTCTCATCAATAATCACAACAGTAACAAGAGAAACAAGATCAAATGATAAATCGAATAGAAATTTCAAAAAATCATATAATGTTTCTTTGTTTGTTGTCTCAATTAACAATTTTCTTATTGACTGATAATAGTTTGGAGCTCTTTATGAAGTATTGGCGACGCAGCGCATAAAGTGAAATTTTCTTTAACTTTTGTTAAGGGATTTGAGTAATCAATCGAATTACCAAAAAAATCAGTATAGATACCGCCTGCCTCTTCAACCAGAATATGAGGAGCCACATTATCCCAAATCTTACTAGTGCGATTAAGCATAGCTCCATAATTCCCTTTTATAACAAGCGCAATATCAAATACACTATTGCTTGAGCGGAGGTTTCTGATTGCCAAAATAATTTTTCCTAAAAGCTTTACCTCTTCTTCGGTAATTGCAGGATTTTCCTGATGTCCATCTATTCCATAGGAAACTAATGCATTAAGTAATTTAGTTTCGCTTGCAACAGTAATTTTATTATCATTGCAATAAGCACCTTGCCCTTTTTCTGCTATATATATTTCTTTAAAATAGGGAAGAGCAATGCCCCCTGCAATAGGCGTTGCATCTTCTAATAGACCAAGCATAATCCCATACATAGGCACACCGTTCGCAAAGTTACTCGTTCCATCAACAGGGTCAACAACCCAGGTAAAGGGTGACCCATTATCAATTACTCCTGCTTCTTCATCGATAATATTATAATCCGGATATTCTTTTTGAATATGTTCGACAATAAGTTTGCCTATTGCCAAATCTGCTTCTGTAAGGACTTGATTATTATCATTTCCTTTAACAATACTCGAAACTTTACCAAATTTTTCATTGGCAATTTTTGTGACGTCTTTCAAAACAGACTTTATAAAGGATGAGTAATTCATGCAGTTGCTATTCCAAAAAATTCTAACTTGCCACCACAATATTTCATAATCATATCACAAGATTCTTGCAAGGTTTTTTCAACTTGCTGTGGGGTAATGTCATAAATTCCATCAACATTAAGATAAAGATTTGTTGTCGATTCTTTCACAGCTGTTCGTTGTGCATCGCGAAAATTAAAATCAATATTGTACCCACCATGTTTGTCACAATAAGCAAGTTCTGTTTTCTTATATGTTGTCTGTTCAGAGTCTCCTAAAAGTAAAATCTCTTCACCTTCTTTTGCAAAACGTAATTCTGTAGGAAAATCAATTGCATCCAAATCAAATGCACCAACTGAAATACGATTTTTCATGACAATAAGATTGTATGCGTCAACACAGGTGTTAATGGTATACAATCCTTTATTAAGAACGATACGTCGAAGTAAAGCCTCAGGGCTTGGCCTTCGGGAATGCCAGTCAATTCCCATCGTCCTATATAATTTTCTGTAGCTGATAATTTCAGAAAACTCACCTAACTTTTCAGTAGTCAAGCCAGTCAGAGAATCAAGTACTTTTAGTTTTTCTTTTTCTAAATCAGGATTTGCTTTTGTAATAGTCACATCTTTAATAACAGCAATCCCTATAGAAATTGAGGGATAGTGTTTTGCAACTTCTGACGCAATTGAAAAAAATTCCGGTTTATTGAATTTTGTTTTATTTGCTTCTGGTTTCTCACTCTTTGACCCGTCAGTCACCTTTATAGCTTCTTCAAATCGTTCCTTCACAAACTTTTTTTCAAGTGACAAGATAAGCCATGCTGCTTTCGGTCCGTGGTCTTTACCGATTAAAACCTTGTATATTGCAGCAAAGGTTTCTTTCCCATTCAATCCTATTTCTTTACCAATAGTATAAATACGGGTTTGTAATGCTTCAGCATCTTCTGATGCATCAACTTCTGATGCAGTTTTCTGCAATAATTCTTTTTGTTTCTCTGAAAGATTTTTTGCAGCTTCAGGCAATTCTTTTTGCACCAAAAATTTTACTGATTCAGGAGCATATTCTTCAATCCACAATTTCGCATATTTAGCCCACTCTTCAAGCCCTTCTTTTTTAATCTGCTCTTGCATATCAGGCATCTGTATCCACTGCGTAAGAACTGAAAAGCGGATTGCAGGCGGCTTCTTTAATTCTCCAACTTGCGATAATTCAAATGCCCTTGCTAAATCATTTTCTCCGTTATCAAAATATGCATCCGCTGCTTTTTGATAATCATCAAAAAGTGATGGAATTGCATTTTTATCCATTGGATCAAAATTGCTTTGAGATTTAATGCCTGATCTTGCAAACAGGAAACGACCAATTGAAGGAGGCAATATCTTAACTAAGTCATGAGCTTTTAAACCTAAGCCTTTCGAAGAAGACATCTTTTTTCCACCAATAAGAATAAATTCATACGGAAGTTTAAATGGTGGATCATAATGAAATACCTCTTTGCATATTGTCATTGCGATATCATAAGATCCACCGGCTGAAGCATGGTCTTTTCCTGCTCCTTCAATTGTTATCCCAATTACTTTCCAATGAGCTCCCCAATCAACTTTCCATGGAAGTTTACCTGTCCCTCCAAATGGAGAAACTTTCCCTTTATATCCACATCCTTGTGCCCATTTGACCAAATGTGGTTCACATGTATAAGATACTTTTTCTCCATCCCATGCAAAAACCTTTGTCGTTCCAAGTTTTCGACAATTTTCACATATTACCTGGAATGGAAGCCAACCAGCTTCTTTCTTTTTGCTTCCCGAAACTTTATGATAAATATCTTGAATTGTCTCAGCATTATCTAACGCCTCTCGGATTACCCCATCAAATTTCCCTTCATGGTAAAGTTCCCATGATGAAAGTATTGTAGCTTCTACTCCTAAATTTCTTATCGCATTAATAAAATCATTGCTAAAAAGGTCAGCCATACTTTCAAATTTTTGCTCTGGAGATGGAGCTAACTTAAGAGGCATCCCAAGATATTTTTCATGAGTTCCTTTGATTTCAGGCAACAAGTCATCTGCAGGATCAAAATCGTTAATAACAAATGTATACGTTGCTTCTTTCCCTGCATCTTGTAATGCTCTAAAAATCATGCTATGAATTATTGGCCCCATCAAGGATCCTACATGAGCAAAACCCGAAGGGGTTTTCATGTCATCAACCCAATACGGTTTACTTCTTCCTGAAGTAATAATATCTTGTGCAACTTTGTCAGCCCAGAACATACTATATATTATAGCAGCAACTAAAAAAAACTACTCCTCCAATTGGAAAAAACTGTATTCCGAGTGACATTCATGGCTATTCTGTGAAGACTTGTTGCAGCTATTTTATAATTTCAACTTCTATTTCAGGCACAATTGCAAATGTTTCCTCCACCATATCCTGAATATGTTTTATAATAGTTAACACATTCTGTGCTGTAGCACCACCCAAATTATTGATAAAGTTTGCATGTTTTTCAGAAACTCGTGCTTTACCAATTGTATAACCACTAAAACCAAGTCTATTATTAATATATCCCATGGACACCTTCCCATACCACTTTTCTTCAACCAGATTTCGGATATCTGGCCATACTTCAAGTATTTTTGCTACGTCCTCAGGCTTTTTAATATTTTTAAACACCGACCCACAATTGGGAAATTCTAGCGGGTGATGCCCTTTGCGATAGTCAATATTCGCAGCATAGGTGCTTCTCGCCTTAACTAACGATTCTGTATCTGCTGCTGTAAGTTGGAATTGAGCCGCAGTTACAATCATTTTTTTCTTTTCCTTAACTACACTATGCCTATACGAAAAATGAAAATCTTCATTTTTCATTTCAAGTACATCGATATTTTTATCATCAAATTCTAATACCTCAGCGGCAACCAAACTGTCTTTGATCTCACCACCAAAAGCTCCCACATTACCACGGATCCCCGCTCCTACCGTTCCTGGCAATCCACCAGCCCATTCAAGATCAATTAATTTATGATTAAATGCAAATTGAATAAGCGAGTCAAGCGTCTCACCTGCAAAAGCAGTTGCTCTCGTGTCTAGAAAACTAATCTGAGGTTTCTTTCCTGTACCAATCTGAATAACGACTCCATCAAAATAGTCATCAGAAAAAATAAGATTTGATCCCTGTCCACAGATAAAAATGCGGTTGGAATGATGCTCTTCAACAAAATCAAGAGCTTGAAAAATATCAACGCGGCTTTCACATTGTAAAAAATATCGTGCTTTTCCACCAATATGAAACCATAACACCTGAGATAAATCAAAATCTTTATGAACTTGCATGGATGAAGTTTATTGTAAAGAATTTCGTCTGAAGAAGCAACTTAATACTCTTCAAGTGTTGAGATATCACCTATGGGAAGACCAAGTTCTTTTGCTTTTAAAATTCTTCTCATGATTTTACCTGAACGTGTCTTTGGTAATTTATCTATAAATTCAATTTCTCGTGGATATGCATGCCCTGCCAAATGTTTTTTTACATGCGCCTGCAATTTTTCTTTTAATTCATCTGTCTGCTCAATACCTGTTTTTATTACCACAAATGCTTTAATAATTTCTCCTCTGACAGTATCTGGTTTACCAATAACTCCTGCTTCAACAACGTCGGGATATTCAACCAATGCGCTTTCCACTTCAAATGGTCCAACGCGTTCACCTGAAGTATTAATAACATCATCTGCCCGGCCGATAAACCAATAATATCCATCTTTATCACGAAGTGCACGATCTCCTGAAATATACCATTTCCCTATAAAATAGGAATCAAATTTTTCCTGATTTTTCCAAATCGTTTTCATTAAAGAAGAAACTGTTGCTGCAAGCAAGGCCAAATTTCCTTCTTGTTCATCTCCTACTTCATTACCGTTATCATCAACAATTGCAGCTACAATACCAGGCAATGGCTTACCCATTGAACCCGGTTTAATATCCATTACAGGATAGTTAGGAATGGTGATACCACCTTGTTCTGTCTGCCACCACGTATCATGGAATGGTAAGCCGAATTTTTCAAGCCCCCACCAAATTGCTTCTGGATTAAGAGGTTCACCGACACTGGCAAGAAAACGCAAATGCGATAAATCAAAATCTTTTGGTGAGACAGAAGATCCCATTAATAAACGAATAGCTGTCGGTGCTGAGTACCACACTGTTACTTTATAATCCTGTAATATACTATACCAATTCTCAGGGCTGAACCGTCCTTCAAAGAGCACTTGTGTTACACCAAGTCCCCAAGGACCCAGGGCTGCGTATACAACGCCGGTAACCCAACCAAGGTCTGCTGTACACCAATAGATATCATCTTTATGCAAATCCAATACGTATTTTGTCGTCACCATCGCCTGCAGGACATCACCGTGAGCATGCATAACACCTTTGGGCTTACCGGTTGTTCCTGAGGTGTAGAGCATGTAGGAATAGTCATCCTTATCCATATGAGCAATTTCGAACGAATCAGACGCTTTCTCCACTTCATTGTTGTAAAATACCAAATCTGTGCCATGAGGTTGTTCAACTGATCCTCGCTCAACAATGATAACTTTTTCCAGATGAGGAAGATCCTTACGAATTTTTTCAATACGTGGATACAAAACTGCATTGGTAATAACAATTTTTGCCTCACTGTCAGCAAGTCGATCTCTAAGTGCTATCTCTTGAAATGCGGCGAAGAGTGTCCCAACAATTGCCCCAGTTTTAAGTGTGCCAAAAAAGGCAATGTATCGTTCAGGAATTGAAGGAAGAAAAATGAAAACACGATCACCTTTTTTAACTCCTTGAGCATCCAAAACATTAGCGAATTTGTTCGTTTGTGTTTTTAATTCACTAAATGTATATGTTTCCTTTTCGCCCCGTGCCCCTTCAAAAAGCAGTGCTACTTTATCTTTATTCTGCCCTCTTGCGTGACGATCGATACAATTATACGAGATATTTAGTTTACCATCCTCAAAAAAGTCAACGAATTCCTCTTCAGCTTTTTCCCAAGTGAATTCTTTATACATTTTTTCGTAATCCAAGAGGTTTGCTTTGGGGGACAGTTTTTGCAAATCTTTTTTGATTAATTTTACTTGATCGCTCATAGCTAAACAGCTACAATCTTACCATCCACAAACTCAGTTTGCAAGATGAAAAGATGCTATACTACTCTCTGTAAAGAGCCGCCCAATGAACTCGATTTTGTATCGCTAAAATACTAATAAGCAATTAGTGATTTGTATATAACAACTATGATTAAACTCATTATTTTTGATTTCGATGGTGTTATTATTACTGGCTCAAATGATGGCTACTTCACTTGCTATCATAAAGCTCTTGAAGATGTCGATGTCTATCTAGAACCTACTGAAGAACGAAAAAGAATACTGGATTGGTGGGGCAAAGGACACAAAAAACAGTTAGAGCTTCTCCTTCAAGAACATCCTGATAAGCTTTTAGAGGCAATTGTCGCATATGAAAAGTGCTACTTCTCGCCATTCTTCCATGAGAAGATTAAGCTTGTTAAAGACGCAGATATCGTCTTAAAAAGACTATCAGAAACAAAAACGCTTGCTATTGCATCAGGTATGGTACGAAATACCATGGATGAATTGATAAAAAAATACAACATTCCTTATTTCAAAAGGATTCTTACGTTTGAGGATGCAAAAAAAGAAGAACACAAAAAACCTTCCCCTTATATGCTCTTTCAATTGATGGAAGAATTTAATGTTGCCAAAAACGAAACAGTCTATATAGGTGATGCAAAAAATGATGTCATTATGGCAAAAGCAGCCGGCATAATACCGATTGTAGTACTGACTGGACATTTAATGAAAAACGAAGCGGAGAAGCTTGGAGTTAAACATATCATCCCAGATATTACGCATTTAGAAGAAATACTAGCCTAATTTTTTCCTATCTGCTTATAGGCTTCCATTATACAAAAATTGGCAACGAGTGTAAGACCGTAATCCTCAGCAAAATCCTCTGCTTCATGACTCTGCGCGCCTTCAGCAAGCCAAACAGTATTAATCCCGCCGCGCTCGACAATTTCTGTCATATGTGGCATAACTTGCGACTTCTTACGAAAAATATCAACAATATCAATTCTGATATCCTTAGGGATATCTGCAAGACGCGCATAGGATTTTTCACCCAATATTTCCTTCAGCTTTGGATTCACAGGGATAATACGGTAGCCTTTCTTCTGGAAATATTTTGCAACCCGATTACTATGACGCTCGGGATCATCTGACAAACCAATAAATGCGATCGTCCGTGCTTGCTGAAGAAGATCAAGCGATTTCACTTCAGTTGCTGTTGTTGCTTTAGGCAAATTGCCAGCCCATTGCCAATTTTCAATTTCAGCTGGATCAGCACCAACTTTGGTAATATAAATATAATGATCCCGCAACATATCACTATATCGCTTTTGTAGAGCTTCAGCTTTTTCTTTTTCTAAAACTCCTTGAGAAGCCATTGTTGCTAACACTTCAGATACAAGATGATAACGATCGGTTTTGTTTCTCACCTGCATATCAAATGGTGTCGTCGTACCACCTTCTTCAACATAACCGTGAATTGAAAATCTCTCAGGATTTTTTATATGAAAGAACATTGCCTGCATTGTTTCAGGATAACCGTGAAAATTAACAATCACCGGCTTATCAACGGTAAAATATCGCTCTGCATCAGGGATCTGTGAATGAGTTACATCTTCACATGAACATGCCGCCTGCAACCGGCACATGTTTACAAACCTAATTCGGATCTCTGGTGCATCTTTTTTAAGAAGCTCAATTGCTGCTAATGTTTCTTTGGTAACATAATCTCCAATACCAACAAGAACGATATGAGGATTTTCATCACTAGCAAACTCCCATGTCAATAAACCATTCTTGAGTGTCTCTTTTGCTTGTTCATAGGTCAACCATCGTGGTTCAGGTGTCTTACCTGCTGTGACAATATTCATTTGATTTTTGGATGCCATAATTTCTTCCATCACTGCGAGCATACTATTATCATCCACAGGAAAATACACTTTGATAAAATCATTGTGTTTCTCAAGCATGCCGGAAACAAAACTAGGATTCTGATGTGAATACCCATTGTGTTCTTGACGCCAAGCAGTTGAGGTAAGTAAGTAATTGAGAGAAGGGATATCATGTCGCCATGGTATTCTACGTGTCCATTTGAGAAATTTCTGATACATATGCGCCATACTCGAAAAAATCTGCGCAAAGGCTTCATATGTAGTAAAAACTGCATGTCGTCCAGTCAGGACATACCCCTGTGCAAGTCCATGCATATTGTGCTCTGAGAGCATTTCCATAACGCGCCCGTCACGTGTGATATCTTTATCATTTTCATCAATTGGCCAAAGCCATCCCCGTGCCGTTTCTTGAAAGACTTCATCAAGACGATTGGAGTAGGTTTCATCAGGTGACATCAAACGCAAATTTTGTTCTTCTTTATTTAAACGAAACGCATGCCGCAAATATGTTCCAGCCATACGCATCGCATTTGATTGAATTTTTCCTGGAACTTCTGTTTCTTTAGCAAAATCTTTGCCTTTTGGAAGATTGAGCTGCTTATATGGTTTACCAAACATCGTGGGATTATCACCAATCCGCAATTCTGGGGGAGGAAGAATATCAAGAATATCTTTTACCAATCCCTTTTTCTCATCAAAAAGCTCATCAAATCTGTATGATTTCAACCATTCTTCAAGCGCTTTTAATTCCTGATCATCTCCGCGCACGCCTGGCATCACAACTTGATGCGCAAGTATTGTTCCTTCAACTTGTTGTCCATGAATCTCTTTTACAGTTGTCCAACCTTTAGGAGACTTAAGAATAATCATCGGGAACCGAGGTGTAAATTTTTCGCCTTTTCGTGCACGTTTTTGGATAGCTGCTACCATCTGATAACACTTTTCCAGTGTCTGAAACATTGATTCATACAAATCCCCTCCTTGCACGATAAATGGCTCGTATCCATAACCAGTGAATAATGCGGTTAATTCTGTATCGCTCATTCGTGAAAAAACAGTTGGTCCGGAAATTTTATATCCGTTCACATGAAGAATCGGCAAAACGGCACCGCTTGTTGCCGGATCTACTAATTTATTGATATGCCATCCTGCTGCGATAGCACCTGTCTCTGCTTCTCCGTCACCAATCAAACAGACTGCAAATAAATCAGGATTGTCTAGGACTGCCCCGTAAGCACTCGCAAGGGAATAACCGAGCTCTCCACCTTCAAGAATCAAACCCGGTGTCTCGGGACTACAATGACTTGAGAACCCATATGGCCATGCAAACATTTTAGAAACATAACCGATACCTTTTTCATCGATAGTTGCTTTGGGATAATATTTTTCTAGCGTCCCCTCAAAAAATAAATTTGATTGCAATCCAGGCATGCCATGTCCAGGACCAAGAACAAAGATACTGGATTGCTTATGTTTTTTAACCAAATAGTTCAGATTGCCATAAACAAAATTGATTCCAGGACACGTACCCCAATGGCCGAAAAGTTTTGGTTTGATGTCCTCTGACGTGAGCGACCGCTTAAGAAGATAGTTATCCTGCAAATAAATCTGCGTCACTGTAAGGTAGTTGGCAGCCCTAACGTATTTTTTTATTTTTTCAATTGGAGCATCCATTGCAATACTTTGGTATTATAAATGTTCAAACTCATCGGGTCAATGCCGAAAGACTATAAGAAGATATGGACATGCTTAAAAATATTTCAAACTAGTCTCAAAAAAATGATACATTTTTATTTTTAGCTTAAAAACTCAAAATATAGTAAACTATTTAGCTAACATAAGTAGCTAATGTAATACTAACTTATGGAGACAATTTTGTAGAGCATTTTGCCAGCAGGTGCTTCAACTTCTATTTCATCACCAACAGCTTTGCCGATGAGGGCTTTTCCAAGTGGTGACTCATGGGAAATTTTCTTTTCTGTCGGATCTGCCTCCCATTCACCGACAACAGTAAATGTTTCTTTTTTCTCCCCAATCTTCACAACAACCTGTGAACCGAGATCAACAGCTTGTGTCTTATGGATATCATCACTGATCAATTCTGCTTGTTTTAAAAGAGCGTCAAGCTCTTCAATTCTTCCATCAATAAATGCCAGTTCTTCCCGCGCTGCAGTATATTCAGCATTTTCTGAAAGATCACCCATTTCTCGAGCAGAAGAAAGTCGCTCAACAACTTCAGGTCGTCGTTTCTTGACCATATCGTCATATTCTTTTTGAAGATCCTCAAATCCTTTCTTCGTTAAATAAATTTTTTTACCATTCATCATAATAGAACCTCCGCATTTATAAAAAGACTCGCCAGCCTATAAAATTAGTTCTAGACGAGATCTATGTTGCGTAAGTCTGAGAAAGTATAAAGAATATTCAAAACTTTGTCAATAAACCGAATTGTCGCGTTTTTAGCCTTAATCTTCTAATCGTTTTAGTCCTATAATCATTTGGGTGAAATGCTAAAACTTGTTTTGTAATGACTTCTTTTGTTTGATGACGCCTCATCCAACTCATCTGTATCAGGCGTGAAAAAGCCTCAAAAATTGTATTAGTACTAATAGAAAGTATCATTTGTATAAACAAACTTTTATGTAATGACGTCGGTAAACCTTTTCGGGGCGAACTATTTGGCACAAATCGCTTAATCCATATATTGGCAGTCAAAAACTTCTGATAGACACCTTTTCGTTCAAAAAGTGGTTTGATTTGCGCAATTTCACGAGCAGTATAAATATCCTGATTTTTCCCAAACCACGAAAGTGCTGTTTCATCAAATAATAAATTGGTACAAATAGTATCAGCAGTATTTTTCTGATTACGAAAACGTCTTAAACCAAGCTTTTCTAAGGTAGCTATAATAAGAAGCCGTGTCATAAAAAGTGTCTCCTTTTTTGTAATAATCACTAAATCAATATCATCATGCGCTGTGACATTTTCTACTGCCAAACCGCCTGTAATACCAATAAATAAAATTGAAGGGATAGCAGCAAGTTTGGAAGCCACAAAATGCGCACATTGCAATTTTTTTGCCACTTCAGGAAGCTGTTGCATACGCTTACTAATAATCGCCTCTCTTCCCAATATACAATAGTAACCATTTTGTAGACTAATATGCTTTTTTAATGAATGTAAACTGCTGTCAAAAACTACTCGTGTGACTTTTTCTTTTGCAATAAGAAATTGCCATAATTCATCCTTCGTGAGAGGAAACGAAAAAATATCACTATAAAGAAGTGTTGTGAGGATCGCTTGTTCGGCAGAAGAAAACCGCGACCTCCTCTTATTGTTGACCATATTTTTGCAGTACCTGTGAGACGCCGTTATTAAGAGTTGAAACAGCTGAATCTGCTGAACCGCTATCATTGACAACTGAATTGACTGCAGTTTGCAGATACGTATTCATCTGAGAATTTAAACCTGTATCTCCATCATGTGTATCACTTGCAAAGAATGATGATCCAGCATCATCCAATTGACTAACAAAGGGGTACACCAAACGATTTTCTCGCAAGCTCTGCTGCAAATCTTTTCGTGCATATGGTTCACCAAAAGCACGTTTTTTTGCTGTCTCAGTATAAAATTCCTGCGCTGTCGATTTCTGTGCTAAAAACTGCATGAATTCCATAGCTTCTTTCTGATTTGGGCTTTTGGAAGAAACTCCATTAACCCAAAAACTAGCAACCGTTGTTTTCTTACCGTAAAGATTAGGAACCGGATATATTGAAAAATTGAGATTGGAATTTAAATTTTGAATTGCAAAAACATCCCATGAGAATCCGAAATACATCGCTAAAGTACCTCTACTAAACGACAATAACGAGTTATCTAGTGTCCCATCCCACACATTGTTTTGTCCCTTTGCGAATGATGTATAAAACTGTAGCGCTCCTGATTCATTTTGTGATGATGCAGTAAGGTTACTCATCTGAACCCCCTGTTGGAGAAAAAGTAAAGAAATAATATCTGGCGCGTGTTTGATGTTATCATACGTACCAAGTGCTGCTCCTGCTGTTTTGATTTTCCCATTCGGATCTTTAACAGTTAATTGCTTCGCAGCTTTTACAAAATCATCCCAATTTGTTGGTACTTGCACTCCAGCAGCCTGAAATAAATCAGGATTGACGAAAAGCGTCAGTGAATCAGCATCAAGTGGGATACCGTAAAGCGCGCCATTTTGTGTCAGCCCCTGTTGCATCACTGGGTAGTATGTTTGTTTGAACTGATCAGGAGTAATGACACTTGATGGCAACGGAGATAACTCACCTGATAACATTGGCATCCATGTATTATGATAAAGAAATATATCAGGCCCCTTGCCATTTTGCATCCGTGATTGCAATCGATCCAAGTATTGATTTGGATCATTTTTAATATACTCAATAGTAATATTAGGATGCGTCTTTTTAAAATTAAGTATGAGCGGTTGAATAGTACTGCTATCTTCCCACAATCCCCACCATTGCAACGTTACTGGTTTATCCGGCTGTCCCTTGGGAATCAATAAAATAATTACAAAGGTTAATAAAATGATAGCGCCTATACCAATAAGCAATTTTTTAAACAGACTACCACCAAAGATGCCTCCGATAAAACCTGGAGGAGATGCTCCTTCAATAGCAACTTCTTCCTCCGTTTCCACTGGTTGTTCCACATCTGCTGCTTGATCAGTAGCCTGGACAGACACCTCAGCAGACGAATTCTGCTGAATATCTTGCCCTGGAGGATTGAAGACAATATTTTCATCCATAATATGGTATGCTTTATAGTATAATACGTTTGCGGAGAACATGGCAATCCTACCTCAATATCACTTCATCGCCAAAAAGATTAAAAAGTTGTTAAAACCTAAACATTTTCACTGGAATAAAAAACACTTCAAACTTTTTGGTAAAAATATCCTTTGGTTTTCTTTAGGTGGCATTCTCGGATTATTTTTTTTCATAAGCTTTCTGTATATTGCTTATAAAAATATCCATGCTAGCAAAGTATATGACGGCGTTTTTGTCGACAACAATAACTTTAGTGGTAAAGATCCAAGAGTAATCCAGGATTATTTTCAACAAAAAAATAAAATACTACAACAAACAACTATCACACTTCAATCTGCCACTGTGACCGCTACCATTTCTGCAAAGCAAATTGACTTTGGATATGATGCAACATTGCTTGCTGATCAAGCAATGACTATTGGCAGATCTAGCAATAATACAATCACCAATATGAGCCTCATGTTACAGGCATATAGCAATACCATTAACCTGCCTCCTGCTTTTCATTATACTGAAGCAAAACTCAATAAATTACTTAAACCTATAAAACAACAGATTGATGTGCAACCAGTTGATCCTCTTTTTAATTTTACTGATGGCAAAGTGAATGCATTCCGAGTTGGAACCGACGGAATATCCCTCGATGAGAGTTTGCTCAAAAATGAAATTATTGCCAAACTACAAAATGCAGCACTCAGTAATAAAAAAGAAACCATAATGATCACAATGCCTATCAAAAAACTTTCAGCAGTAGTTGCTTCTAACGAGGCTGATAAATTAGGTATTAAAGAAGAGGTCTCGGTAGGGACTTCTCTCTTTCATCATTCAGCAGATGAGCGTATTTTTAATATTTCACTTGCAGCAAGCAGGCTTAATGGCATCATTATAAAACCTTATGAGGTCTTCTCTTTTGATAAGGCTGTTGGCGATATTTCTTCCCTTTCAGGGTATAAACAAGCATATGTTATTGATAACGGCAAAACAATTCTTGGCGATGGTGGTGGCGTATGCCAAGTCTCAACAACGCTTTTTCGAGCAGCACTTAATGCAGGATTACCAATTATTGAACGGCATCAGCATGCATATCGTGTCGGGTATTATGAACAAGATTCAGGACCAGGTATTGACGCAGCTATTTATACTCCGACTGTTGACTTGAAATTTAAAAATGATACAGGGCATGCATTACTTATTCAATCCTATGTCGACTTTAATACACAGCGACTTACGTTTGCACTGTATGGCACAAAAGATCAAAATCGTCAGGTAAATACCTCAACACCTGTAGTTCTTTCTGAAACACCAGCGCCCCCACCGATCTATCAGGACGATGCAACGCTTCCTGCTGGGCAGATCAAACAAGTTGATTTTGCTGCAAATGGAGCAAATGTCTATTTCACCCGGACAGTCACAGAAAATAACAAAATAACCATTTATGATAAATTCATTTCCAATTACAAACCCTGGCAGGCAGTGTATGTGCGTGGAACAAAAACATAATAACCTAACCTATGGCAGACAAAATAGCACATATTACTGATATAGAAGCACTTGCTAAAAAATTCCATACCGAAAATAAACAAATTGTTATACTTGGAGGATGTTTTGATCTGCTTCATGTGGGTCATATTGCTTTTCTTGAAGAAGCAAAAAAACATGGTGATGTAGTGATTGTCCTCCTTGAATCGGATGAAACAATTACAGCAACAAAAGGACCCAAACGGCCCATTAACTCACAAGAGGATCGGGCAAAAATCCTTTCTGCATTAACAACAGTTGATATTGTTATATTACTCAAACCACATATGACTAATAAGGATTATGATGCTCTAGTATTTGCCTTAAAACCTGATATAATCGCAACAACGAGCGGGGATAGCAACCGGCATCACAAAGAGCGACAGGCAAAACTAATGAATGCTCAGGTAATTGATGTAACCATGCCCGTCCATGACCAATCAACAACAAAATTAGTTACTCTGCTCAATGAATTATAAAAAAGCTAAAACTCTTTTATTTTATGAGTATTAATAAAATAATCATCGGTTTCATTATTATCCTTCTCCTTTTCAGTGGATATATTATGTACCAAATTAACACAACACCTCTGCCTAAATCGAGAATTACTATAGATAACCATTCATTTTTAATAGAAGTGGCAACGAACTCTGCTCAACAACAGCTTGGATTATCAAAAAGAACAACACTACCTCAAAATCAAGGCATGCTATTTATTTTTAAAACTCCTGACCGCTATGCCTTTTGGATGAAAGATATGAATTTTCCTCTTGATCTTATTTTTATCAATAACAATAAGATTGTTACCATTTACCAAAATGTTCCTGAACCAAAAAATGGCAATACTAATCTTCCTATCTACACGCCTGATGAATCCGCAAATCAAGTTTTTGAAATCAATGCTGGTCTTTCAAAACAATATGGTTTCAAAAAAGGTGACTCTATTACAATAGACCTCAAACACTAAAACAGATGTATCCTGCAACGATGCTATAATAGCTTATGACAATTTTGGGAATTGAAACAAGTTGCGACGAAACGGCGGTTGCTCTTATTGAAGGAAACGAAAATCGTGTAACGTTGAAGGCAAATATGCTAGCAACTTCACTTGCACTTCATGCAAAAACCGGCGGTATTATCCCTGAACAAGCAGCACGGGAACAAATAAAATACATCCTCCCTGTTCTCAAAAACGCTCTTGAAACTACTGGGATTGATACATTGGAGACAATCGATGCCATTGCTGTAACGTATGGACCAGGACTTATCGGTTCATTGCTCGTTGGGGTTGAAACAGCAAAAACATTAGCTTTTGTATTCAATAAACCAATTATTCCAGTAAACCATATGGTCGGGCATGTCTACGCTAATTTTATCTCAGAGAATAAAAAACCTGTTATCCAGTTCCCACTTCTTGCACTTGTCGTTTCAGGAGGACATACTGATTTACTTTTAATGAAAAACCATGGTGACTTCCAACTCCTAGGTGGCACACGTGATGATGCAGCCGGAGAAGCGTTTGATAAGATTGGTAGAATGCTTGGGCTTTCTTATCCTGCAGGGCCGGAGATTGAAAGATTAGCAAAGGAAGGTGACCCCAAGCGTTTCCGTTTCCCGAGACCTCTTCTTCATGAAAATACATACGAATTTTCTTTTTCCGGATTGAAAACAGCAGTATTGCGCGAAGTAACCAATCTACATACTAATCGATCTAAACTCGACCTTCAAACTATTAAAGATCTTGCTCGTGCAACTCAGGATGCAATTATTGAGGTCATTATCAAAAAAACGCTTAAAGCAGCTAAAGAACATACTATCAAATCAATTTTGCTTTCAGGCGGCGTAGCAGCAAATCAAGCCCTCCGTGAACAATTCGAAATTAACGCTTCAAAGCAAGCTGTTACCATTTTCGCACCCACAAAAAATTTATGTACTGACAATGCAGCTATGATTGCTTCCGCTGCATATTTTAATTTCCATCCTATTCCATGGAAAGGGATTACTACTGACCCAGAATTATATTTTGAATGATCTTTACTTTATTGTGTACCCTCAACCATATCGTGTATACTAGGACAACTGATGAAAATTAGATTATTGAGTATCATACTTTGTATTCTTATATTTACCAGCTTTTCATCCCTTGCCGCATCAGCAAACGAAACAAAAAATAATCCGACATTTTTCTCCTTTTTTGAAAATTATATTGTCGCTTATAATGTAATTGATGCATACAACAATCGTGTCCTTGCAGCACATACAACAGCAGTACATAACGAGCTATTACAAATAGTAACAAAATCCCAATCACTCTCAGATGTCTCAGCCTATTTGCTCAACGGAATCAATATATACCGTGCAACATTTGGTTTATCTTCTGTTAGAAGCAGTTCTCAAACATGTGCATTTGCCACAATTCGCGCAAAAGAAATTATAAATAGTTTTAGTCATGACGGCTTTTATAAAAGAGTCAACAATCATACAATTCCCTATGCACGTTGGTCCCATGCAACAGAAAATATTGCTGAAGCTCCAAGTTATAAAAATGTGGTCAAGCTCTGGGCAGATTCTTCAGGACACGCAGCAAATATGAGAGACAATACTCCTTATATCTGTATTCAACAATACCGAAACTACTATGCATTTGAGGGCATGAGGCCTTAGCCTTAATATGCTACAATAGCACTATGACAAACGATCTGCTCATCCTCGTCATTATCATCATTACTGGATTTGGATTCTTTTTTTTCTTTCTCAATAAAAAATTTTCTAACCTTTCCAAACAAGAAACAGACAAAACACTTCTTGAGTGGCTGCGAACAATGCAGCATTCACTTGAAGTGACCAATAAAACACTCAACGAATCAATGCAATCAAATTCAACAACTATGGTACGAACACTCCAGGAAAATTCCAAACAATTAAATGAACGACTCGATAAAGCTGCGGAAGTAATCAGAGATGTCGGACGGGAAGTGGGACAAATGAGTGAAATTGGACGAAATATGCGTGAATTGCAAGACTTTTTGAAAAATCCGAAACTCAGAGGAAATATCGGTGAACAAATACTCAAAGATATGATCACACAAATTTTTCCCAAAAACAATTTTCATTTACAATATGAATTTCTCTCAGGTGAAAAAGTCGATGCAGCAATCCAAACAGATGCAGGAATTTTACCAATCGATGCCAAATTCCCTATGGAAAATTTCCAAAAATTAGCCAAAGCAAAAACTGAAGAAGAGATAAAAATCTTAAGAAAAGATTTTACACGGGATATCAAAAAACATATCGATGCCATCGCAAAAAAGTATATTCTTCCAGCAGAAGGAACGATGGATTTTGCATTGATGTATGTTCCATCCGAAGCAGTTTTTTATGAAATTGTAAATATGGATGATCTTGTAGAATATGCCAGACAACAGCGGGTTTATGTCGTTTCACCAACGACTCTTTATGCTCATTTGCAGGCAATTTTGTTATCATACGAAGGACACAAAATTGAAGAAAAATCAAGAGAAATTTTAAAGCTTTTACGAGGACTGCAAATCGATTATGACAAAGTTACTGATTCACTTGACGTATTGGGGAAACATTTAGGCAATGCTTCCAACCAATACATGAATGTCAACAAAAGCTTTATCGGCCTTGGTCAAAAAATTTCCACTATTAAGCAGCTTGGCAACACAGTGCAAAAAGAAGAACAAAAAAAACCTGAATAATTCAGCATTGCATCCGCTAAGTAATCTTTTTATAATAAAGTTATTATGAATTTCAGTTCTATCATGCCCCAACCTAATATTCTAGCTTATAGACCACAAAAAATTAGTCCTCATGGAAATCTTTATAAAATACCTATCGTTCATACCAATGAAAACGGGACTAATACCAATAATTATGAAGTTTGGACAACCAAAGAGGCAGTACAACAGCATTTTGATGGCATGACTGAAGAGCCTAAAAACTATCAACTAAAAAAATTTGCCAGACAGATATATGAAAAACAATTGCGAAGTTCTAATGGGCAGCTTGGACATAAGGGGATACTGATAACTACAACTGACGTCACACATGGCAATCCCCATCTTTGGCCAAATACCATCTCTCACCCAGAAGTAAAAATCTAACTTCCTGAATGCTGCTGGACAAACCTTAGAATAAGGTTTCTGAAAAACAAGTATGCTACAATACCTGCATGCCCGACCTCGCCTCACTCAATGAAGAACAACGTCAAGCTGTTACACATGGTGCTGGACCCCTATTAATTATCGCTGGAGCTGGCACAGGAAAGACCACTGTTATCACCAAACGGATTGAGCATCTCATTCTTGATGAAAAAATTCCTGCTTCAAACATCCTTGCACTCACTTTCACTGAAAAAGCAGCGCAGGAAATGGAGACACGCATTGATGAAATACTTCCCTATGGATACACGACGTTATGGATTGAGACTTTTCATGCATTTTGTGACAGAATTCTCAAACAAGAGGCAATCAATATCGGCTTGAATCCCAGGTTTGATTTACTAACTGAAGCTGAATCACTTTTATTTTTACGAAAACATATTTTTGATTTTAACCTTTCGTATTTCAGACCACTGGGAAATCCAATGAAGTTTCTTCAAGGCATGCTAACACATTTCAGTCGCCTCAAAGATGATGATATCTCACCTGAACAATATATAAAATTTGCTGAAAAACAAAGACAAAATGATACTGATGAAGATGAAATTAAAAAAACTCTTGAGCTTGCTCATGCTTTCAAAACCTATGAAGACCTGAAAGCAAAACAAAGTGTGATGGATTATTCAGATCTTATCAGTAATACACTCAAACTCTTCCGTGAACGACCATCAATTCTTAAACAATATCAGAAGCAATTCCAATATGTCTTTGTTGATGAATTTCAAGACACAAACTACGCACAGAATGAAATGGCAATCCTTCTTGCAGGAGAAAGACAAAATATCACAGTTGTTGGAGATGATGACCAGAGTATTTATCGATGGCGTGGAGCTGCAATTGCTAATATGATGCAATTTAGAAAACACTTTTCAAGAGCAAAAGTCGTAACACTGACAAAAAACTATCGCTCAACACAAAATATTCTTGATGATGCGTATCAATTGATCCAAAGTAATAATCCCGACCGTTTGGAAGTAAAAGAAAAAATTGATAAAAAACTGAAAGCAATGCGTGAAATCAAAGGTGATGCACGAGAATTTATCTATGCAAATCGCGGTGAAGACGAAGCAGAAGCAGTTGCAAAAGCTATTCAAGCAGATATAAAAAAAACACACCGACCTTACAATGACTTTGCTATTTTAGTCCGTGCTAATGATCATGCAACACCATTTCAAAGAGCTCTTGAGCGAGCACATATCCCTTATCAATTTTTGGGTCCCGGGCATCTTTTCCAACAAACGGAAATTAAAGATTTAATCGCGTATCTACAGGTCCTTACGAACTTTGATGACATGTCATCCCTTTATCGCATTATTACGATGCCTGTATTTGATATACAAGCCCGTGATGTTGCATCGATACTAAACTTCGCCAAACGAAGCAATTTTTCTCTTTTTGAAGCGATGGAACAGGTTGAACGATCTTCATTGACAGAAAATGGTAAAGAAAAAATTCAAAGAATCACAGGTATGATCAAAAAACATCTAGAAAAAGTGCCAAAGGAAGAAGCAGGACAAATACTCTATTATTTTTTTGAAGATTCAGGACTTTTGGGATACTATCTTGATCCTGGCTCTGCAAAAACAGAAAAAGAAGCACAAAACATCGCAAAATTTTTTGAGAAGCTTCAAAGTTTTGCAGCAAATCATACTGATGTATCAGTCTTTGCTGTTGTTGATTGGCTCGATTTAGCAATGGAGCTTGGTGAAAGCCCACAAGCTGCAGAAATTGATTGGACAAACAATAACGCAGTTAACATCCTAACCATCCATTCAAGTAAAGGATTAGAATTCCCTGTTGTCTTTGTAGTCAATCTTGTTACACAACGCTTCCCAAGTCGTGATAGAAAAGAACAAATTCCTGTTCCAACCAATCTTATTAGAGAAACTCTACCGGAAGGCGAAGAAGGTTTGCAAGAGGAACGGCGTCTTTTCTATGTTGCTATTACCCGCGCAAAGGATAAGCTCATCTTAACTGCCGCACGATTTTATAACGAAGGCAAAAGAGAGCGAAAAATTTCACCGTTTGTAATTGAAACACTTGGTGAACAAGCTGTTGAAACAATTGTTAAAAAACAAATTGATAAACCATTAGGCCAGCAACTTTCACTCCTCGAAATTTTAAATAGTAATATTGAAAACCAACAAAATAAAACGGAAAATCCAAGCACTCAACCCACAGCCCCAATCACCTATATTTCCTATTCTCAACTACAAACATTCCAATCTTGCCCACTGCACTACAAACTGAGATATATTCTCAATCTACCATCGCCACCATCAGCTGCTTTGAGTTATGGTGTCAGCATACATAGTTCACTACGTGATTTTTCTCTCAAACTTCTCCAGAAGGAGCCTTTGCAGGCAGATTCTATTAAAGAGTTACTAACCAAAAATTGGATTAATCAAGGCTTCACAAGTAAAATCCATGAACAGCAAACTTTTGAGCAAGCAAAAACAATACTTCTTTCATATGCAGAACGAACGTTACAAGAGCCACCACAAACTATAGCTGTTGAATTACCCTTTAATTTCTGGATTGATCATCTCAAAGTTGGTGGCAGAATTGACCGAATTGATACATTGAATGATGGACGAATTGAGATTATTGATTATAAAACAGGTAAAAATATCCCCTCCGAAAGGAAAGTGCGGGATGACTTACAACTATCACTTTACGCACTTGCAGCGGCAGAAGTAAACGATGGTATTTTAGGACATAACCCTTCAGAAGTTGTGCTCACTCTCCATTATCTTGAAGAAAATATAAAAATATCGACAACAAGAACACGCCAAGATCTTGAAAAAGCAAAAGCAACTGTTTTAACAATAGTAAATGACATACAAAAAAGTGAATTTTTCTGTAGCCAAAGTATGTTCTGTAAAAAATGTGAATATTATATGTTATGCCAAGCAAATCGTGCATAACCCTTGAAAAAAATACTAAAGTAAGCCACTATTAAAGATATGGGAATTAACACTGGAGCACTTTATATCATTTTTATTATAATCACCATAGTTGGGTTTGCATATATTATCTCAGGCCCAACACCAAGCCAAACACCTCTCCTTCTTGGTCCTGAAGCAACAATTAACAAAAATACTACAAGCAAAGCCCATGCCATGCTACAACTATATAATTTTACGGGAGCGACAATCACCCCTCCAGTTGTTTCTTTATGCAAAAAAGGTGGAGCAAACATACATCCTGAAGCCTTGATTGCCTATTCACCAGCTCAAGCAACTGCAGTCAGTACAAATGGACAAATCAGTCTTTGGGTTAGCGATACCCACCCTCCTTATATTGCTGCAGGTGAACAAGTAGCACGAGGATCAGGCGCTGTTAAAACACCAGGCGATCGAGCAGCAAGAGCACCCGATAATTATATTATCGAACCACAACTCTATATCTTTCCCCAAACTGTTGAAACTAATGTCAGACCATATTTCCCCGATTTTGTTAAAGGTTACTTTAATAATGGTACGCTTCTTGCATCCTACAACAGCGATGTTATTCCACTAAATGCTTTACCAACAAATGGCTACACTGTCGAATTTGTCTGGAATGTAAAAACTATTGGTCTTACCGAGGGAGAATATCAAATTGAATTTGTCGCGCATGATGGAAACCAACGTCTTGGTATCAGATGTATGTCCCTTCGCGTCTATACACCTTCAGCAACTAATACTCGTCAAAATAAAATTCCTCTATAGCATATGGGGGAGAAAATATCCTAGGAAGAGAGTAAGCCAGATTTTGTTCATGACCACAATTTATCTCACAGATGATATTATGTCATCTTTGTCCCGCTTGTAACGGGATGCCCTCGCTTTGATGCTCCAACGTGATGGTATTTCTCCGGCAAGCCGGATTATTTCGCATCTTTCGGAAGTTGCAGGAGGTGGGATTGCCCGTTTCAGACTCACTCGTCTCTGTTGCTCTCATAAGCTGTCAATTCAGCCTATGTTCCAAACTCCATTTAGTGAGCTAAGAGTTTAGACACCAGCGCTTTCGCGTCGGAACTTATGTTCCGTCCCCTCACGTTCCCTGTCTGGACTTTCCTCTCGCCTAATTATGACGAGTAGTGATCCTTCTTCCTAGGATTAAAACAGTATAGCCTATAGCAAATTTTATTGCAATATTGTATCCCGGCTTTCTAGGAGAGCAGCGACCAAATTGACAATAAGAAACTACAGGAATACAATTGCACGATTGAAAAACATATGGTAGAAAAGAATCATTCAAAAACAAGAATTATACCAATTGATATTATGAATTTGCAAAGATCAACTGATATAGAAAATGTTGTATATAGAAAAAAGAGGACTCCTTTGCCGTCAAATACAAACCTGACCAAAGACAATAAATTGCAGATTCTTGGCCGAAATCCATTGATGATGCAATTGGTACCCAGTAGTGAAAATATTCCTATAGAAAATGTGCCAAGAAAGGATGATAAAAGACCATCTCGTTATTCACCCGACATAGATCGTTTAGTGAGGAGAGATCCGGATGACAAGGAATGGGCTCAAGGTGAATGGGCTCGATGGGTAAAATTTCTAACTCCCTATTTACAGGATACTTCTGCTCCTTATTTTGGTGTACCGAGAGATGACCCTCTTATTTTAGATGGTATACAAACTACCTGGGAAAAGATAATTAAAGCTATTGGAAAAGGACAAAAACCACGATATCCCAATACCTGGGCAGTTACAATACTTCGTAAGAGTATACGCGATACACTAAGAACCAGGAATAGAGAAGTTCTTGATCCTATGACATCTGAATTATTTACTCGAGATGATAGACAAGCAAACGCTTTTGAAGATGACATTGACAATCAAGACGAAATAAGACGCTTATTGCCTTTTATACAAAAATTACCTCAGGATCATCAAAGACAAATTTGGTTTTTAATGGAAGGATTGACTCCTCCCGAGATTGCTCAAAGGACAGGCCTCCCACTAGGTACTGCAAAGACACAAAGAATGCGTGCTATTGCTAGGTTAAGAACCTTAACAAACAGAGAACCCGAAGTAGAGAGACCAAGAAGCGCACCACAAAAACGCAAACCAAAACAACTACCAACTGAGATGGTTCTTCGCGATCCAGAGAATAATTTAGTCTCAATCACTGATCTCTCAAGAATTATTATTGAACCTGGCATAGATCAAAAAACAATAGAAGAGCTTAAACGAGTGAGATTCAGAAAAGCTTTCATTTTTGTTCGAGAGTATACACACATCACCGGAAAATCTCTTGGTGAAGCTATTGGCAAAACTCCATGGTATATTCGGGAGATCGAAACAGGTAAAAGAGAGCCTTCTGTAACAGAAATGCAAAGAATCCTCAACATGATTAATGTTGAAAAAGATCCCGATTTCACCACAAATCTTCAATCATTCGTTACTGATAGTGAAGGAAGAGGTATACTTCTTTCTAAACTGAGAAAAGCTGTAGGACTTTCTGAAATCGAAGTTGGAGAAATTATTGGAGTAACTAGAAACCCAATTCGAGCTATTGAAAATGGGGAAAAATCTATCTCAGATGAGAATACACGAATACTTGCTCAAATTTTCCAGGAAAGAAGACAAACATACCAAGAAGCGCTTACAATTCTTTCAGAAGGTTTACCTACTTTATTACAAAAATAAAAAGGCATTTAATAATTCGGTATATTGCAAATAATATGCATTATATCCACTATTCATATCCTTTCTGGTATGATCTATTTTACTATAAAAATCAAAGATACATTTTGAAGTTTGACAAAAAACGGAAAATAATCTTAGATTAAGATATGTCTATAAAAAGGAAAACGCTTTCAGCAAAACGGATACAAAGAGGAACCGTGGGTAATTTTTTTGTATTTGGTGTCCTTGCACTCTTATTAGTTGTAGGAATAACTGCAGTCGGAGGTCTTCCACCACAATCGTATCCTAATGAAGGGCAAATAGTGAATATTATTACACCAACACGTGGAGCAGATTATAATAATCTACAACTTAAAACATTTGGGTATGTCACTCTCGCACCACCACACTCCAGCAGTATTTGCAGCTCATCAGCAAATTCTGAAAAAGAAATTCTTATTGGATACTTACCTGGCTTGGGACAATCTGTTAGTAGTACAGGACAAATTAAAGTTTGGGTAAATGATGAGTCTCCACCATTTATTTCCCCGGGAGAGCAGGTGGATAAAGCCACCGGACAAATAACAAAAGCTGGTAACAGAGCTGTAAAAGCAGAGGATGGGTATCTTTATGAGCCTGCTTTATACATTGCTCCTCAAACAGTTGAAGCAGGTAGCTCACCATTTTTCCCGAATCTTGTCAAAGGAGACTATAATAATAGCCCTCCCTTAATTGGTCATCTTTCAAAAAGTGTACCTATTGAGCAACCTCCTCCTGGAAGTAAGCCAATAGGCGGACCGAATCCAAACGGACCGGAAGCGAATATCTATAAATCTGAATTTATATGGAATGTCTCATCAATTGGATTAACAACAGGTACCTATCAGGCAGAATTCCTTATCCATGATGGAGACCATGACCGAGGAATTGGTTGTGTATCTCTTGTAATTCAATAATTACGTACTTATGCTTATATAATGACGTAAAGCATATTGCCAAAACCGCAAACTCACAAAAAGCATCCCTGTTCCAAATACCATTGCCAGAATAATCCCTTGTACAGAAAGCAACCCAAGTAATGCTTTAACAGGATATGTCATCATAATACCAATTGGAATAATAAAGGTTATCAATCCCCGTAAGGGCTCTTGATAAACTTCAATAGGCAATCTCCCCATTTGTGTCAAATCACGATACAACATCACGGTATTATCAACAGCTGTCGATAAAATACCAATACCAAGAACAAAAATATGCAATCCTAAGGCAATGACAAAACTATTACATATCAATAAGAGATAGAGAAAAACATGTAGAGGTGTGGCGTGTCCACTCTGTATGCCAGCATACATAATAAAGCCTGCTGCGAGAAAAAGCATAAATAAATCAAGAATATCACTTCCGCCAAATAATGGCTGAAATAGTGAAGGCAGTGG
Source organism: Candidatus Sulfotelmatobacter sp. (assembly GCA_035568375.1). Lineage (GTDB taxonomy): Bacteria > Patescibacteriota > Microgenomatia > Levybacterales > UBA12049 > JACDET01. Next base: position 34,984 of record DATMOG010000071.1, read on the forward strand.
CTTTAAAAGCATGTTATCAAAATAACCATTGAGAATTTGCTGTCTGAAGCGATAAACATTTCTGAAAAAAAATTGTGGTAGGGTATCAAGCAAATTAAATGTTGCATAAAAAAGCATAAGCTGCCACAAAGGATACCCTACGATTACTTTTGTCCGACTAAGCAGAAGCATAAGAAATAACAAAAAGAAAACATACCGAAGCAGTTTTCCTAAAAGAAATAAGATGGCACCAAATCGAGACTGAAATGCGATTTGAGACGTCCCAAGAGTAAATTTCCACCAAATGATACTATATCGTACAATCATATTAATTTCCTTCACTACTATACATTCTTAATCCAATTCTCCATACCCACAATAAAAGGAAATATAAAAAGATGTTCCAAATAATGGCTATTGTAAAGCCTTGTAATATTCCTTGTGAAGAAACTTTCCCGAGATAAATTGTAATTGGGAAATATTGCAGATACCCAAAAGGTAATAAAGAAAAGATATGCTGCAAAGAAACGGGCAAAATATCAAGAGGAAATAGCCCTCCAGAAAAAAAACTAACAAGCGTAAAAAAAATAAAACGCGGCGCCCACACTTCAGGACTCCAAAAAGCAACCAGACCAAGTAATGAACCGATAAAAAAATTCATCACAACCGCAAGAATAACTGCAACCACAGTTAATATGAGCATAGTACCATTTAATTGGAGATATATTGCTGGGCGCAACAAGAGATAGACAATCGTAAGTTCTGCAAGCGCGAAACTAATGTTAAAAAACTTGTCACCAATATCTCTTGCAAACCAATACCCAAGATATCGAAGCGGTCGAATAAGGTATTGTGACAATTCTCCATTATTGATATTCTCTCCCATTTCCTGTGTTCTCGTTGAAAAAACAATACTCCCAATAAATGATACTCCTAAAACATAGGTCAAAATCAAGGAGCGAGAATAACTAAAAATATGCCCATTATGAATGGTAACAGCAACCCAGAGATAATAAACAGTTAATAACTGTAAAACATTGCGGATACGCCACATCATAAAATTAAACCGATAAGTCATCATCTCATCCCATGTATTCTTTGCAACTCGAAAATAAATATTCATATTATGCACTCGCACTTGTATAAAATCGTAAAGCAAATTTCCAAAAAAAATGCGAAAAGAATACCATTCCACAAGCAAATATGACAAGCAAAAGAATATCTGAAAAAAATGCTTTCTGTAAAAGATATTTAACAGGTGTCACAACAATCAACGTAAGAGGAAAAAGCGTTAATAATAAATAAACGCTAGCTCCCTTATAAATTTCCTGAGGAAATTTTGCGACTGAATTAACCTGATAGAGCAATTCAGACAGATTGGAAAGTTTTGGGAACCAAATAGTAAGCGTCATAATCAGCATCCAATACGAATAAATAATCATCACAGAAAAAAATATAATGAACATAAAACCAACCATAAGCAGAAGTGTTATATGAACATGCATAATGCTTAGCATATAAACAAGAAAACCTATACCCAGAATCAATCTAATCCCATGCGTATAAGTAATATAAAGTGTTGTCATCAGAAATTGTGAACTGATAGGTTTTATAAGAACACCATCCAAGCGTCCTACATGGATCGTTGTTGAAAACTCACCAAAGCCCCTTGAAAAAAACATATAGAAAAAGCTATAAACGATGTTATACATTGCTGCCAAAACCAACAAGTCGTTCCGCGACCAACCAAATACATAAGAAGTTTTTGAAGTTAGCAAAAGCATCTGAATGATCGTAAATGATGACCAAATCGTATGTGCAATAATGCTACTGAAAAGATCAGCTCTGTATACAAAAAGCTTCAATATATTAAGTCGCAAAAATGTTTTATATACTCGTATATATTGATTCATTATTGCTATCATGTTACTTTATTGCCCTACCCCTGTATATTGTTCTATGCCATATTTCCATAAAATCCGATAAAAAACGTACAGAGCAGCCATCCAAATAAGTTGTCCTAAAAGTACTTGTCCACATTGAAGCATAGTCAATTTACCCTCAAAGGCAATAACAGGAAAATAAAGCATATATGAAAATGGCAATACCATGGTAAGTGATTGCATCCATGAAGGCAAAAAAACAAGCGGCATAAGTACCCCAGAAAAAATAACAATAAGGACTGACACAGCTTCAAAGGCCCCTCTCGTTTCTGTCATCCAAAATCCTAAAAGACCGACAACCGTTTTAAAAATGAATGTTAGCATGAAAGCACTAATAAAAATTAAACAGCTTACAAAAAAAATATCGAAAGCATGAGTAAACGCAAAAATATTCGGAAAGATAAGTACTAAACAACCTAATAACACAAATCCTAATGTCCCCTGCAACATACGATAGACAATTTCATTTAAAAATAGTAATTTGATATAAGAAAACGGTTTCAAAAGATACATTGTTAACCCGCCTGCCTGAATATCGGTAATACCAACCTTTTCTTCATGATGACACATCGTTCCAGCAAAAATAGCAATTGCAAATAAATAGTATGATGTTATCTCAGCACTCGTCCATCCGTTGATATGCGACGCGCCTCGCCAAAATAATAGTAAGATTAGCGGGGTAACAGCAGCGAGTAAAAACCATACAGTAATTCTGCTTCTATCTTCAAGTACTTCTTGGAATTGGAGTAAGAAAATTCTCAAATATCGCATATTTTTGAACGTATCGTATGTATTTAATTTGTTACTATACGCTAGACGCCTGGTTGGAGAATACGTCTCGAATTATCTCTTCAATATTCGGCTCTTCAATATTCAGATCCTCAACAGGAAAACCTTCAAGCAACTTTGATGCAACATGATTTGATTTACTCCGAGGGATAGAGATAACTGCTTTAGTCGGCTCAAACGAAATAACTTCCCCAAGCTTTTTCAGTTGCTCAAGTGCAACTGGTTTTCCAAAAATAACAGTGATCGCCTTATTTTTGGCATATTTTTTAACAATATTGGCAAGCGCGCCATCATACAAAATTTTTCCATGATCAATGATAATAATTCTTTTGCAGAGCTCTTCAACATCCTTCATATAGTGGCTGGTGAGAATAATTGTTGCGTTATATGTTTCATTATAGGCTTTTATAAAATCCCGCAGCTTTTGTTGCATGACAACATCAAGACCGATCGTCGGCTCATCCAAAAAAAGAATCCTGGGATTATGAATCAATGCTGCTATCAATTCGCATTTCATTCGCTGACCTAAAGAAAGCTTGCGGATTTGCACCTGCAGAATATCTTGGACATCCAATAACTCCGATAACTCATTAATTGTTTTATTATATTGTTCCGTTGGTATTTGATAAATCTCTTTGTTCAAAAGAAACGAATCAATAGCAGGCAAATCCCACCAAAGCTGGTTTTTTTGCCCCATGACTAAAGAAATTTGCTTGAGGTAGGAATGCTTTCGCTCAAACGGTATATAACCCAAAACCTGTACTTTGCCATCCGTTGGATATAAGAGTCCAGTAAGACATTTAAGTGTTGTTGTCTTGCCAGCACCATTTGGCCCAATAAACCCAACTAATTCACCTTCAGCAATTTCAAATGAAATATCATCAACTGCTTTAGCAGCGTAATATTTACGATGGATTAACGACTTAAGCGAACCAGCAAAACCAGGCTCTTTCTGATGAACTTGATAATATTTTGTTAAATGAGAAACAGAAATCACCATAAAATGTATGTTTTGAAACTAACCTAATTATACCAAAAAGAAGTTTCCCACTGTATGAGAAACTTCCTTTGATCTATATAACAATCTTAAGTCTTAACGTATCGCTTTTTTCAATGTTTTTCCTGCGGTAAAACCAGGAGCTTTACGAGCTGATAGCGTAATTGCTGCACCGGTCTTAGGATTACGTCCAACACGTTGTTGTCTGCTTCTCACACTAAAGGTACCGAATCCAGTCAGAACAACCTTCTCTCCACGTTTGAGAGAGTCACGAATGGTATTGAGAGTTGTTTGAACTGCATCACGGGATGCCTTATTGGTAAGATTGGCTTTTTTAGCAACAATTTCAATGAGATCTTTTTTAGTCAAAGAAACTCACCTCCTCCTGAAAAAAATGAAAAAGACAAATCATGCGATTAGATTAACAATACAAGGAAAATGAAAAGTTGTCAAGAGAGTATCTAACAAATATTCGAAGATACAAGACTAAAGCTCTAACAAAAAGCAAAGCGAATACTGTTCGTAGAGCACTTATGCCAAAGTTACTTTTCGTGCGTTTTTCGATTTGCCTATTAGTAAAAAATATTTAACAAGAAATATAGTTAGCTCCATACCTAAAAGAATTAGTGGATGGCACTACTTTTTTCTGTAATGCTTTAATACCCGAATCTGGACCAGCAGCAGTAGCGAGTAACAAATGAAAATCTAAATCTGGATCATGAAAAAGAGCTTCAAGTTGCTGGGCAAATTTATCTAACTCTTCTGGCATTTTCGGGCTACCGTCTTTGTTGAATAAGGTTTCACAATGGTCGATTGCCCCTAACACAGGAATGGAATCTCCATATTGATCAATCCTACTGCTTTGTGTACCCACGAAATCTGCAGGAGATGCACTCAATGGCCGTCCACCAGACCATGCGGCAAGTGTTTTAACGATATAAGAATTTTCACCAGGAAAAATCAAATCAGCACTTGAAATGTTTGCCACAGGAAGTACAGTAAATCTACTTTTGTCAATACGAGACATCGCCTCTTGCACAACTGAGGTTGAGGTAACACCTCCATCTCCAGAACCATGAAGAATTGTTAACCTATATCCTGGCCAATAAAGTGCTACTCTCTCTGCACTTGTTTTCCTCCTCGGCTCAACAGGTGATGGTTTTTCTGGAGTTGCCATGACGCTATTTACGACTTACGCAAAACTAGGTAAACTCAAGGCTGATTGATGGTTTGAGGATATACTGTCTCATAGCATGTTGGATAATTTGCTGTTTTGCCTGATACCAACTAAGGTTTTTCCGCAGTCTGTTTCTCTCTAATGCAAC
>DATMOG010000072.1:0-2550 GCA_035568375.1 Candidatus Sulfotelmatobacter sp.
CCGTAAATACTTTCCTTCTGTATTTTACTGGACATACCAGATGAAACAATAGCAATGTTTTATTGTGACGCTTGAGAATATGTTCACTCACGTGAACATTATACCCCGAAGCAGAGCTTCGAGGAAATCTTTTCGATTATAAATGTGTGTGACGATTAACACAAAATATCTCTATCTTCGTACCTAAATTCCAAAAAAGTGCAACACCTTTTTTATATATAAATATATAAGGTGTTGCAATAACCATTCATGAGACAACAAACACCAAAAACCATAGCCAAAAACAACAAAAAGCCCTCTCCTTTTTATACCGTTTCTATTTTTCCAATATCCCCATCTCTAAAATTTCTTAACCACAAGAATACTCAAAGCGATCAAATTGCTAAATATCAAAAAGCTATAAGGAAAGTTAAGAAAGAATTAGGCGAGCTTGAAGCTAAAGGGGTAAAATTGTGTCTTTCCATTCTGCGAGTTCCAACTGAAATATTCATGAAGCTAATTCTAGCAGATTAGGTGGGACGAAAAACGATATTAACGATCACTATTCCCATCAAGGCTTTCTTGCATATAACGATAAACAATTGAAATAATTTCTCGAATATCATCGTTAGCATTTTTATAAGCCAGATTATCAAAAGCTACATGTTTTAATTCACGAATCGGGTCACTGATTAATGCATGAATAAACGACTGGGTCGCACCACTGACATCATCAAAATCTAAAATAACCTCGTCGCCTTTGGATAGTGCTGGCATAATTTTTTCAATTCTCAATTTCTTTGCGATATCTTTATTTTCAGCAAAATCACCTGCTATTTTTCGCATGTTAATAATTTTTTTCATATAAATCTTGGCTTTTTATATTTTTCTCTTTTACGCTCACGAATTGCTTTATCATATACCTCACCAATACTTACTAATAATTCATTCAGTTCCTGTGTTTCGTCAAGTGAAATATCAACCGCCACAAGTGTTCCTTGAAAACTTGGCACTTTATTCGTTTCGCTGTGTGGATCACGATTTGGATCAGCATACAATCTTGGCGACCCTTTGACTCGCTTGTCATGTTTTAATAAAGTATACTCCGCACTGCCACTATAAATAACAAAATAACTGCGTGTAATCTTGGCAATCGATTTGATAAAGAATAATCCAGCACCGGCATTTTCAGCTGTACCCCCTTCTTTACGCGTAGTACCAGTAATCCCTGGCGTTAATGCTAATTTGAGAGCATCAATATCGTTTTTCGGATGCCAAAACGTATTCAAGCTCTTCCAAATACCTATGCCGTTATCACAAATGCCAATGCTTACACGATTAGTTTTTTTGTAATACTGCGCAGCAACAATTGCTCCATTTGCCGTAAATGAATGTTCAAGAACATTTCTGACTAATTCGCCAATGATATACTTAACTACTATCGTGTTTTTTTCTGATAAATGCAAAAGCGGTATCATGTCAGTAATAAAGCGCGATTGGTCTTCAGAGGTTTTAATAATTTTGATTGGTACAAATCGTCCGGCTTCTTCTTTTTTATGATAAACAAACGGCGAATCAGTTTTTACCAGATCATAAAGTCCCATTCTATCTAAATATCGTCCGGTTTCAGGAACATTACCGATAATTTCAGTATTTTGCCTACCTGCTTGAATTGCCAGCGCAGCTGCTACAACAAGGTTTGCAGGATGAACAGTAACCCATTTATTGTGCGTAGATATTTCTAATTTTTCAGGATGCGATAAATCAAGCGACTCTACAAAACTCTTAAAATTACGTAAATTACCTTGATTCGTTAAATGTACCCTCATAAACTCCATTATACCCGTCAAGCGTTTTTTTGTCAATACACGTTCTACGGGTATTTCATTACGGTGAAGTATCAAAATCTAACGCTTAAAATGATGAGTTTTAACGTAAGAGGCTCTCGCTTTTTCTATTTGTCCTAGTTTATTTCTTTCAATAATTTTCCTCGCTTTTCTTAAAGGTGGCAACCGTAGCTTGAAGCTAAAAGGATAAAATTGTAGCTGTTCATCCTGCGAGTTCCACACTCTAACTGTTGTGACATATCCGTAGATTATATCACGCAAATTACGAGATTAAAAATTTAAATAACCTATAGTTGATTTAGCTGCTAAAAAATTTTATAATACTCTTCTATTAAAAATATTTATATAATTTTATTTTCTCTGTTCGAAAAATTATAATATGTTTAAAAAAAGTTTAGTTATTAGCAGTAGTACATCTCCACAAAGAGGTATGCGTTCTTTGGAGCCACGTTCATATCGAGGTACTTTTATTGTTACTGGAGCACAAGGGAATCTTGGACAAGCATATCTCAGAGCATTAACAGACCGATTCCCCGATGCTCAAATCTATGGATTACATCGACGCCCTGTAACAGGTGATGAAGTATAGCAAGCGCAAAACAGAATGACAGGTATTTGATATAGTAAGAGAGTGATACAAATAGACCTGTCCAAAGAAGAGAAAGAGATGCTACAGGCATACTTCAAGACTTCACCAATAAGCCTTATCAGATTAAAAGCACAA
>DATMOG010000073.1:0-7857 GCA_035568375.1 Candidatus Sulfotelmatobacter sp.
TATAGAGCACTTATTGATGAGGAAATAAAATCAGAAGAAGAACAAAAAAAAGAAAAACAAAAAGAACTCAATTTGCTACGAAACAAAGTAATTGTCAGTTTATTCTTAGGAGGATTCATCCTTTGGGGAAGTTTTCCAGGGCTCATGAATACCGCTCCGGCAATTGTTCAAAATCCACTCTTACAGCTTCTTTTGGCAATACCTGTTCAATTTTGGGCTGGGTGGGAATTCTACAGATCAACGATTAAAGCAATACGACATAGAACGGCTAATATGGATACACTTGTTACTATTGGTACAACTGTTGCATTTGTTTATTCTGCATTTGTAACCTTGCTTCCACAACTTGCTACGCAAATAGGATTACAGCTAACAACATATTTTGATACATCAACTATTATTATTGGTCTTATTCTTTTAGGCCGTTTCTTTGAAGCACGAGCAAAAGCTAGTACATCAGATGCAATTAAAAAACTGATCGGTTTACAAGCAAAAACAGCGCGAATTGTAAAAGACGGACAGGAAGTAGATATACCGATAGACCAGGTTGAAATAGGCAATATTATTCGTGTGAGACCAGGAGAGAAAGTACCAACAGATGGAGAAATTGTTGAGGGTGATTCAACGCTCGATGAATCAATGATTACTGGAGAATCAATTCCTGTAGATAAAACTGTAGGGGATACAGTTGTTGGTGCAACATTTAATAAATCAGGAACATTTCTCTATAAAGCAACAAAAGTAGGTTCTGATACGATGCTCGCACAAATTATAAAGTTAGTACAAGAAGCACAAGGTAGTAAAGCACCAATCCAGAGAATTGCTGATCTTATTTCTTCTTACTTTGTTCCGGTAGTCTTGATGCTTGCGATACTTACCTTTATTGTTTGGTATGACTTTGGAAGTGCTCCTGCCTACATTTTCGCGCTTCTTAATACAGTTGCAGTTTTGATTATTGCATGTCCTTGTGCAATGGGTTTGGCAACGCCAACAGCTATTATGGTTGGAACGGGTAAAGGTGCAGAACATGGCATTTTAATAAAAGATGCAGCAAGTTTAGAGACAGCACAACGAATTAAAACCATCGTTTTTGACAAGACAGGAACATTAACAAATGGTAAACCGGAAGTTACTGATATTATCACCGCAAATCATATCCAGGGAGAAGAAATACTTAAGCTTGCAGCCTCGATTGAAAAAGGATCAGAACATTCACTAGCAGAGGCGATTGTGAAAGAAGCAGAGAAAACAAATATTCAACTTTTACCAGTCGAGAAATTTCAAGCAATTCCCGGACATGGAGTTGAAGGACTGGTTGATGGAAAACGACTTTCTTTTGGGAATAGACGACTGATGGAAAAGGAAAACATATCTCTTGTGCATGTTGAACAAGTGGTATCAGAGCTTGAGAGTAACGGAAAAACAGTAATGATGCTCTCCCTTGATGGAAAACTTTCAGCTCTCATTGCGGTTGCTGATACAGTAAAAGAAAGTGCAATTGAAGGAGTCAAAACGCTGCAGAAAATGGGAATTGAAGTTGTCATGCTTACAGGGGATAACAAAAGAACTGCCGATGCGATTGCCAAGCAAATTGGAATTACCCGAGTAATCGCCGAAGTGCTTCCTGATCAAAAAGAAGCAGAGATAAGAAAAATCCAAGCAGAAGGTAAAAAAGTAGCAATGGTTGGAGATGGTATTAATGATGCACCGGCATTGGCCGCTTCTGATTTAGGAATTGCGATGGGAAGCGGTACTGATGTCGCGATAGAAGCTGCTGATATTACGCTGGTGAATAAAAATCTTTCATCTATTGCATCTGCTATTACTCTTTCTAAGAAAACAATGCGCACTATTAAAATGAATTTATTCTGGGCGTTTGGTTACAATATCATTTTAATTCCTGTTGCTGCAGGAGTTTTGTATCCTTTCTTTCACATATTGTTAAACCCGATATTTGCCTCGGTTGCGATGGCTTCAAGTTCTATCTCTGTTGTTTCTAACTCCCTTCTTCTCAAGAAATATAAAATTTAATGAAACTTACTTATAGAAGTAATAGTTGCAAAATAACGTATAAGGTACTACAATCTGTAGCAGGGTATGAAAAAAATTAATGTATCATTGTTCAAAAATACTGGACTTGTACAACTTCTCTTCGTCGGAGTTTTTATCAGTATTCTAATTGGCGCAAATATACTAATCAACAACAAGAGTACTTCTTCACAGAATCCAAGTGCCTCAAGTCCTTTGCACAAAGAACTGCAAGCTGTATACGATAAAATTCCAACATTACCCGGGAAATTGAATTTTCTTAAACAAAGTAATAATCTTACAAAAAAAGTCGATCCAGAACTTACTGATTTGGATAGTCAGATTATTACATGTGGTGCATCAGTCGATAGTTTACTTTCCAGTTCACCAAGTTATGCTGGAAGCTGTGTTGGTGGTGCAGGAACATTATCAAGTACAAAAGGCATGACCCTTGGTGGTCAATGCTGTGGGACATTAATGGATACAAGTGAACGACACGCAAATCTTCAAAAACTGCAAGCATATAAAACTATGCCAGATATTATTCTTGATCCAATGCATACTCCAATTACTCTAGCTAAAAAGTGGATTGATTATGACAATAGTACAACCTTAACTTCAGATGAACAAAAAATCTATGATCAGGCAATGACTATATCAAAAGAGAAGCCATGCTGTTGTAAGTGTTGGCATTATTATACGAATGAAGGGATAGCAAAAAAGATGATAAAAGACGGAACATATAATTCAAAACAAATTGCAGATTACTGGGATGCATCACAAATTTGCGGAGTATAAAAAACTTAAATATGAGGAAACCTGTCCAAAAGACACTCTATGAGTGTCCGATTTGTAAACTCCATTATTCCTCAAAATTGTGGGCAAAAAAATGTGAGAGCTGGTGCAAGAAACATGATAGTTGTAATTTAGCAATTACATCTCATTCTATTGAGACAAAGCAAACACGAGAGAATTCTCAAAGTTCAAAAAATAATTCATTAGTTATATCTCTATCAAAAAATAAACTTCTTCTTTTATTGTTGGTCTTACTTTCGTCTCTAGCAATTACATTATCCTATCCATTGCTTTCAGAGCAGCCATTTATCGCAAATATTGCAAAGCTCTTGCGGGGCAATAGGATTGAAACAGGATATATAAAAAACGGTAACTATGCAGAAAGAAAGATAGCAGTTTTTGAAGAGATCAATCCTAAAAATGGGTTTGCCTCCAAGATAGTATTGGGTGGTACTATTCCAAAGCTGGTATCTTTAGGAGTTATTGATATGACAAAAATGCAGCAGACTTATCAAGCACGAGGTGGTATACCAAAAGAGGAAATGCAACTTCTTACAACATCTTCACGTACACCGCTTACCATTACTGCAGGTAATGCCAACTGGATCGTGAATCTGCTTTGGGCAATAGGTTTGTCTAATAAAATGGAAATTAATAAACAAAGTCCAGTTAATGGGCCTGATGTCAATGATTTTGCCTCAACCGGCGGATGGACATTAGGAAAAGAGGAAAGCGGAGGAGCATACTTTAATAAGTATCCGCTTATTTCATTAAATTCTCAGCAGCAAAAGCGAGTTAAAATGATTGCTGATAGCACTTATCGTCCATGCTGCAATAACTCGACTTTTTTTCAAGACTGTAATCATGGATCAGCCGGAATGGCATTGATTGAATTGGGTGTATCACAAGGCTTATCTGATAATGAAATTTATCAAACAATTCTTGCATTTAACGCATTCTGGTTTCCACAGAACTACAATGAAATTGCTTTATATTTTAATGTCGTTAAAAATACCGATTGGCACGATGTTGATCCAAAACTTGCTTTATCCAAAAACTATTCAAGTATTGGCGGATGGATGGCTAATATCGATACAGAAGTTGCCAAAGTGCCTAATCTGTTACCAAAACCACAAAATAGTGGGAGTTGTGGCGCATAAGGGAGGTGATGAAAAATGAATAAATTTTTTAACAGTTGCAGACGATGTTTAAATCCATGGGTTGTTGGTCTAATTATTGTTGCAATTATTGGACTTATTATTTTTGTTCCTATTCTTGGTGTCGCAGCTCTTATTGCTGCCCTTCCTATTATTGGTTGTACCGTAATGTGTGGCGGAATGGCGTTTATGATGATGAAGTCGCCCAAAAAGAAAGAGTAGCATTGTTTAATAAAAAGATTCCTGTTACAATATGTAATATGAGACAAAAACCATTGAGTAATTTAGAACAATACGTGATGAACATTGTATGGGAGCGTAAAGAGTGTTCAGTAAGAGATGTGCTGGAAGAGTTACAGAAAAAACGAAAGATTGCCTATAGTACAGCTGCAACAATCTTAAGACGCTTAGAACAAAAGAAACTCGTCGTCAAAAACTCCAATGAAATGACATTTGTATATAGTCCCAAAATATCCAAAGAATCATATAGTAAGGGACTAACACTATCATTTCTCAAAAAACAGGTTCAATCTTTTGGAAATATTGCGATGGTTTCATTCGTTGAGACAATAGATGAGTTACCTATTGACAAACGAGAGTATTTTTTGAAACTCTTAGAAGATCATGATAAGAATAAATAAAAACCTCTTTAAGTTTACTACTCTTGGATTATTCTTAGGTATTGGGGTATTAGTGATTTTATCGAAGTTACTTCCACTATTTCTTCAGCGAAGTGTTTATTTCTGTCAGCAATTTGTTAATTCATTCTCGATCAAAATACCTCCTCAAATAGGAATAGGCTTACTTGGAATTTTGTCTGTAATACTACTTTTAGCTATAAAAAAATTTATCTTTACATTTTTTGAGATTAGGCGCTTACGGTCACAATTAATCCTTCATAGTAAAACAAATAAAACACTCGGTAGCATACTTAAAAAACTTCATTTACAAAAAAGTGTATATGTTGTTCAAAGCGAAAACTCCTTTGCATTTTGCTACGGTATTCGATCCCCAAAAATATATGTATCAACATCCCTCATAGCAATGATGAGCAGAAAAGAACTTGAAGCAATATTGCTCCATGAAAAGTATCATCTGAAAAATAGAGATAGCTTGACTATGCTTCTTGCCTCTTTTATGCAGTTGCTTTTCCCATTCTTTCCACTCGTTACAGATTTATTGATTCAATATAAAATTAATCGTGAGATTGAAGCAGATAAAGAGGCAGTACGTGGTTTAGGTGATTCAGCACCAGTTATTTCAGTGCTTAAAAAATTTCTTACTTTTCCTTCTCCTACATTTGTTACAGCTTCAGCAATAGCTGATTATGAAACATTAGAACCACGCATAAAAGCGCTTGTAAAAAAAGAGAAGAGTCGAAGTAAAATTAAAATTTCTAATGCAATAATTAGTTTTCTCTCTCTTACAATTTTGGGGGCATTTGTAATAGCCCCTGTTCATGCAGTTGAGATGCATATGCCACAACAAGACGCAACAATGTTATGTCTACAAGGGGATGCATGTGCCAGATGGTGTAAAGAACACAATACAGTTACTCCTTACTCTAGTAATGCTTCACAATCATATTCTCCTGTGAACGCTTCTCAACTTTATAATTCAGTAAAATGACTCTTGACAATGGGTAAAATTACCTGTTACACTATGTAATAGGTATGAAAAATGTTGTCCACAGTAATGTAGAATCTGCAATTGCAAAAGATAATCAACAATCATTCACAATCCCTCTTCCTTCTAAAATTGGAGTTAATCAAATTCTTATAGCGGCTCTCATTATTGCATCATTTTTACTCGGATCACTCATGACGAAAGTTAGTTATTTAGAACAAGGGAAAGGTTCTAGTACTGCTCAAGTTGCAACAGCACAAACTGCACCTCAAGCCGTTGCGCCTAATCAACCGCAAGTACCCCCTGTTGGACAAAAGGTAGCAAATGTAGTATTGGGTGACTATACTCCCAAAGGTGATGCAAATGCGAAAGTCAAAATTGTTGAATACGGTGATCTTCGTTGCCCTTTCTGTCAAAGATACTTTACTGACACAGAACCCCAAATACTTTCTGATTATGTGAATACTGGTAAAGCAAGTTTCACCTTTGTTAATTACGCCTTTCTTGGCCCAGCATCAATTGTTGCTGCAAATGCAGCAGAATGTGCTAATGAACAAAGTAAATTTTGGGATTTCCATGATTATTTGTATAAAAATCAACCAAGTGAATCAGATACCAGTATCTATACCACTGATGGTATGACAAAAATAGCGGGACAATTAGGCATGAATACGACTCAGTTTCAATCTTGTCTCGATAGTAAAAAATATGATAAGGTGGTTAGTGACGATTTAGCTGCAGGACAAAAAGAAGGAGTAAGCGGAACACCAACAACATTTATAAATGGTACGCCAATTGTTGGAGCTGTACCGTATGCTCAAATCAAAGCTGAGATTGATAAAGCGCTACAATAATAAAATTATGGTATTACGAATTAACAAATCAGTATTAAAAATCACAAGTGCCTCTATTTTAGGAGTAGTTGGACTTTTATTTCTTGTTAATCGTTTCGGTGGAAGCGCAATAGGAGGAAATACGAGCCTTATTGGTATTTTTCTGACAGGACTTTTTGTTGGCGGCTTAACATGTATGGCAGTTCAGGGTGGACTTCTTGCATCAACAATCGCACAGCGCGAAGAAGAACGATTAAAAGAAAAAACAACAAAAGGAGCGGCAATGCCAATTCTCGCGTTTGTTATTGCAAAGCTTGCTGCATATACATTGCTCGGTCTTTTGCTTGGCTGGTTAGGATCAGCATTTCAATTATCATTATCAACAAGAACAATTATACAATTTGCTGTTGTTATCTTTATGGTAGGAACTGCTCTCAATATTTTAGAAGTACACCCAATCTTTCGCTACTTTGTGATTCAACCACCTCGATTTTTGACGCGATTAGTACGCAAACAATCTAAGAGTAAAGATGTATTTGCTCCAGGAATTCTTGGTGCATTTACTGTTTTTATTCCTTGCGGTACAACGCAAGCAATGATGGCGCTTGCTATCGCATCGGGAAAACCATTGGCTGGTGCTGCAATTCTCTTTGCATTTATTCTTGGGACATCACCAATCTTTTTTATACTTGGTTACTTAGCAACAAGACTTGGAGACGCGATGCACAAACAGTTTATGCGCTACGCAGCATTTGCAATCATTCTCCTTGCTGTATTTAACCTTAATAATGCAATTGCTTTGACCGGAAGTAATTTTACACTTAATAATGCTTTGTCTGGTTTTTGGTGTACATTCACCTTCTGCAGTAATTCTAATAATACTGCTAACGCACAAACTGCAAGTAATGACGCAGCAGTGGCTATTACTGCAAATGGTTACAATCCAGATAATATAACTGTAAAAGCTGGGTCGCAGGTAACCCTTCATTTGACAAACACTGGTGGTGGAGGTTGTACGCAAGCATTTACGATTCCAAGTCTTGGTGTGCAGAAAATAGTGCCAATTGGCTCATCAGACACAGTGGCGTTTGCTGCACCAAGTCAGCCTGGTGATGTGCCTTTTATGTGCAGTATGGGAATGTATCGGGGGGTGATTCACGTAATTTAATATGGCAAAGAAAGTAGTACTTAAAATTACTGGTATGCACTGTACAAGTTGTGCAATGAATATTGATGGAGATTTAGAAGATAATGTCAAAGGGGTAAAGAGTGCAAAAACAAGCTATGCAAAACTAGAAACTGAAGTTGAATTTGAAGAGGAAGTAGTACAAATCGAACAAATTATTAAACAAATAAAAGAAACTGGGTATCAAGCTGAAATACAAGCATAATAATACTTTATCCTTTCATCTTCTCTT
>DATMOG010000074.1:0-6553 GCA_035568375.1 Candidatus Sulfotelmatobacter sp.
GGTGGAACTTGCCAACATCTATACCAACAATCGTTTTCATACATTTTTTCCTCCTTTCTACGTTTGATGAATCGGGGAAGAACCCAAGCGCCATCCCATGCATCCTCTCGTGAGATCCGATGTCTTAGCAAAAGCTAAGCATCATCTAGCTGATTCGCATTCAGTATGGATGGTGTCTGGGATACCAGTCTTTCGTTGGAGGTCGAATAAATCGCCTCATGGAGGTGAACGGTATCCCCAGAACACAAACGCTATTCGATTTTATCAAATCGTTTAGTGATCTTTATTATGAGAGGAGGTGATTAGATGCTTAAAAGAAAAGTTATAACAGCTTTTGCAACAGGCGCAATTATGTTAGCAACGCTGACACCATTTGCTTCTGCAGCAACACTTAACGCAGATACTGCAACAACAAATTCAGTATCATCACTGACATCAACAGTGACAGGATTAGCTACAGGTGCTCTAACTACTCTTAGTAACTTGCTTGGTGGCAATAATGTAAATACGAATACCACCACTAATGTAACCAGTAGTAATGGTAGTACATCAGCAAGTGTGAATAATCAAACTGGGGCGAGCGTATTGGGCAATGCTGTCAATGCAACAACTAATGTAAACACTCAGCTTGGGTTATAAAAAATAGCTGCTGAATGCATTAGTTCAGAAGGTAGTCTTCTTGTAAGGCTGCCTTCTCATAGGAAGTGGAATAAATAAATTACTATGCACTATATTTGCAACTTCAAATTTCAATACAAATATTATTATTTATACCTTTTGTACGAGGATCATATTGGTAGTGCCTGTTTGATCAAAAGGCATACCTGCTGAAATGACATATAAATCATTTTTTTCTAGCGGTTCAACAGTATTGGTCTTTGCAATCTCTCTTGCTTGATGAAGCATATCTTCAAAATCCTTTGTTCTTTCAATAATTTGAGGATGCACACCCCAAGAGAAATTTAATTTTCGAACACTTGACATTTCAGGTGAGACAGCAACAATTACCTGTGGATGACGATGGCGAGCAATACGCCGAGCTGTTCTTCCACTATGGGTGAATGCGATAACCAAACGAGCTTCTACCCGATCTGCAATAGCACCAACGGAAGCACCTGTTGCGTTACTAATAGTATTTTTCCCTTCAAAAGATAATGGCTTAAGATATTTTATCGATTCATGAATAATCTTCACCATCATCTCAACTGTTTCAACCGGAAATTTGCCTTCTGCTGTTTCAGCAGAAAGCATAATTGCGTCAGATCCATCCAAAATAGCGTTAGCGACATCTGCCACTTCTGCACGGGTTGGAATAGGTTTTGAGATCATGGATTCAAGCATCTGTGTTGCTGTTATCACAGGCTTTGCTTTTCTGATACAAAGATCAATCAGTTGTTTTTGGATATGCGGGACTTTTGCAATCGGGATAGCAAGTCCCAAATCACCCCGAGCAACCATCATACCATCTGCTTCTTCTAATATATCCTCTGCATTTTCTACACCATTGGCTGTCTCTATCTTAGCTATAAGCATAATTTGTGAATTCTCAGGCAATAATTCTCGCACATCCCGAATATCTTTAGCTGACTGAACAAAAGAAACTGCAAGAGCGTCTGTTTTATGTTCTACCATCAATTTAATAGCTGCTTTATCCTTTTCAGAAATTTTATGATTTGTAAGTGATAGACCTTCTGCTGAAAATCCTTTGCGTGGTTTGAGTAATCCACCTACTAATACAATTGTTTCAACCGCATCATCCATCTTTTTATCAACAATGAGCTTAAGAGTTCCGTCATCAACGAAAACCTCAGCGCCAGGTTCAAGAACATCTATAATTGAGGGAAAATTAAGACCACACCCGTGTTGATCACCTTCAGAAATATTTTTGGATATAAGAAACTTCTGTCCTTTTTGAAGAATTGTATCAGGTTTCACTTCACTAATGCGAATTTTTGGTCCTGGCAGGTCTCCCATAATCGCCAGCGGTCTTCCCAAATGCTTTTCAGCTTTTCTTATCCATGTAACTCGTTCTATAGCTTCAGTAGATGTTGCATGAGAAAAATTAATACGAAAAACATCAACTCCTGCTTTTGCAAGTTCAAGAATGTTTTCTTCGGAATGTGATGCAGGACCGATCGTTGCAACTATTTTTATTGGTTTCGTCTTCATAAGATTAAGATAAACCAGATTATACAGCTAGATAGTATATTTAACAAGCACTCATCATTATTTTAATATAACAAATGCTAATTAAAAAGAGTTTGAAGAAAATACAATATACTATATTTAATGAACCACTAGCTTTTTTGAATTTTGAGGTAGCTAAGTTTCGCTCGGCGGATTCTCTTCTTTGAATGTGCTTCAATATCAATCTTTTCAATATTTGGCGAATTAACAGGCCAAATTCTTTCAACAGCAATTTGACCAACCATTTTTTGAACGGTAAACATTTTATTGTCACCACGACCGCGAATGGCAAGAACAACACCTTTAAAAATCTGGATACGTGTTTTATCACCTTCCTGAATTCTCTGGTGTACTTTGACAATATCACCTGGAACAAAATTAACTGTTTGTAACATAGAACATATTATAGCGGAAATAAAGCCATTACTCAAGATTTAAAATAATTATAGCCAATTACTAATAACAGAACTATTTTGAGCAGGCATCGATGAATCCGAGAAAAATCGGATGAGGTTGTAATGGACGACTCTTGTATTCTGGATGTCCCTGAGTTCCCACATAAAAAGGATGATTTGGCACTTCAATAATTTCAACAAGCCCCTCCTCTATAGATCGGGCACTGATAATTAATCCATGCTTTTCAAAATCTTCAACAAATTGATTGTTAAACTCATATCGGTGACGATGCCTTTCTGATGTCAAACCATCATCATTTAATAGTTGATGATATTTTTTATATAAAGCGTATGCCTTTGTGCCCTTTTTTACTTTTGCTTCCCAACCGCCAAGACGCATTGTTCCGCCATATGCACGACGTTCCATAATTTCTTTTTGTGAAGGAATAAGATAAATGACCGGATGTTTTGATTTCGGATCATTTTCAGTTGTATTAGCATCATGCCATTTCAGAACAGATCTGGCGAAAGCGATTACAGCAAGCTGCATACCATAACATAGACCAAGATAAGGAATCTTCTCTTTTCGTGCGTAATCAGCAGCAGCTATCATTCCTTCGGCACCGCGTTCTCCCCAGCCAATCGGAACAATGATACCATCTGGTGTACCGATGAGCTCTTTTACATTTTTTGATGTGATTTTTTCTGCACTGACCCAAGTTGTTTTAACAGAAACATTGTGAGCCCATCCTGCATGATCGAGTGCATCAAAGAGTGCAGCATATGAATCTCGTAACTGATATTCTCCCGTCCCAAAATATTTTCCAACTATAGCAATACTAAGAGTCTTCTTCTTTGGTGCTTTTACTTTATCAACGAATTTCTTCCATTCCGCCAATTTTGGTTCTGTCACTGGTAAATTAAACTTCGTAAGAATTCGTTTAACTAAACCTTGTTGATGCAATACAATCGGAATTTCATAGACTGTATCAACATCAGGATTAGTAATAATATCTTCTGGGTGCATATTGCAAAAAAGTGCAAAGCGGTCTTTACGACGTTGATCAAGTGGTTTTTCAGAACGGGCAATAATAAAATCTGGCTGAATACCCATAGAATTCAGAGTTCGAACGGAAAGCTGAGTCGGTTTTGTCTTAGGTTCACCAAGATGTCCTGGTGTTGGCACATAGCTTACATGCACATGTAACACATCCCCTGGCATCTTCAATGTCATAATACGAGAGGCTTCATAATACAAAATATTCTGGTATTCACCTGCTGTACCTCCAAGCTCTATCAAAACAATATCTGCATTTTTCTTTTTACCTAATGAAGTAATTCTTCCAATAATTTCATCGGTAATATGAGGGATTGCTTCGACATCTTCACCGTTATATTCAAATCGCCGCTCTCTATCAATAACTGTCTGATAAATTTTACCGATCGTTACAAAATTTTCTCGACCCATATCTTCATTAAGAAATTTCTCATAGGTTCCGATATCCATGTCTCCTTCAGTACCATCCTCACAAAGGAATGGATCACCGTGTTCAATCGGATTGATAGTACCTGCATCAAGATTAAGATAGTTCTCGAATTTAATAGGAGCGACAGTAAAACCAGCTTGTTTGAGAAGGAAAGCTATCGAGGAGGAGGTGAGTCCTTTACCTATACCAGATATGACTCCACCGGAGACAAAAATGTATTTTGTTTTTTTCAATGATTGCGTCTTTCTATCGGGCACGATTTATGTTACCAAATCAAACTAAATGTGTCAATAACTTAAGCATTCAATCAGACTTAGTCCAAACTAACCATTTTTCTTTAATTTCTTTTTCTAAATCAACTTCGTAATGTTTTGCTAAAAGTAACACATGAGATAAAACATCTGCAATCTCGTTACGAAATTCTGTACGTAACTCTTCTTCTGTCTTATTTTTCTTTCTGGCTTGACCAGTCATTTTTAGATAACTCTGAACAAGTTCACCCAATTCCTCTTGCAATTTAAGAAGAAACCATTCTGAATCTCTTTTTATACCAAACTTTTTTGCATATGCTTGAGAAACTTCTTCAACTTTAATAGTAAGTGTTTTTATACCCATTTTCTGCTTTCAAATATTCTTTTAGAACACCTCTGAGCAGGATACGGGAGTCGAACCCGCCATCTCTTCCTTGGGAAGGAAGCGTGTAACCGATACACCAATCCTGCGGGATAGATACTCCAACAAAATGGACAGTAAGCTGGATTTTACAATATGTCCAACAAAAACACAAACAAACAACAAAAAAGGCCAATAATAGCTTT
This sequence comes from Candidatus Sulfotelmatobacter sp., assembly GCA_035568375.1. Classification (GTDB taxonomy): domain Bacteria; phylum Patescibacteriota; class Microgenomatia; order Levybacterales; family UBA12049; genus JACDET01. Next base: position 4,888 of record DATMOG010000074.1, read on the forward strand.
TCTTAAAGCTCATGAGCTACAAATTACTTCATTAACACTATCAAATAAAATAAGAGTGTCAAAAATTGTTAAGGCTCAAAATATATTTATAAAAGGAATTCGCAACAAATTGAGAAAAAAAAGAAGTTATAGATAAGATAATAAAAGTGATAAATTGTATATTATTTTTAAATTAAATTTTTGAAGAATACGTTTAATAACAATCAAAGTGGTCTTATACATTTATATAAGAAGACACTGGATCACCCACGGGGAATAATAAGCTTATTGCCTGAAAAAATCATACCCGGATTTGCCAAGTTATTCGCTTTTACTATATCAATCCATTTATATCCGTTACCATATGCACGAACAGCGATATTCCACAAATTATCTCCCTTGATAACAATATATATACTGCCAGTAATTTTGCTCATCCCAGAATCCGTAGATTGCTGAACAAGTGTAGGAGTAACCGTTACTTGAATTGTTGCAATTGTCGATTCTTTTGGTGTTACTGACGGTAGTACCAATCGATCACCGACATGAATGTTACTTGGATCAACTAAGTTATTAGCTTTTGAGATATCAATCCAATTGTAGCCACTTGTATACTTTTTTTCCGCAATCACCCACAAAGACTCATTTTTTTGCACAATCCATACATTATGATCATTATCTGTTTTAATCTGAGATATTTTCGTTTGTACCGGACTTGTTTTCGTCATGTTCTTTGTAGCGACGGTTGGTTTTACCATCGATTTTGATTTTGTAGGAATTGGAACCGCGGTAGGCTTTATTGTTGCAGTGGGGCCAATAGAAGCAGCAGTATTGATACCTCCACTTGGTTCTTTTTTTGCCAAGACATTAGCTTGTTGAGAAATCTGGACAATATTTTGTGTTTGTTGATTTATCGAAGTATTTAAGTTACTAACATTTTTGTTGTGGACAAAGGAAAGTAATAGAGCCGTTGCAATAATTACAACAATAATACCTAAAATAAGACTTGTATAGGATTCTCCAAATCGTAAGTAATCAAAAAAACTTAATGTTTTTTTTGATTCTTCAACGGATGTTTTTTTTTGTTTCTTAGTTATTTGTGTTGCTGACTTTCTAGCCATTATATTATTCTTCTCAGGGGCAGAGGTGAAGTAGTGAGTAGTATACTATACTCTCATAGGTAATGCAACCTAATGGCACATAATATCTTAGATAATCAGGTTCCATACTTTATACTAGATTAATCTACAGGTCATGATCCATTCTTGAATCTCGCTTTGTACATATTTCTTTACATCCAAAATTGAAATTGAAAATTTATGTATGAATATTATGAGAATGGAGTACTAGTGGAGAAAAAAATTCCGGCACTATACTTACTAAAAAAAGTACAACACAAGACATCTACAGCCACTACCTGATATATTGCTTTTTTAACGAAATTAAACTAATAATCCCTTGAAGACAAATGCGGTATACACGATATAACAGATCAATTTTTCACTATATTTCCAATAATGAATAATATAACGCTGTTATATCTAAACTATAGCAAGCGCAAAACAGAATGACAGGTATTTGATATAGTAAGAGAGTGATACAAATAGACCTGTCCAAAGAAGAGAAAGAGATGCTACAGGCATACTTCAAGACTTCACCAATAAGCCTTATCAGATTAAAAGCACAA
>DATMOG010000075.1:0-4539 GCA_035568375.1 Candidatus Sulfotelmatobacter sp.
AGGTCTGCTGCTTGTGTTGCTGTAAAATTCCTTTGTGAGGCTAACAAAAATTGGCAATACAAATCTTTTGTCCATCTTTTATTCATGGACATTTAATTTACACCGAAACCCTATATCTTGTCAAAATGCGTAAGTCGTATATTATAGAATTTTTTAGTGAAAATTCAAGGCCCTGTGAAGAAGTAAATTCAAAACGCATTGAGATGCATCAAGGGAGATATAATTACTTGTGATATTTTTTGAGGAAAAATTCTTAACCAATAGTGTTTTCAGGATAAACGGCTCTAAATTCACGGATTGCCGTAACTTTTACTTCACCCGGAACAGCAAGAGATTTACTCACTTCTTCTTGAATCTTTCGCGATAAGAGCACAGTCTGCGCATCATCTAATTTTCCTGGTTTAATAATAACACGGAGTTCACGCCCTGCCTCAAATGCGTATGCATCTTCAACACCTTCATAATTTTTAGCAATCTGCTCCATTTCAGTCAAACGCTGTCCATACTTCTCAAGATCCTCATACCGAGCGCCTGGTCGTGCTGCCGAGATAGCATCAGCGATATGGACAATAATTGACTCAACACTAGAGAATGGTTTATCCTCATGATGTTCCCAAACTGCATTAACGATAGGCTCAGGAAAATTGTATCGTTTCAACAATTCTACACCCAATTTCACATGACTACCATCACCTTCCAAAATCTTTCCGATATCATGAAACAAACACCCAATCCTGACAATATCAACATTTGCCCCTATTTCATGAGCGATATGCACGCCAATTTTTGTCTCTTCAAGAGTATGCACTAACAAGTTCTGTCCATACGAAGTTCTAAATTTCATCCGACCAAGCAATGGATACAAATCTGCAGGAATACTATACACATTAACTTCGTTGGCAAGCTTTTCTCCTTCTTGGAACATAATGCGCTCAACTTCTTCACGAGTTTGCTTAATAATTTCTTCAATACGGAAAGGCTGTACACGCGTATCTTTAAGCAATTTTTCAAGAGAGCGACGAGCAATTTCTCTCCTAATCTGATCAAATGATGAAAGACGGATAATACCCGGTTCATCCAGATCAACATCTACTCCTGTCGCCTGTTCAAATGCACGAATATTGCGTCCTTCTTTTCCAATGATGCGGCCTTTCATCTCTTCATCAGCAACTTTAACAACAGAGACAGTATATTCAGGGATAAATTGGAGTGCACCATGTTTGAGACTATCAAGAACAATCTCCTGTGCTTTTACAGCAGCAGTTGCTTTTGCTTCATCTTCTTTTTCACGAATAATTTTTGCCATCATTGCAGCAGCATCTTTTTCTGTTTCAGAAAGAAGCTGTGTTTTTGCTTCTTCAGTTGTGAAATGAGAAATACCTTCAAGTTTTTTAATATATTCTTGTCGCTTATTTTCAATCTCGAACTTTTCTTCTTCCAAACTTTCTAGCTTGGTTTCAAGCTTTTCCTGTCGCTCAAGGAGCTTTTTTTCGAGTTCGATTATATCTTGTTGTGTTGCCATAAAATAAGAAGCAAAAGAAGAAACAAGTAGTTGTCCCTTATACTGTTACTATGAAGGTAAATTGTCTGTTCTTCATAAACACTCTTTCGCTATTTGCTATTATACTCTATTTTCCAAGTTATCGTCAATTGCTTTCTTAACAATTTCCCAGCTAAACCCCCGTCGAGCTAAAAAACCGCCAACTTTTTGATAAATTTCATTACGTGACTTACCTACCATCCGTTCCATACGTTTGATAATCAATTCTTTTGCCTGTGTCAATTCATCGGGGACATCTTCATGCACATCATTGAGAACAGATAAAATAATCTCATCACTAATGCCTTTTTTACGAAGTTCCATCTGTAACAGAACCTTACCCTTAGGCTTAAGACGTGCCCGACTCACAATCCACGATCGTGCAAATGATTCATCATTAAGAAACTTTTTTTCTATTAAACAAAGAATTATTTGATCAATGATCTTAAGAGAAGCATTCTTCTTCGCAAGATACTCTCTCATCTCTTTCTCAGATCGATTGCGAATACTTAAATAATAATATGCAAGATTAAGATACTTTGCAATTTGTTCTTGAAAATCCATTATGGAATTAGTATAGCATTAAAAATGCTATAGCTTTTCACATACTTTCTATTTGTGCCCTCATCTCTCTTAAAATGCTCGGCTGAAGAGCAATACCTGAATGTGATAAATTAGGCAAGTAGAGAGATGCATTATCAGAAGATTGATAGAGTACTTGTGCATCTGCAGGAGAAACGTATTGACCATATTCTGGAATAATTGCAACAACTCTTGGCCCCCATCCTGCTTCATGCTGTTCTTGAAATTCTCTCATAAGTCTCCAGGCCTTTCCGCTAGCAACTGCTGGCAAAATTCGGGCGCTCTCCCAAATAGTTCTTACAGATCCATTCTGTGCTACTTCACCTCGTTTAGGATTAGCTTCTGGTAAAAGACGATTATTACCATGATAAATTGATTCAATAGCTTCTCTTACTAATACTCCACGCTGTGAGAACAAAACTCTTGCAATAGACAAATTGTTACTACTCAACGTGTCAGCGATTTTTCTATCTAACAGAGTAAGATCTTTCTGTTGAGAGGAGCTAAGCGTCTCTGAATAATTTACAGGCTCTACCAGTTGATAATCAATGGTTCTTAATCCCCTCCCATTGTTTACAAGACCAGAAAAAACGTGCCGCAAACCTTCTGTTGCTTCATTTAGCGAGATGATATCCGAATCGGGAGGAAATGCAGTAACTGAATCAACTGCTCTTGTTCCTTTACCATTTACAGCCATCATTCCCCGCATCAAATTACCTGGTCCTTTAGGAATATCTATGGGGACAATAGTCATTCCCTTCATATCCACGTGGCCTCTTCCTACTTGCTGAATAGCTCTCCTTAATTGTGCTCCTCCTGATGAATGAACATAAATGTGCACTGGGTAACCGGATTTTTCTTGAAGTAAATCAGACAATCCTTGACGAGGAGGCGGGTCAGGTGATAATAAAGATGACCCTATAAATTTAGCCTTAGCATATGCCTTCTCAAATTCAGCAACTAAGGCTCGTGTTGCATAAGCTGTCCCGGTAGCTCCTGCGATAAATATGCCTTCAGGACTCATACGATTCATAAGGGAAGTATATACTTTTTCCTATCAAAAATCTGAGGACTATTCTTCTTCGCTCTTTCCATCTTCACCACCGACAACGAGAGGTGCTCGGCCGTTTTTATTCTGTGCCATGATCTTAGCGACAATTTCTTTCTCCATTGCAGGATTTTCTTTCAGTGCTTCCATTGTAGCGATTTTCCCTTGCCCAAGCATTTCATCATTATAACGATAGAATGCACCTGCTTTATTAATCACATCCATCTCAACTGCAACATCCAAAATGCCACCTTCTCGAGAGATGCCATCTTGCATGACATCAAATTCTGCGATTCTAAAAGGTGCTGAAATTTTATTCTTCACGATTTTCACTCGGTGGCGTGAACCAACTGCTTTATCGCCATCTTTGAGGGTTTCAATTTTACGAATATCCATACGAACTGATGAATAGAACTTGAGTGCCAACCCACCTGTCGTTGTTTCCGGATTGCCAAACATCACACCGATTTTCTGACGAAGCTGATTAGTAAAGATCACAACAGTTTTTGATTTAGAGATGACCGCAGTTAATTTTCGCAGTGCTTGTGACATAAGACGTGCTTGCAAACCCATAACGGAATCTCCCATCTCTCCCTCAATCTCAGCTCGCGGTACAAGAGCAGCAACTGAATCGATAACGAGAACATCAATTCCACCTGAACGGACAAGACTTTCAGTAATTTCAAGTGCTTGTTCACCAGTATCAGGTTGAGAAATCAACAATTCATCTAATTTTACACCAAGCTTTTCTGCCCATAATGGATCAAGCGCATGTTCAGCATCAATAAATGCTGCAATTCCTCCATGCTTTTGCGCTTGTGCAATTGTCGAGAGACAAACAGTCGTTTTACCTGAAGCCTCGGGACCATAAATCTCAATAATTCTCCCCCGCGGCAATCCGCCGGCACCAAGTGCTAAATCAAGAGGTAAACAACCTGTTGAGATAACGGAGATGTCAAATTTCTGTGCTGCTTCACCAAAGCGCATGATGGAACCACGTCCGTATTGTTTTTCGATTTGATCCATTGCCATTTTGATGGATTCGAGTTTTTTTGCGGCATCGTTTTGTTGCTCTACTACTGCTGCTTTATGCGAATTAGCGGAAGTCCTTGCCATAAAATTATACGATAATCATACCAAGTCTATGATAAAATACAATAGATCAAACGTAATCAATTCTAAAAACTAATCATTGATTTATTTATTTGTTTATTGGTAGTATTGGATTATTCTTTGAAACTAAACCGGGGTGTAGTTTAACGGTAGAATGCGCGGCTGGGGGCCGTGTGGCTGGAGTTCGATTCTCCGCACCCCGACTTATCTTTTCTTCTCTTTCCAAAATTTTTTCCACTGTGCGTATTCACTAAAA
>DATMOG010000076.1:0-25015 GCA_035568375.1 Candidatus Sulfotelmatobacter sp.
TTATCCTTTGCTCTAGGTAACACACCTTTTACCCATGCTTCAAATGGATCACGAAGCACATACATTATTCCTGTTTTAAAATCCTTACTAATAGCTTGCTTTACTTTATTTACTGCATTATCAGAAGCAAAAGTAGCATCTAAAATAATCGAATATTCGTTTTTTTGAGGTAAATTTGCAATAGTTCTAGACTTGCCTGAACCTGAACCTCCTGCAGTAAAAAATACAATATTGTTCCCCTGACCTTTTTGAGTCTCAAGTAAATAATTATAGGTAATCTCAGTTAATGCCCCAACCACTCTATCAAAATCCCTAGTGTTATATCCTTTATATTCTATAAATAGCTTACGCATCGCGTCGGGATTTATTTCATTCTTATATTTTTTGAGGTAACTATCTCGTAATCCGATGGGATCTTTTCTAAGAAATATATATGCTCTTTCTTCTATTTCGTTTCTATAGCCATTAGCTGGGTCTCTGATATATGAGAGAATTTTTGTCTTTTCTTCCATCCGCTATATTATACTCTCCTAATACTTCGTGGACAATAATTTGGGTAATTTTTGTTGCAAATTTTTGTAGATTTTGTTACTACCCATAGTAACTTTTGATCCTTTTCGTGCGGAACATCCTGTTACCAAGGAGAACTAGAAGCGAGTTATTGTTGGATGAGTTCAATGCCATTAACCATGGCATTATCAGTGACCGTTGAGAATTGGATGGTCATTCTTCCCTGTGAGTCAGTCGGCTCGGTAAATTCTTCAACGACTGCTTTGTTTGCTCCTCCTACTGTTTGGTAGATATCAAAGTTATTCAATACTTGGGTCCCGTTAATTGCGACGTTAAACACACGGCTTCCTACTCCTCCACTGTTCCCTGTAAGTGGTGTTCCCCAATACAGTTCATTGAAATGGAGTCTCACGAGATAATTGGTACTTGGGGTAAGGTTTGGTACCGTATAGGTAAAGTTACCATATCTGACGTTCTGATACACTGCTTGTGGTGCAGGACTCGTAACACCGCTTGTATCGACACTTGCTGTTGAGGAGTAGGTTGTCCCACCGGTATAGTCGGCATCTGCGATGAAGTTCCCTGATGCACTACCTCCTGCATTAATGAATGCTGTGGTTGCAGGAGTTGGCGTGAGGGTTGGTGTTGGTGATTGAAGCGTTCCATTGTAGACTTCGATACCATTAACCATTGCATTGTCAGTGACTGTGGTGAAGTTAATGGAGATGTTTCCATTACTATCTGTTGTTGCAGGGAATTGTTCTACGATTGCTTTGTTTTGTCCACCTGCTGTCTGATAAATATCAAAATTGTTGAGGACTTGTGTGCCATTGATGGCAACGTTAAAGATTCGTTGCCCTGCTGCATTCCAATAGAGTTCATTGAAATGAAGCCTGACTGTATATGTCCCGTTTGCTGTGAGGTTTGGAATGGTATAGGTGAAATTACCATACCTGACTGATTGATAGACAGCTTGTGGTGCTGGATTGCTAACACTACTTGTATCAACAGTTGCTGAGGAAGTATATGTTGTTCCGTCAGAGTAATCAGTATCTGCCACAAAATTGCCAGTATTGCTACCTCCGGCGTTGATTGCTGTAGCGAGCGAGTTTGCTTGGATAATACCAAAGTTTTGCGTTGTGTTGGCGGCAAGTGCTATATTTGCAGGATTTGTTGTTGTTGCTGTATAGCCGTTTGGTACGGTGAGTGTTTCAACGTAGGTTCCTGTTTCGAGATGAGAGAAGGTATAATTCCCATTACTATCTGTAGTTGCAGTTTGTCCGGTGTTAAGGGTCACTGTTGCTCCTGCATACCCTTGCTCTCCGTTATCTTGGACACCATTTTGGTTAGCATCGACATAGACAATCCCTGTCAGATTGTAACTTTCGGTAATGGTAAATGTTTTGGTGTGGGAGGCTTCTTGTGCTCCGCTGTTGTCAACTGACCAATATTTTATAGTATGACTTCCGCTTCCTGTAACATTGAAAGGAGCACTATATGTCTGCTGTGTGCCTCCATCAACCGTGTAGTATGTATTGGCAACGGTGTATCCTGATGCTGCTGTTGCTGAAAGCGTGACAGTTGTCGGATCAGAATAAGTTCCATCTGAGAATGATATCGGTGAAAGTGTTGCTGTAGTTGTAGGAGTTGCGTGGTTATATTGTAAAGAAATTAACTCACTTTGATTTCCTGTAATAACAATATGTTGTAGAGTAAATTGAGAATATGGGCTTCCACTAGGTGGTGTCGCAGTAATAGTATACGGAGCGTTAGAGGAGTTTGGGAAAAGATAAAGTGTTAAATTTCCATTTGCGTCTGTTTGAGGTTGAGGATAACCTCCAACACCGTAAAAAGAATCACCTGATGCATTTGTTATCCCTCCTCCGATTGATAATCCGCTCACATTAACCTGAGGAATTTGAATTTTCACATTACTTATTGGATTTCCAGCAGTATCTTGTACATGTAAGCTTACCGTATCTTCTGGAACAGTTATATTTAATGTTGTATTTTGACTGATTGAATAATTAGAAGATTGAAATTGATATGATTCAGGTACAGTTGTTAACGTACTACTTCCATCACTGGGATATACTACTGTTAATTTATAATTTGTACCTGAAGTAAGATTTAGTGAATAGCTTCCTGAGCTATCTGTAGTTGTTTGAACAGTATTATTGCTGTTCGATAAACTAACGAGTTGATCTGATAAGACATTCCCCTGTGTGTCATATACATGTCCTGATAGTACTACTGGTTGAGTCATTGTTATTGTCTCTGAAGCATTACTCGTGATCACAAGATGTGTAAGTGAAGTAGTAGTGTAATTACTTCCACTGGGTGGAGATGCTGTAATTGTATAAGGGTTTGATGAACTATTAGGGAATAAATATAACGTTATATTGCCTGATGAATCGGTTGTAGGCTTTGGGTAACCATTAACTCCATAGAAAGAGTCACCGGATGCGTTTGTTATTCCTCCTCCAATTGATAAGCCTGTCACGTTTGTTTGAGGGACTTGGATACCTGCACCACTGATAGGGTTACCCATTGAATCTTGCACATGAACGGTAACTTGTTCCTCAGGAAAAGTAATATTTAGTGATGTATTTTGTGTTAGCGAATAATTAGAAGCCTGAAACTGATACGATTCAGGCACAGTTGTTAGAGTACTGCTTCCATCACTGGGGTAAACAACTACAATGGTATATGTCCCTGGAACAGCTTGAAGAGAATAATTTCCTGAGCTATCTGTAGTTGTTTGAATATTGGTACTTCCAGCTTTTAATATAACTTGTTGATCAGACAACCCATTCCCTTGTGAATCATACACATGACCGCTCAAGGTAACTACTGGTTTAAGAGATATTGTTTCAGAGGTATTTTACCAGTAATAACAATATTAGAAGTCGTAGTTGTTCCAGAATTACTACCGCTTGGTGGAGTAGCAATAATAGAATATGGGTTAGATGAGGTATTTGGAAATAAATAAAGTGTTGCATTACCGGACGCATCAGTCTGAGGCTGTGAGTAACCTCCAACTCCATAATATGATGTTCCACCAGCATTTGTTGTATTTCCACCAATAGATAAATTACTGACATTAACTTGTGGAACTTGAACCTGCACGTTACTGACTGGATTTCCCGATGAATCTTGTATATGCACACTTACTTGATCTGAGGGAATAGTAATATTTAATAAAGTACTTTGATTAAGAGAAAAATTTGAAGCTGAAAATTGATATGCTTCGGGAACAGTAGTTAATGTACTGCTACCATCGCTAGGATAAACAACTTCAAGGGTATATGTCCCTGTTGATGCTTGAAGCGAATAATTTCCAGAGCTATCAGTTGTTGTTTGGATTAAATTACCATTACTTGCCTTCAATATAACTTGTTGATCAGATAATCCATTCCCTTGTGAATCATATAAATGTCCACTTAAAACAGCGTTACCAGACTGCACAAGGAAAAAATTAAGAGTAGTATTACCTGATATATTCTGGCTTAGTGCTACAGCTGATGATAATCCACTTCCTGAAGGAGGTGTTACTTGTACGTTATAAGTACCACTTGGTATTGAAAGACTATAATTACCTGAGCTATCTGTTGTTGTGCTGTCATTATTTGAATCGTTTACGCTAATCGTTGCACCAGATATTGAATTGCTAGATGAGTCCTTGACACTACCTGAAAGTGTAACAGAATCTGCTAAGGCAGGCCTTGCAGATAAGAAACCAAAAAATACCGTTAAAAAAAGTATGCTTAGGAGTGTTAATCTTAATTTCATCCAGCTTAAATTTGTTCATATCAATTTAAGCAAATATTTCTCTCAGCTGTCAATAGCTAAACTTGGAATTAAAATATTATAGATAGTCCTTTGCTCAGTCTATAATAGACTTTGTATGTTATCGGAGATGGTTCTAACAGATAAGCATTTTTTGCTGAAGTTACTGCTTCTTGTTTCTCTCCAAGCTTATAATCTGCAAGTGCTTGTGCATACCAAAGCTGGGCATTGTCTGGTGCTGTCCTTAAATATTTTTGAACAATAGCTTTTGCTTCTTGTGGTTTTTTTTCATAAACTAAAACCAAAGCAAGCTCGTCACTTCCATAACCAAAAGCATTAAGCGATACCGTTTTTGCAAATGCTCTTTCTGCATCTGGTTTATTATCTAAAGCATAATAATCTCTGCCAAGTGTTTCCCATGCAAGAAAGTATTTTGGATAAAATTCAACTGCTTTTAAAGCGGGTATTTCTGAGAGTTTATACTGCTGTATGGCATATAGCTCATTTGCATAACAATATTGCATAAGATAGCTCTGAGGGTTTATTTGAGAATCATGGCCGCAAAGCGTTAAATTATTTGCCCATATAGTATTTCTTGTAACATCTTTATAAACAAAAAATGAAAAGAGTAAAACTAGCACAACAATTAGTGCTGATTGCATATGCTTTTTTTGTAACTTTTGTATAAGAAATGACTCATAACAAACGCCAACTAATCCAAGCAGTCCAAATAAAGGCATATAGAACCAACGATCAGCAACAGTAAAATCTAAAGGAATAATTTGTAAGCTGATTGCCAAACTAATGTATAGGGTAAAAAGAAAAAAAAGATATTCTTTCCATTGCTTTTTGTATATAGGGAGAAAATATAACGGAACCAATAACAATATAAAAAACGCAACTGCGATTAATAAGGGTAGTCCCAAATTAGTAAGTGTCGGGGTTGTTATGACCCAATACCAACCAAAAGCGATTGTTACTGGGAAGAAAACCATTCGTAAGTAGTAAAGTATAAGCGAAGGTATTGTATACAACCGCTGTATAAATGTGGCGTTCTCTGCCATATAGAGATACTTGGTGTTAAATCCGATGTTACCAATTACAATTCTCATAAATAAATATATGCCAATCACCGTCAACAAAGATAAAACGAAATTAATACTTTCCTTTTTTGATTTATTTGAAAAGAGAATGTAATACAAACCTATGATAAAAAAGAATATGATCCCAGACTCTTTACTTAAAAGAGACAATAACAACATTACACTAATAAAAATCATTGATTTCTTTTCGATAAGGAACTTCAGAGCGAGTAAACCGAAAAAAGTGAAAAGTACATCCTGAAGATTTGCGATATAGACAACAGCTTCGTTATTAATTGGATGCAGTAAAAAAATTAGTGAGAGAACAAATGCGGTTGTTTTGCGAAAAAATTTTCTGAGAATGAGATAAACAAGTATTACGTTGCCAATATGCAATAATACTTGAAATAAATGAAAGAAAAAAGCGTTTGCACCAAATAATGAATAGATAATTGTATACGAAATTGATAATAAAGGTTTGTAGTAAAGTCCTATAAATTGTTGTGTCTGAGCCAAATATTGTGTGCTTCCTCTGAATAATAAAAAGATGTTTGTGATTGAATGAACAGCAGGGTTAGTTTGAATTTGTGCGTTATCGTCACCAACAAAGCCATTAAATAAACTATTAAAGTAGACAAATAATCCAATAATAATAATCCAACAGATTATTTTGACAGTTGTTAAGGGGACAAAGAAGCTTTTGAAAATTACTTCGTCTTCCTGATGTTCCTGTTCTGACATGCATTTATCTTACAATACTCTGAGGTTCAGTTCAATTCATATGTTCAAATGGGAGTATTTTACAATTTGCCTGGAGTTTGCTATTATCCATGTGAACTTTTTATTCTTTGCGTGCGTGCGGAACATCCTGTTATCAAGGAGAAGGTAGTGGGTCCGATTTATATCGCCCGCTCAGGATAAATTGAGGATTCCGTATAATTAGTCTTAAATTAACACTTGCCTATTTCAATAAGCAGTTGCAACATACTATGAACTGCAGATACGGATTAAAAGTATGTTGGAAGATTGATTGTAATATACATTACCAACAACAAGATAGATCTCATAGATCGATGACTATATGTGACTACTTATTTTTTTCTTGAACTGAAAAAGAAGCAGTACTCCAAGAATTGAAAACAGAACACAGCTAATCCACGGAAGACTGTGATTAAATTGATAAAGCATTACTGCAAAAAGAGGCCCCAGAATTCTTGTGATCGATTGTATCGATTGGTTTGCTCCTTGAATACGACCCTGTTCTTTAGGATTTGCAACACGTGAAATAAGGCCACCAAAAGATGGTTCAAAAAGTCCGCTTCCAAGTGCATAAATAACAATGTACAGGTAAACAAAAAATACAATGGGAAAAAAAGAAATGATCACATTGATGAAAAAGGCAAGTGCTGTAATAAGTAAACCCGAAATAACAAGCTTGATTGGACCAAAAATAGGTAAGAGTTTGTTTGTTAGATATCCTTGCGCGATAATATCAAAGAATCCCAGACTGAGAAAATAATAACCGATACCTGATGGGTTCCAATGAAATATATCTTTATAAAATACCGAGTTAATACCAACTAACTGACCAAAAGCCATATAATAAAAGAAGCCGATAATGAGTAGTTTTTTGAGTGTACTATTTTTTACAATATAGTGCATTTGTGCAAAGGGATTTAAGTGATGAAGCGAAAAATTGCTCATGCGATTTTTTTTCTTCAAACTTTCAGGAAGAATAAAAAATCCATAGAGCATATTTATTATGGATAATATGCCTGCAAAAAATACCGGTGCGGAAAGTGAAATTGTTGATAACAGTCCACCAATAGCAGGACCCAAAATAAATCCTACACCAATTGTCGCTCCAATCAAGCCAAAATATTTTCCACGATCTTCAGGAGGAGTTACATCAGCTGTGTATGCAAAAATAGAACTGATATCTCCACCGGTGAAGCCATCAATAATTCGTGAGATAAATAAAATAGCGATGCTACCGCCTATTCCGAAAAGAAAATAACCGATTGCGGATCCCAACAGACACAACAAAAGGATTGGACGTCTGCCGTATTTATCACTCAATGCACCAATTACAGGAGCAGCGAAGAATTGGCAAAAAGAATAGACAGAAATCAATAATCCTACACAGAAAGCAATTTCATTTGTTTTTTGCGGATTGATATATTCACCAACGATAAAAGGAATAACCGGAATGATAAGTCCGATTCCCATTACCGATAAAAAAGCAGTGAAAAGAATAAACAGGAAGGGTTTATTGGAGAATATAGATTTGTTCATGCGTTCATAACCCTTAGCCTATTTTTTAATATATTCTGTATATGCTTTTGGTAGTTTTTTTTCAAAGGATTGTATAGTTTTATCAAACACCGAAAAATCTTTCACCTTGAGAGATCCACGCATATATTTTTTTATCCAAACAATCACTTCATCAATGTTTTGTACTACTGCATCAGAGGAAACATCAAGGAAAGGGTGTATCCAATCTTTAATAAGTGTTTCATGAAAAACAATATTTGATTTTCTGTGATGAGTATCTTTAGGGATAACAGAGATAACAGGTTTCTTGAATATTTTTGCTATAACCATCTCTTGTGCTGTTCCTGCTCCGATTTTTGAGATTGCATGGACAATAACAATATCTGCATGTTTAATTAGCCACAGGTCATGTCCGACAACGACTTCTGAACCTTCTTTATCACTGATTAAATCGCCATGAATGAAAATAGCTTCTGGAATTTTTTTTTGTATTTTTTCAATATATTCCAGTTTCCAGTCCATAAAGGTTTTTCGTGCATTATCACCTTTAGGAAGGCTACCAAGTAGTACTATTTTTAACTTATTTTTTCTCATATGTATCTTTTTCAAACTTTAGCTTCAGGTGCAAAGTTTACTTGATATTCAGGAAGACCAATAGAAATTCCATACTGTTTTGCTTCTTTATAAAGAACGGGATTTGCTAGATTAACTTTGAAGATTTTTCCAGAATAAATAATATAATGAAAGCTTTTGTTTTTGTAGTCTGCATACCAATTTGGATGTTCACTATCAAATGATTTACTAATCTTTTCAGCAATCTCAATAGCTTTATTTTTTGGTATCTCGACAGTATGTAAAGTCCATTGCGTTAGCCAAGGAGTTTTATGCCTTTCAGTAATAGGTTCTCTTTTTGTTTCTATAACCTTTATCTGTTTTAACAGAATAGTATCTTGTAAACTTTCTTCAATAATTATTCCTTTATAATTCATATTTATACTAGTCCCCTTTTTAGTATTCTATATTTCCTTTTAGTATTCTAGAGAGTGTCTAATTAGATTACAGTTTCTTATGTAAATCTATTTTAGAAACAATTTCATCAAAATCGTTTGTTGTTTTTAAAAAACCTGATATCTTGAGATTTTTGAATTTATTATCGGGAAGTATTACATTTTTTTGTAAAAGCTTTTTT
The DNA here is from genome assembly GCA_035568375.1 of Candidatus Sulfotelmatobacter sp. GTDB lineage: Bacteria > Patescibacteriota > Microgenomatia > Levybacterales > UBA12049 > JACDET01. The sequence goes on from DATMOG010000076.1 coordinate 8,845, forward strand.
AAAAATAATAAATCGTGCCTTTTCACTCTTACCGATAACTCCATCGAAATCAAAAATAATAGCTTTAAACATACTCGTAGTATAGCAAACTTTATATATTGTTTCTTTTATCAAAATTTGAGATTAATTTTGTAGGTGGGCATTGCATGGTATGGTTTTCGAATTGCCTTCTGGGTAGCAGTAGAGTATCCTGAGTATACTGTTGCAACAGATACAGTATTTACTTATTTTTTAACTTAAAATATTTTTACCTCTTACTTCAAAAAAATCACTTAATTAAAACAAATAGTATGGGTACAATAACTATGCTTAAAAGCATAGAAGCAGAAACAATACTCGCTGCGTATTCAATATCTAACTTTTCAAGTGAAGAAAAAGTAAGTGTGTTATATCCAATAGGAGCCCCTGCGCAGAGAATTACAACAATTTTTGTCATACCCTCTAAGTGAAATATCGCAGAAAAAATGAGACCAAGCATAAGGCCAAATCCAAAGCGAATAAATAGTGCTGGTAGCACCTCCCAAATTCTTACTACTTTCAGCGTAAAATATGAACCAAGTGCTAACATGATCAATGGAGTTGCAAGGTTACCTATTGCTTGTAGAAAATTTGTTGCTATTAATGGCAACCTAAATCCTGAGAAATTAAGCACTAAACCTACTACTGTTGCCCATATTGGTGGTGCAAGAAGCACTTTTTGCACTAAAAGTTTTGTACTTGTTTTCCCTGCTCCATATTTTGCTGCAATAAAGTAGACAAAACTGAAAGTCAGTAATCCATTAGTTGCATCAACCAAAGACAACCTTACTAAACCAGCATTGCCATAAGTAGCAATGAAGAATGGTAATAAAAATCCTGTATTCATAATCATTGTTGCCACGAGAAATACTCCAAACGAAGTTTTTTGTAATCCAAGTGCCTTTGCAACAATCCATGAAACAAAAAATGTTGTAAATATGACTACAGGCACTAATAATGGAAGATAGAATAAACTAGGAACAAGCTTTATGGATGGGATAGAGAGAAGGTATAGTGCGGGCATTACAATATAGAAGACTAGTCTTAGAAATAAATCTCCATCTTCCTTTTTAAGAAGGTTTAATCGTTTTAACAAATAACCAAGAAGAAATATAATAATTGGTGTGCTTACTTTTGCCAATGTTTCAAACATAAACATATTATATCAAGAATTTAAGAATACGGCTTAATAGAAAATTAGTTGACAGATATAAACTCTATTCGTGCTTTTTTGTTTAAAAATAGTGAAATTTTTTATATTTCTACAGTATAATTAGGAATCCTATTCTTTAATTATTCCCTTTGTCTCTTTAATTAAGAAGTCTACTCCATCAGAGTGTAATTTTATAAAGGCGCTATTACTTACTGCATGGGGAGGTAGTTCTGCATATGTTCCAAATCCTATATGAATAAGAAGACTTCTCATTATTTCACCATGCGTAGCAATAAGAAGTGTTTTATTGGGAGAGGCAATTGCTGTTTTTCTAAGAAATGTGATAAACCTTGCTACAATTTCTTCATCGCTTTCCATGTCTGGATATTTATATGATTGTTTTTCTTTATCAGATAAAAATAAAAATTCATTTAACATATGCTTTAATTTATAAGAAAATAGAGAATATGGCTTACCTTCCCATTTTCCAAAATATCTTTCACGAAGAAGCTGTGTTGTTTTTATAGTAAGATTTCGATCTAACATGACGATTTCAGCAGTTCTATATGCTCTTAAAGAGTCTGAGGAAAAAGCTCCATCTAAATGGATATTTTTAAGTTCTTCTTTTAATATTTTTGCTTGAGCCATTCCCTGTATGGTTAGTGGAGAATCTGCATGTCCTTGTAGTATTCCTTTTACATTCCACTCTGTTTCTCCATGGCGAAGAATATAGAAAGTGCAATAATTATTGTGTTTGATCAAGCAATTATAGCAGGTTCTAATAGTAACTGGGTTACCGGTGTATAAATTCTGCATTGGTAAATTTTGTTCATATGGCAAAATCATTAAGTACCTTTGCATTTGGTTAATTTGCGTAAGTCGTACTCATACTTGTCATCCTTTACAAAACTCCAGTCTCTTCATATAAATCTATCCACTAAAATAGGCAAGCAAAATTATTCCGCATAATGTTACTACCATTCCAAATTTTTGTTGATGAGAAATAGGATCTTTAAAAATAAAGTATGCAAGTAAAGCAAATAATGCAGGATATGCTCCTGCTATTGAAGCAACTATAGATGATAATCCTTGATCGATTGCGAAACTATAACTGAATGTACCAATAGTGAGCAATAAGCCTGATAATAACACAGCAGGGAATCCACTTCGATAACTTAATTTAGGCATTTTTATTCTTTTTATACCAAATACAAAAAATACCAATGATCCAACAATATCGGCAACAAAAGTAGGCCAAAAGAATCCTACCTTTTGCACAGGTATTTTTATAAATGTAAAGTCTATCGCCCATCCAACCATTGCGATAAGGGCATATATTGTACCTTTGTTAATAATTGATTTACTATTTCGTAGATCAGATATATTAATTGATGAAAGAAATAATCCTATGAAAATAATCATAATAGAAAATACTTGTTGCATAAAGAGCTTTTCTTTCAAAAAAAGTACTGAAAGAATTACCACGATAGCAGTAAACGAACCTGCAATTGTTCCAACAAGAGATGAATTACCAATTTTAAGTCCTTCGTTATAAGAAAAAAAAGCAATAAGCTGCGTTACAGCTAAAAAGGCGCTTAAAAGGATCATTGGTAAACTAAAGTCTTTTAAGCTATTTAATGCAAAAGGGATATAAAATGCACCAAAAATACCACCAACCAAATAGTTATAAAAAGAGGCATTATAAGAACCCATTTTTCGGGATGCGGTTGTAGTAAAAATATCTCCAACTCCCCATACTAAGAAGACAATAAATGCAAAGATAATTGCTAACATCTAAGCATTATAGCAGAATTTTTTGGACAATCAGTTTATGGCCATTTGGGAGTTATAGGCACATCTTATAATAGTTTATAGATGAGAAGAGAAAATGAATTTATTATTGATCTTTGTATGATGACGTACATTATTAATGTAAATAATTTTATTTATCTATAATCACGACAGGGAAAGAATCGCAACTATTTTTTCATATCGGGGCATAAATCACCAAGTGGACAATTTTCACAAGTATGTGTTTTTGCGGTACAAAAATGTCGACCATGGAGAATAAGCATGAGCGGAAAATCTACCCAGTGTTCTTTTGGAACAATTTCCATTAGGTCTTGTTCAATTTTTACTGGATCTTTTGCATCTGTTAAGCCTAGTCTATTTGACATACGGATCATATGGGTGTCAATAATAATTCCTTCAGGTTTACCAAAAGCGCAGCTAAGAACGACATTAGCTGTTTTTCTCGCAACTCCTGGCAATGAATCTAAGTCTTTCATATTTTCTGGGACTTTTCCATTAAATTGATCCACAATCATTTGTGAAGCATCCTTAATCAAGCGCGTTTTGTTCCAATGGAAATTTATTTTTGTTATATAAGTATCCAACTCTTCACGACTTGCTTTTGCCATTTTTTCAGGAGTTGGATAGTGTGCAAATAGTTTTGGGGTAGCTTGGTTAACCCCTACATCGGTAGACTGTGCTGCGAGGACTGTGGCGATGAGTAACTGAAAAGGGTTTTCATAGTCCAAAGCGATTTTTGCATGAGGATATACCTTTTTTAAAGATGCAATAATTTTTAGTACTTTTTCTTGTTTTGTCATAATGTAACTATAACATAGATTTTTGAAAGATACTCTCTCTTATTACTGTTTTGAAAAGAACAAAGAGTAGAAGTCTCATGTGGTTAAATGAGATATGTAAGGAAATATATACAGGATTAACACTTAACGAATGGCATTTTACCATGAGGGTTTAAGGTTTGCTTATTGATTCCTATTGTGGCCGTTATCATCCGGCTTTCCCTGACCATGCCAGAAGCCATTTGAACTTGGCATAGTTGCATTAATTCTTATCTGAGTGGCGGTTATACTTCCATCGCTATTTAGTTTGCCAACTCCTGCGATTTTAGTATTCACTGCAATATCTGATTGAGAACCACCAACATACTTTGTAAAGCTATCAAGAGTAATAGTAATTATTTGCGTTGTTCCAAGTGTTATTGTTGGAGTAACTGATTGATTCATTCTAAATCCTCTACCTAACATAACCATTTGAACGGTGATTTTTGAACCATTCACCGTAGTGACTGTTCCAAAAAAAGGTCTCTGCCCAATTGGCAGATTCATGCCTTTGCCATGACCAAATCCCCGCTCCATCATGCCTGAGGAAGAGGAATCTGGTGTGCCTGAAGCAGTTGCCTGTTGAGTACTTTGTGTCTGATTAACATGAATAGGTAAGCCATGCCCGCCATGAAAAAAAGAGCCAAAACCCATAAAGAAACCCATTAATCCTGCGAAAAAGTTATGCATAAATAAAAGTATATCAAATTTTACCTGATCTTGCTTAAGAAATGCTGAAAGGGCAAAATAGGTTTTCTAAATTTGCAATACATATATTTTTTTGAGTTTCAACAAAATATTTGACAATAATTTCGGACAAGAGTGCTATACATAAGTGCATCTTCTGCTCTTTTTTCTAGATCAGAGGTCTTTAGTGAAATTTCCATTCGGGAAAGTGTTTTTTTGAAGTATGGTTTAATATCTGACTCATGTATTTCTTGCTTTCTTTTAAGTGCTTCTTCAGCAAATCGCTCAGCCATTTTATATGACCCTCTGTGAAGTCCGAGAGCAACACGCAATAGATCCATTGAAAGGGATTCTAGAATAATTTTATTTTTCATAGAGTTCCTTAAAAAAATATTTTGTTAGCTGTTCATATTTTTCTCTTATTTTTTTGTCTTGAATTTCATTACTTGTATTATTCTCTGCTGGTCGTATATTGATAAATGAATTGAAGTCAATATCTTTAGTTTCTATATCTACTCCTCCTCCCCATACATTTGATTGCTTTGAACCTTGCTTTAACAATATTTTTTCTGATTCATAATGTCGATCACAACCTGCAGAGCAAGTTTTTCTTTCAATATCAATAACTGTTTTGATATAGGTATCAAATACTTCTTTTAGTTGTTGTATCTCTTTAATTGTGTAAGGTTCACTTTTTGTGAAAATCATACATCTATTTTAGCAGATATATTAAAAAATAACTGGGCTTGCAACTTGATAAGATTGGGGGTTTCTAGTTTAGAGATAAAATGGCACTATTTGGAATTAGTACAAGGACGATAGGTATATTCAGGTTTTGTTGTATTGTTTACCAGCACTCGTGTAAAACATGAAGGGACAGGATGATAGCTAGGTGTTATAGTAGGGGTCTTTATAATTTGTGGACACGATACACAGGAAACATCAGAAGGTGTTTGTGCTGCATTTAATATTCCTCCACAATATGCCAGTTTTTTTGAGGCGCTAAAACAAAGAGTTTTAGATGAACACTCAGTACACGAGAGATATTTTACATGGTTTATTGGGGTATTTAAAGGAGTAGGACAAGGAGTGCTTGTAGTTGTTCTGCATGGTTTAATTTCAGTTTTTGTTGTTATTTCTCCACTGTGTGAACTTGATTGAGAATAAATAGATCCCCAAAGCGGTGCAATAAGTGCCATTGCACCGAAAGCTGACATAAGAATAATTTTATGATGTTTCTTTAGTACACGCTTTGTTTTTTTTCTTTTTACAGTGATAGATTTTCTTTTCATATCTATAGAGTATGTCAGCATGAAATCCTTGTCAACTACCAGATTGATCAGCAAGTTATTTCATAAAAGAGGTTTTGTTACTAAGAGAAAGACTCCCTTTGGGTCCTTTTTGCAAGGGTAAATAAATGAAGTATAGTAACCGCAAAACAAACAGTCGGATTTTTAGTATAAATTTGTAACCTCAAATACTTTTAAATATGTGTTAACTACTATATCGAAACGTGTCATTCTATTTTTTGCTTGCTATACTAAGAAATAATGTGTACAGTTTTTTGAGAAAAGTAGTATATAATTTATAGAAGCTTTAATATTTTAAATAATAAATATAATGTATATGGTATTGTTTTTTTATTTGTTAATATTTGTTTTTGGGACTACGGTTGGAAGCTTTATAGGTGTTATTGTTGACCGTCTTAGTAGTAAAGAGCCTATTTGGAAGGGTAGGTCACATTGTGATCATTGCCGTCATACGTTACATGCATTTGATCTAATTCCGCTCATTTCTTTTTTTCTTCTGAAAGGGAAATGTCGGTATTGTCATAAAAGGCTTAGTTGGTTCTATCCACTGGTTGAATTTTCTACAGGGATTGCTTATCTTGCGATTGGCATTGCGTTATTACAGCAGCCGACATATCTCATTGGACAATTCGCTTATCAATTAGTATTCCTCTATTATTTTTTACTTATTGGTGCGTTGGTGACTATTTTTTTTGCAGATGTGCGTTATGGTATTATTCCTTTTAAATTTGTCACTTTTGCTTTTCTTGTAACGCTAGTATGGGATATTGTATTTCCTTTTCTTCCATTAAGTCCTTATATCAGACAATTTCTTGGGTTCCAAACAAATATTAGTAATATTATTATTTCTGCAGTTGGAGCTGGCGGATTTTTCTTTTTACTTTTTGCAATTACAAAAGGACGCGGCATGGGCTTTGGCGATGTTGTCTATGCTTGTCTGATGGGATTTACGCTTGGATTTCCACGGGTAATTCTTGGGCTTTATATCGCTTTTGTAACAGGTGCCATTATTTCTCTGATTTTGATAGCTTTGAAAAAGAAAAAATTTAATGGAGGAACTATCCCTTTTGGGCCATTTCTTGTCTTTGGTACTATAATTAGTTTATTATGGGGAGATGTAGCTATTGCTTACCTAATGCGCTTTCTTAATTTTTGATTTACGAGTTGCTAATTCAATAGTGAAGGGTAATAATATAGATATGCACAAGGGTTTTACACTCATAGAGCTGTTAGTAGTGATAGCTATTTTAGGCCTTCTCATATCGGTTTTGTTAACCACCATTAATCCAATTGCACAATTTCAGAAATCGAATGATGCACGTCGGAAAACTGATTTGGAAACATTACAACGAGCATTAGAATTATATTATCAAGATAATAATGCTTACCCCTCTTCTACTTCAAATGAAATTAATGGTTTAAGTTGGGGTAGTGCCTGGGCACCTTATATAAACAAATTGCCACAAGATCCAGTTACAGGCAAGAATTATGTCTATTTTTCAACAGGGCAAGCGTACTATCTATATACAAATTTAGAACGAGGGAGCAAGGATCCACAATCATGTAATAATGGAAACGCATGTTCAGGATTTTCCAGGGCGATTGTTGGTTTTCCGCAGAATACTGCTTGTGGTGGGACCTGTAATTATGGTATATCTAGTCCAAATGTTTCTCCTTGAGGAAAGGCAATAGTATGAAAAACGGAAAAGGTTTTACATTAATTGAATTGTTGCTAGTTATAGCCATAATTGGCATATTGACGACGTTTCTCATGGCAAACTTTCTTGGCGCAAAAGCACGAGCACGCGACGCGCAACGTAAATCAGATTTGAGACAGCTACAGTCAGCATTTGAACAATATCGAGCGGATCAAGGGCAATACCCTACTGCTGCACAGGTTTCTTGTGGAGGAAGCCTTACTTTTAATGGGGCAACATATATGCAAAAAATCCCTTGCGATCCTCTTAATAATCCACAGTTTAAATACACATATGTTACTAATGGTCCTGCCTTTACAACATATACGTTGATTGTTTGTCTAGAGAATATAAATGATTCGCAAAAAGACACTTCTAATAATGCAAATTATTGTACAGGAGGTACTACGAACTGGTCATACACGCTTAATAATCCATAGGTATGAGAAGTTGCAACTTATCAGCTGAAAGGCGATAATAAAAATGTGAGCGATTTCTTTATGCCAATAGTATCTATCACCTTTTCCCAATCAATGCAAAAGGCATTTACTCTTATTGAATTGTTGGTAGTGTTTTCACTTATCGGTCTGTTAACTGCACTTGGGATCGCTTCATATTCTTCTTATAATGCAACACAATCTGTTCAGTCTTCTGCTAACGATCTCGCAACATTTTTACAGACTGCGGAGTCACGTTCGATTTCCCAAGTAGTTCCCAGTAGTTGTTCAAATCCTGTTACTGGTTACGAAGTTGACGTAACTCCGAATGGTAAGCAGTATACTCTTTTTGCTGTTTGTGGTCTTAAACAAGTTATTACCACTAACCAATTACCTTCGAATGTGTCTTTTACGGGTGCGTCAGATCCTTCTGTCGTCTTTGCAATTTCGTCTGGTGTTGTTATAACACCAAAAATAACTCCAGCAACGATTAGTATTGCAGGATACGGAAAAAGCAAAACAATTAGGGTTAGTGGAACAGGTATTGTGGCTATTAATTGAGTCTATGAAAGTAAAAAAAATTGAATTAGGACAAACGTTGATTGAAACCTTGGCAGCACTTGCAGTAATGTCGATAGTCCTTTCTGCTATTGCTGTTGCAGTGACCACCTCCCTAAGTAATGCAGAATATAATAGAGATCAAACACTTGCTACAAAATATGCGCAGCAAGGTACAGAAATTGTTCGACAAGTACGAGATGCTGATTATACTGCTTTTTCTCAGAAGAATGGCATTTATTGTCTTGGTAAAGGGCAAACTTCGCTTGGTTCACCATTAAGCGGCTGTACTCCTAATATCGATAATTTTGTTCGTTCTGTGCAAATTCAGCAAATACCCGGATGTAGTGCAAATGTTGCCAAAGTTACAATAAGTGTAGCTTTTAGTAATGGTAAATGTACGAATCCTACAAATCCCTATTGTCATGCCCAAATAGAAACATCATGTCTTTCAACGCTGAATCCAGTGCAAGTACCATGAAAAAATTTTCATTTTTTAATTATCAATTTACTAAAGGGTTTACTTTATTAGAATTGCTTACCGTTATAGGTATTTTGAGTGTTATTGGAACGATTGCAGTTTCTGTCATTTCGATTACTCTTCGTGGTGCAAAAAAAACAGATCTTTTGGAATCTGCAAGACAGAATGGTGATGCCGCTCTTTCTCAAATGGTAAAAGGTATACGTTATGCATCTAGTCTTAATAGTCCTGCAGTATGTATACCAACAGCCTCTGTTAGTGCTATTACTATTACCTCTCTCACTGATTATGCACAAACCACTTTTAGTTGCACGGGTGGATCGATTGCATCAAATAGTGCTCCGTTATTGGATACTACATCGATAACGGTATCCTCGTGTTTTTTTACTTGTTCACAAGCTACTAACAACGATCCACCGACAATTTTGATTCAATTTACCCTTTCACCTAAAAATTCTGGTAGTTTTACAGAGACAAAGTTTCAACTTCCCTTTCAAAGTAGTGTTACCATGAGGAATTATTAATGAATTAGTTGCCGATATATCAAATAATGATTACCATTATTAGCACATCAGGTCTGGGAACAATATAGCAAAAGGACAAAAACGCTTTAATGTTTTTATGTCATTATTATAGCTCACTATACAACTCTGAAACAAAAATAAGTATCTCTTTATTGCATGTTGCGTTATCTCAGATATACATTTTTTTATTAGTATATCTTTTGATAAATTCTGCTGTTGTTTGAACTAATTGGTAAGTACATCTTGATCTTCTGAAATGTGCATTCTGAATTGCTCAAACCAATGCTAATAGTGACTTTCAAAGCATAATTTACTTAACTATATGCCAACTCATTTAGAGAACCCTCGGTATTGTCATTGACACTATCTTAACAGCTTGTTACGATTAAAGTAATATATTTTATACAAAAGCGTTATCAAGGCAAGTGTGCTCACCTGGTTTTTGATAATTTGTTAAGAAATAACGTACATCATATGCAAGAATATCAAAAAGGGCAAATCTTACTGATTGTAGTACTTGTGATGGTTACTGCATTAACTGTTGGGTTGTCTGTTGCAGCGAGATCTATTATGAATACAAAAATTTCTCAGGATTCGGCGAATTCAGAACGGGCTTTTTCGGCTGCAGAAGCTGGAATTGAACAATCATTAACACATAGTAGCGCTACTTCCGGCTCTTTTATTAGTAATAATTCTGCATATCAGACAAATATCATTTCCGTTTCAGGTACTCAATTTGCTTTAAATAATGGCGCGCCGATTTTGAAAGATAGTGCAGTAGATTTATGGTTGTCACAGTATCCAAATTACACGCCTCCATGGACTGGCAATAATCTTACTTTTTACTGGGGAAATGTTGCTGATATCTGTGATCCAAGTCCTGCATTGAATACGATGGCTGCCTTGGAAATCATAGTACTGAGTGGAAATCAGGCAAATCCGGTAATGGCTCGTTACGGAGTAGATCCTTGTTCTCCACGAAGTCTATCAAATAAATTTCACTACGTTTCCGTAGGGGGAATTGCCGCTGGTAACTCCTATCGGTATAAAGATACTATTGTGTTGGCACCAGGAACAGGGCTTTATGTGAGGGTAATACCTCTCTATGCTTCAACAATCATTGCGGTTACAGGGTGTGATAGCTTTGGTGCAAATTGTGTCGTATTACCATCACAAGGGTCAATAATTCAAGCAACTGGTACGTCAGGTAATACGCAACGGAAAATTGTAACATATCAACATTATCCACAACTACCTCCAGAAGCTTTCCAATATAGTTTGTTTTTCCCGCAGTAAAAATATATGAAAAGTAATGTTTTTGGATTAGATATTGGTACAACAGCTATAAAAGTAGCATGGTTGAATCGTAATAATAGTACCATTTCTTATATTTCTTCTCTGTTGCTAGCAACTCCCGTACAGGGTATGCAGTCTGAGTCCCCCTTTGATCAACAAGAAATGGCTCAGGTCATTAATAAACTCGTCATCGATGCAAAAATTACGACCAACAATGTTAATATTTCACTTCCTGAAAGTCATGCCTTTACCAAAATTATCGAAATGCCAGTTATTTCTGATCGTGAGCTTGCAAATGCTATTTATTGGGAAGCGGAGCAATATATCCCTATGCCACTGGAATCGGTAACACTTGCATGGAGTAAACTACGTGATTTTAAAAATTCTCTTTCTGAAGATAAAATGCAAGTATTATTAGTTGCTGCGCCTAAAGATTTAATTAAACGTTATCAAGCAATTCTTGATCTTGCAGGTTTAACAATTGTTTCGATCGAAACGGAAATTTTGGCTGTAATTCGAGGCTTATCGCCTAACCAAAAATCACTAACCTCATTGATTGTTAATATTGGTGCAACGAGTACGACACTAGGCATTGTGCAAAATGGGTTTCTTGTATTTAATTATTCGGTACCTTTAGGTGGTAATGCCCTGACTCGTGCTATCGCTTCAGATTTTGGATTACAACCGTCTCAAGCAGAGGAGTATAAATGTGTCTATGGGTTGTCTGATAAAAATTTTGGAGGCAAAATAAGAAAAGCAATTGAGCCTGTTTTGGCGGCGCTGATGACTGAAGTCAAAAAGGCAGTTACTTATTATACGGAAAAGTATAAAAATGAGTTTCCAATCTCACAACTTTTATTAACAGGAGGCGGAGCAAGCTTACCTGGACTTACTGTTTATTTTGCCCAAAATTTAGGAATTGAAGCTGTTTTAGCAAATCCTTGGAAAATACTTAATGTGCAAGGAGTCCCCCAAGAAGTTGAGTCAAAAGGACCTGCATATTCGGTTGCTGTTGGTCTTGCCTTAAAAGACTATGAATGAAGGAATAAATCTTTTAGAACCAAATAAAAAAACTACGCAGACGGCATTCTTCCGCCGGTTGCATACGATGAGAGTCATAACTGTTGGGATACTCTTTATTGTTTCAGTATCGTCGGTGATCATCTTTATATTAGTTGCCCTTTCTCCCCTTCCTGCGTTGCAAAAGCAAGAGCAATCATTAAGTTTGAACTTATCACAATTTCAAAAAGATATTGTGAAATTAGCCTTGCTTAATGAGAGGACAAGTTCGATTAAAAATATAGTTTCTAAACGTCAAACACTTGATCAACCACTAGGCTTGATACAAGCAAAAATGACAAGCGGAACAACAATCACTGCTATGCAAACAGATAAGAAATCAATTATCCTTACTGTTAACAACTCTTCATTAAAATCGCTTGATGATTTTCTTAATGGAATAATTCAGTATGTTCAAGAAAAAACGGTATTTTCGAATGTAACATTGATAAGCTTAACAAATGACGCAAATACAAACATAAATACATATATACTTACTGTACAGCTTACTTTATTATGAGTATAAAAACTGATGTTTGGATAGGTAAAAAAGGCTTCCGATATTGGTATTACCGATTTCGGGATTCAGAATATTATTCACTTGTTGTGATCGGACTAACAATATTGGTCTGTGTGGTGTTATTGTTTTATGTCATTATCCCTGAAGTGAGTAATTGGTTTTCAATACGCCAAGAAATAAATGCAACACAACAACGGATATCGATAATTCAGCAGAATATAGCTTTTATGACTAATTTGAATAGGAATACATTAAATACGCAATTGCAGACAGCAACATCTGCATTGCCTTCAAGTAAAGATTTTGGTTCCATCTTACAAACAGTTTCCTCTGATGCAGCTAATGCAGGTGTATCTCTGAGTAACTATTCATTTCAGGTAGGTAATCTTGATTCTTCAAATGCTCAATTAACTGATGTACGCTATAAAGGTATCTCAGAAATACAAATAACGCTTATTATTACTGGTACTTTTGATAGGATTCAGAGGTTTATCAAGGCACTTGATACTAGTCTTCCTCTTTCAGAAATCACAGCTATTAATGGTAATGGAGCAAATGCTACGATTACTTTGCAGTTTTTTCAGAAAGCATTTCCAAACGTGGCTTTTTCTCCTAGTATTCCATTGACGGCAGTTTCTTCATCACAATTGAGTTTATTGCAGTCATTGTTCAAATCGAACGCTAACACGACAGTCCAAGTTGCTCCAGCGCCTGAAGGATCAGCTTCCGCAGTGCCATTATTCTAAGAGCCCATTTTCAAAAAGAAAAGCTTTGTTAAGGCAGCCTTCATATTTTGAATGAGATACATATTATTTCTTCCATAAATCTTTATAAGATAATAGTTTTTTTCTTTTTATAATTTGTGTTAAGTAGTTTCGATAGAACATTATAACAGCTAGACAAATTATGTTATTGTGCTTGGCTTAACCGTCCATTAATTCCACGATAATAATTGTTTCTGTTTAGATTGTAATTATGAGTTTGAATAGTAGCTGCTATTTGTTTACTTGTTGCAAGAATTTCTGTTGGCATAGGTACTGCTATGCTTTCTCCTTTCAAATGTTTATAGTCCATGCCTAAAATTGATAAACTGTCATGCAGTAGAGTATATCTTTCAGCTGGTCTTCCAGATCCTGAGAATATATCGAATGCAAGACCTAAACGGGCAATATAACTTTGTTGTATATCGTCTCCATATTGTTCTCTAACTTGGTCTCCCTCTGTAATTAATGTTTTAAATACATCAAATTCTTTTTTTTCAGTTGTCACAGCTCCAAGCCAATGGCAAAGCATATCATGTATGAAAAGATCTGGATCAGAACTTACAGGTAATTGCTTATTCATTAGGTGATTAACATATGTAGCAACTGGCGTTTCTTTTGTGTCGTTTGTTTGCACAAGCTCAATGCCAGCTAAAGGTAAATTATGAAACAAGTCACTACTGAAAGCATTTAATTTTGATACTGTGGGTATCGTACATATTGTATATGGTTTTGCGTCGGCATATACTGGAGTCGTAAGTGTAAAAATACTATTTAACACAGGATATCTACTAACTAACTTACCAACTCTATCTCGAAGTGCTAAAAAATCAGGACTAGAACTTGAGTCTTGTTCAAAACTTACAGAATCCCCATTATTGCTTATATTCCATCCTGCATCTTTCCCACGCAGCACTAATCTGCCGCTTGGGAATGGAAATTTTATTCCAAGAACATCACGTGAGAATTTTTCTGTCAGATTATGTGCAGGCAAACCAGTTGAAAATTTTTGGTCAGGTGTCATATTGTTATGATATTTTTCTATTTATAGCGTGTATTATATCGTATAAAAGCAGTCAAAGCAACCTATAGTAGGTTTTTTAAAAATATCAAAAACTATTTATATATAATTATTTTGAATCTATATATTTTCAATATGAAAAAAGAGGTAGACGAAATAGCATTAGTTGGAGAATTGCGCATATTTTATGTGTACTCTTTATATTCTGTTAATATATTTCGTTTGTATAGAGCAAAAATAGCAATACACCTTGCTAATTAGTTTTTTTTAAGAGATCGGGGCGGACTCGTTTTGTTTTTTCAAGCGATTTTTCTTGTCGCCATTCCTCTATTTTTTTGTGATTACCCAATAACAATATTTCTGGAACATCATTTCCTTCATAGCTTCGTGGTTTGGTGTAATGGGGGTATTCCAGTAACTGATTAGGACGTGAGAATGACTCATCTTCTGTTGCTCCTTTGGTAATCGCTCCATCGAGTAATCTCACAACACTGTCTACTATCGCCATAGCTGGTATTTCTCCTCCCGTTAAAACAAAATCACCTACCGAAATTTCTTCATCAATATAATTGATAATACGTTCATCCACACCCTCATAATGTCCACAGAGAATAATAATATGATCAAATTTGGAAAATTTGTTTGCATGAGATTGTTTATATGGCTTTCCAGAAGCACTTGTTAAGAGCACTAATTGCTTAGCTTCCTTATTGTTTGATTGTGTAAGAAAGCTCGTTTTTGCATGTTCTATTGCTTGATGCATGACATCGACTTTTAGTACCATACCTATTCCCCCACCATAGGGGGTATCATCGACCATTTTATGATCGCCAATACCAAAATTGCGTATATTAATATATGTTATTTCGACAACTTTTTTTTCTTGAGCGCGTTTTATAATAGATTGGTCAAATGGTCCCTCAAACATTTCCGGAAAAAGAGTAAGTATGGTGATTTTCATAATGCTATTGTAACAGATTGGGTTTTATTTATTACAATTGCTTACATGTAATAAAGAAAGCGTTTGAGTATCTGTTTTAATGAGCTCTGGGAAGTTACAATTGTTATTGAGGATCATGTCAGTTCTCGTTTTCATCAGGTCAAGATATTGAAGGTTATAGGTAATGCCATCGTCTCCATCAAGGGTATGATTGATGTAAACGCTTTCATCTAATAGTTGTGTTTTTTGCCAGATGAAGTTAGAAATCGGGTCTATTGATTGGGCTAAGCTTACAAGCGAGATGATGATAAGTAAGGATATCGAGGCAGGCTGCCATTTTAATTTACTTACTCCGAAACTTGCAAAAAGATAAAGAAATGGCAAGAGAGGAAGTATGTAACGATTGATAGTAAAAGTTTGAAAAGAAAGAACAGTTAGCATAAATATAACGAAAAATATGCCAATCGGTGCTATACTTTTTTTCAATTCAGCAGTTTTTATGTAGAAAAATGAACCGATCGCAAATAACCAATAAACCCAGTTAAAGTTAAATATAAAAAGATGGAGCCAGTTTTCATAAGCATATTTATTAAAAATTTTTAATGTGACAAGATTATTAATCATTGTATAGATGCTTCCTTTACTTGCTGTTGGACTGAAATTCCAGTCATTCCATAGGTGATATCCTGCAAAATGAATAAACTCGATATACCAGAAAAGAATGACAATTGGAGCAAAAGTCCAAAAGCTACGATGTTTCTTAATGAAAATATCAGATAGTAATATGCTGAGTGCAAAGAATACCGCTGTTTCTTTAGTTAACACTGCAATGCAGGCAAAAAGTGCGTATAGTATATATCGAGAGTTCAAGTAGTAAACAAAGGCGAGAAGGATAAATACAGTCATTAAGAAATCATGAATACTAAATAGCGCTACCGAAAGATATAGTCCTGAAATAGCTAAGAGGATCGAGCTCAATAGTGCTACTTTCTCATTAAATAATTTTTTTGCAATGAAATATAGTGCCGCGATGCCTATAGAACCAAAGAGTAGTCCAATATAGTTGGTAGTATCATATC